>NZ_CP095474.1:4638103-4643502 GCF_023614315.1 Streptomyces sudanensis | reverse complement strand
GCCTCGGCGCGGGCGGTGCGGGCCTCGGCGAGGGCGGCCTCGGCGGCGAGGGCGGTCTCGCGTGCGGTGGCGGCGGCCTCGGCGAGTTCGGCGAGCATGCCGGGCGGGCAGTCGGCGCGCCAGGAGCCGATGCGGGCGGCCAGCGACCGGTCGCCGGCGAGGCGGGCGGCGAGGGCGCGGATCTCCTCGTCGCGGGCGGCGGCGCGGGCGCGCAGGGCCCGGCGCTCCTCGTCGGCGGCGTGCTCGTCGTGCATGGCCGGGTTCGGCGGGACGAGGAACACCTCGCCGTCGTCGTTCCCGGTCCGGGGCACGGGGGCGAGGAGCGCGGCGGCGGTGCCGACGGCGACGGCGGAGCGCGGGAGGAGGGCCGCCCCGGACAGGGCCTCGCGGGCGCGGGCGTACGAGTGGGGGTCGGTGACGACGACGCCGTCGACCAGCTCGGGGCGGGCGGCGAGGACCGCGGCGTGGTCGGCGGGGTCGACGGACTGGGCGAGGTAGCGCCAGCCGGGCAGGGCGGGGACGCCGTGCTCGCCGAGGAACTCGACGGTGGCGAGGACGTCGGGTCCGGGCGGCAGGAGGCCGCCGTCGCCGAGGGCGCCGAGGATGCGGGCGTCGTCGGCGGCGGCGGTGCGCAGGTCGAACAGCTTGCGTTCGGCGGAGGCGATGTGCCGGTCGAGGAGTTCACGCAGTTCGTCGGCGTACCGGTCGAGGTCCTCGGCGGTCGGCGCGCCCCGGACGGCGGCGGGCTGGCCGGTGTCGCCGGGCGCCGCCGGGACGTCCTCGCCGGTGTTCTGCCGGGGCAGGCGGGCGGCGGGGGCGGAGGGCAGGCCGAGGAGTTCGGCGAGGCGCTCGTCGGCGGCGAGTGATTCGGCGGCGCGCCGCTCCGCCTGGTGGGCGTTCTCGGCCGCCTGCGCGGCGTCGGCGGCGCGGGCGGCGGCCAGTTCGGCCCGGGACTCCTCGGCGGCGGCCTCGCGGGCCCGCTGGGCGGCGGCGCGGGCGGCCTCGCGGGCGGTGTCCCAGGCGGCGACGGCGGTCTTCTCGGCGTCGCCGGCGGCCAGGGCGGCGCGGGCGGGGTCCGCGTCCGGGGCGGTGTCGTCGAGCCAGCCGGCCCGTACCGCCTCGGCGGTCTCCTGCTCGACCTCGGCGAGGCGCTGGCGCAGGTGGGCGGCCTCGCTGCGGGCGCGCTGGGCCTCGGTGGCGGCGGTGGTGGCGTCGCGGTGCGCGCTCTCCGCGGTCTCCTGAAGGGCGGTGGAGCGCCGCTCCTCCTTCTCGGCGTGGCGTTCGCCGTCCTCGGCGGCGGCGTGGAGGGCCCGTACGAGGTCGGCGGCCGCCTGGGCGCGGGCCGCGAGGGCGGGGGCGGCGTCCCGTTCGGCCTCCCGGATCGCGGCGGCCACGCGCGCCGAGCGGTCGGCCGCGGCACGGTGCCGCAGGACGGCTTCGGCGGCCTGCCAGGCCGCGTGGAGGGTGCGGGCGTCGGACAGTTCGCGGCGCTGGGCCGCGGCGTCCTTCTCGGCGGCGGCGAGGGCCAGGGAGGCGTGGCGGTAGGCGAGTTCGGCGGCGACGAGGGAGGCGCGGGCGCGGGCCCGTTCGGCCTCGGCTGCGGTGTCGGCGGCGGCGGTGACCTGCTCGGCGAGTTCGGCGACGCGTCCGCGCTCCTCGGCGGCGCGGGCGGAGAGGCGGCGGGCGAGGGTGCGGGTGCGGCGCTCGGCGGCGGCGTGGACGTCGCGGGCGCGGGCGCGGGCGGCGGACGCCTCGACGATGCGGCCGAGGAGGTCGGCGGAGCCGGCGGTGAAGTCGCGCTCGGCGGTCAGTTCGGCGCGGCGGCCGAGCTTGTCGCCGAAGCCGCCGACGAGGTCGGCCAGGCCGTCGGTGTCGCGGGTGTCGGTGACGGCGCGCAGGAGGAGGTCGGTGAAGTCGGAGTCCTTCTTGACCGCGAAGAGGCCGGCGGCCTCGCCCTCGTCGGCGTTCATCTCCCGCTGGTAGCGGAAGAGCTCCGGGTCGAGGCCCAGGTCGCCGAGGTGCTCGTTCCAGCGGTCGTGGGTCTCCTCCCAGTACACCTCCAGGTGCGGGTAGGCGCGGCCGGCCTCGGTGAGGGCGTCGCGGAAGCCCTTCATGGTGCGGCGGCGGCCCCGGGCTCCGGAGGCGCCCTCGCCCGGCGGGCGGACGGAGGCGGTCTCGGCGACGGGGAGGTTGTCCAGGCCGAGGCCGGGGCCGGGGCGGAAGGAGTACCAGGCCTCGGCGAACTTGCGGGGGTCGCTGGAGACCTGGCGGCCGCGCCACTCGCTGACCTTGCCGACGACGACGAGCTCGCCGGTGAGGGTGTGCTGCCACTCCAGGGCGACGTGCCCGCAGTCGTCGGCGAGGAGGAACTTGCGGAGCACGCCGGAGCTAGCGCCGCCGAGGGTGTTGCGGTGGCCGGGGAGCATCACCGAGAAGATCAGCTTGAGGAGGACGGACTTGCCGCCGCCGTTCTCCAGGAACAGCACGCCCGCGGGGGCGGGGCGGCGCGGCGGGCCGACCGGCTCGTCCTCGAAGAAGTCCGCCTGCGCGGGGGGGGNGGGNCACGGGCGCGCCCACCCCGCGCAGGTCCAGGACGGTGTCGGCGTAGCGGGCACCGGCGGGTCCGATGGAGTAGAGGCGGACCCGGGACAGCTCGTACATGGCGGCGGACTCTCGTCGGTGGTGGTTCGCGGGGTGCGGTGGTCGGGTGGGCGGTGCGGTCAGCCGTGGAACGGGAGGCCCGCGTCGGCGGCCAGCTCCAGGTCGTCGCCGTCCGGCGGGGGCAGGAGCGTGGCGGAGCCGTCGGTGACGGGGACGACGCCCAGGTCGAGGAGCTCGGTCAGGGCGGCGCTGCCGGCCATGTCGCGGACCTGGAGCTGGTAGCGGGCGGTGGTGCGGTACGTGCCGCCCGCGTCGTCGCCGGTGCGCTGGAGGAAGCCGGACTCGGTGAGGAACGTGACGGCCTTGCCGATGACACCGGTGGTGGAGCCGGCGAGGCGGCGGGCGTCCTTGGTGGCGCCGGTGGCGCTGCGGCGCGCGTAGACGCGCCAAGCCGCTTCGAGGCCGGGGGCGTCGGAGGCGGGGTCGGTGTTCTCGCCCTCCCGTTCGGCGCGCTCCTCCAGGCGGCGGCAGGCGTGCCGTACGAAGGCGTCGACGCCGTTGACGGTGATGCGGCCGACGTAGCCGTCGTCGGCGAGGTCCTCGGGGCGGGGGAAGGCCAGGGCGGCGATCGCCAGGTGGGCCAGGCCGTGCAGGAAGCGGTCGGCGGAGTCGGCGGAGGCGCGGCGGGCGTAGTCGCCCATGCGGACGGCGAAGACGGAGTCCTCACCCGCCGCGACGGCCATGCCCGCGCGGAGGGAGACCTCCAGGACGACGAGGCCGAGACCGGTGGCGACGGCGTCGGCGAGCCGGGCGAAGGCCGGGTCCTCGCGGTGGCGGCGGAGCAGTCCGGCGTACTCGGCGTCGCGGGCGGGGAGCAGCCGGGGCTGCAGGCCGAAGGAGACGAGCCGGGCGGCGTCGGCCGCGTCGGCGGGGGTGACGCCGCCGGGCGGGGCGGGCCGGGGGGCCCGCTCGGCTTCGGGTTCGCCCCACGCGTCGGCGTGCTCGGCGCGGTGGTCGCTCACGGCTGGTGCTCCTCGGTGCTGCTGGTGGTCGCGGTCATGTCGGGTCCGTGCGGCCGGCGGCCATGCCCGCCGCGTCGAGCAGGGCCGTGCCGACGATCAGGTCGGCGCCGCCGAACTCCGGGTCGTCCAGTTCCGTGCCGTCGTCGACGGCGAACAGGAGGCGTTCCTCGCCCTGCCGGTAGGCGGTGCCGACCGGGGGGCTCGCGGCGTGGACGGCGAGCAGGGCGACGAGGTACGGCAGGTCGGGGTCGCGCAGGCGGGCCTCGGCGAGCAGGCCGGAGAGGCGGCGGGGCGCGTCGTGCTCCAGGTCGAGCAGTTCCGTGGCCGCGGCCAGCTGCTCCTCGCTGAAGCGGCTGTCGTCGGGGGTGGCGATCAGGTCGGGCTCGGGCATCTCGGCGCCGAGGTGCTCGCGCTCCGCGGGCGGGGTGAGGAGCAGGTCGACGAGGTCGCCGACGCGGACGGCGCCGGGGGCGCGCAGGCCCGTGCCGCACGCGAAGTACGCGTCGGTGACGCGGACCGCCTGCTCGAGCGGGAGCGGCAGCAGCGGGGCGACGAGCTGGCCGTACAGGTCGACGCCGGCGCGGGCGGCGGGCCGGGCGAAGGCCTGGCGGTCCTGTTCGGCGCGGAACAGCGGGCCGGCCTCCAGGAGGCGGGACTGGAGCTGCGTGTGACGGCGGATGCAGTCCTTGACTATGTCGACGAGTTCGGCGGCGCGGCGCTTGTGCTCGGAGCCCTCGGCCTCGTCGCGGGCCTTGCGGATGTTGGTGAGGATCGCGTTCTCGTGGCGGTAGCGGTCCGCCACGTGTGCCAGGGCCTCGTCGATCAGGTCGGGGACGATGTCGAGCCAGTCGACGGCGCGGACGTCGCGCCGGGTCGCCTCCAGGGTCCTGCGGAGGGTCTCGGCGTACTGGACCGTGCGGTAGCGGGCCTGCTCCGCGGCGAGCTGGGCGTCGGCGAGCCGGCCCCGGCTGACCAGCACCTCCAGCTTGACCTCGGCGGCGATCTGGGCGCTGGTGACGTCCGTGTCGAGGGCGCCCACCAGGACGTTGACGGCCTCGTCGGTGGTGCGGAGGTAGACGCCGCCGCCGTGGCCGGGGACCTCCTCGACGAGCTTGAAGTCGTAGTCCCTGCGGACGTACGCGCCGTCGGGGCCGAAGGTGCCGTAGACGGCGCGGAAGCCCCGGTCGACGCTGCCGACGTTGATCAGGTTCTCCAGGACCCAGCGGGCGACGCGCTCGTGCTCGGCGGCGGGCCGACCGGGGGCCTGGGCGGCGACGCGCGGCAGCAGGCGGGCGACGACCTGCTCGTGGTCGGCGCCCGTGTCGAAGTCCATGTTGAGCGTGACGAGGTCGATCGCGGCGAGGGCGATCTCCGCCATGGTGTAGACCGAGTACTCCCCCGCCAGGTTCGCCTTGCGGACGTCCAGGTCGTGCAGGGGGGCGGTGCAGGCGAGCGCGCGCAGGCGCCGCGCCAGCCCTTCGTCGGCGGCCGGGCCCTGCGCGGGCCTCGGCCCCGCGCCGAGCTGGGGCGGAACGGGTTCTGTCGGTTCCGTCGGGGCAGGCGAGGTCACGGTGCACAGAGTAGGTCCTCGCGGTGACAGCGGTCGAAACGGCGCGGGACGGGCGCAGCGCGGCCGGGCGCCCCGGGCCGGGCCGGTGGCGCGGCTCCGCGCCGTGCGCCATCCTGTCGGCGTCGCCCGCCCCGGGTTCCCGCCGNTNNGANCCTCTGACGCTGCCGACGACCCCCACCCCTCGACCCGCACTAGCACCCACCTTT
>NZ_CP095474.1:4618600-4638092 GCF_023614315.1 Streptomyces sudanensis | reverse complement strand
ATCTATAATTGCAAAGTACGGAGTCGTCGGCATGGGCGGATGTGTATAAGAGACAGCACCGGCCCCGGCGGCCCCGGCGGGCGGGGCGAGGGNNNGGGGCGCGGCGGCAGGGGAGCGCCGGCGGGGCATGGTCCGTCCCGGCGGCGAAGACGGGTTCTCTCGGAGGAGTTGACGGATGTGACCGAGGTGTCGATCGACCTCAACGCCGATCTCGGCGAGGGCTTCGGCCGCTGGCGGCTGACCGACGACGAGCAGTTGCTGTCCGTGGTCACCAGTGCCAACGTAGCGTGCGGCTTCCACGCCGGGGACCCGGCCACCATGCGCCGCGTGTGCGCCCTCGCCGCCGGGCGGGGAGTCCGGATCGGCGCCCAGGTGTCCTACCGCGACCTGGCCGGCTTCGGGCGGCGCGCCATGGACGTGCCGGCGGACGAGCTGGCGGCCGAGGTGGCCTACCAGATCGGCGCCCTGGAGGTGTTCGCGCGGGCCGCCGGGTCGCGGGTGTCGTACGTCAAGCCGCACGGGGCGCTGTACAACCGGGTGGTGCACGACGGGGAGCAGGCGCGGGCCGTGGTCGAGGGGGTGCTGCTGGCCGGGGGGCGGCTGCCGCTGCTGGGGCTGCCCGGTTCGCGGCTGCACGCGTGTGCGCGGGAGGCCGGCCTGCCGGTGGTGGCCGAGGCCTTCGCGGACCGGGCGTACGCGGCGGACGGGACGCTCGTGCCCCGGGGGCGGGAGGGCGCGGTCGTGCGCGACCCGGACGCCGTCGCCGAGCGGTCGGTCCGCCTGGCCCGGTCCGGGACGGTGGTCTCGCAGTGCGGCAGGACCCTGTCCGTACGGGCCCGGTCGCTGTGCCTGCACGGCGACACGCCGGGGGCGGTGGAGCTGGCGCGGCGGGTGCGGGCGCAACTGGAGGGGGCCGGGGTGCGCGTGGCGGCGTTCGCGTGAGGGCCCTGGAGGTGGGCGAGCGGGCCCTGCTGCTGGAGTTCGGCGACGGCGAGGAGACCCGGGCGTTCCACGCCGAGCTGCTGAGGAGGCGGGCGGCGGGCGCGCTGGCGGCCGTGCGGGAGGTCGTCCCGGCCGCGCGGACGGTCCTCCTCGACGGGGTGGACGACCCCGGGCGGCTGGCCGCGGAGGTCGCCGGGTGGGAGGTGCCGCCGCTGGAGGCGGACCGGGCGCCCCTGGTGGAGGTGCCGGTCCGGTACGACGGGCCGGACCTGGAGGAGGTCGCCGCGATGTGGGGGGTGGCGCCCGGGGAGGTGGGCCGGATCCACGCGGCCGCCGGGTACCGGGTGGCGTTCTGCGGGTTCGCTCCCGGCTTCGGGTACCTGACCGGGCTGCCGGAGCGGTACGCGGTCCCGCGCAGGGCCACCCCGCGCACGGCCGTCCCGGCGGGCTCGGTCGCCCTGGCCGGGCCGTACACGGGGGTCTACCCGCGCTCGTCGCCCGGCGGGTGGCGGCTCGTCGGGACGACCGACGCCGTGCTGTGGGACCCGGAGCGGGAACCGCCGGCGCTGCTGTCGCCGGGGCTGCGGGTGCGGTTCGTCGAGGAGGGGGCGTGACGGGCCGGGCCCTCACCGTCGTGCGGGCCGGTGCGCTGACCACCGTGCAGGACCTGGGCCGGCCCGGGCACGCGCACCTGGGGGTGCCCCGGTCGGGCGCGCTCGACCCGTACGCGGCCGCCCTGGTCAACCGGCTGGTCGGCAACGGCGACGGGGCGGCCGTGCTGGAGACGACGCTCACCGGCTGCGCGGTGCGGACCCGGTGCCCGGTGACCGTGGCGGTGGGCGGCGCGCCCTGCCCCGTCACCGTCGACGGGCGCCCGGCGGCCTGGGGCGCCGCGGTGCGGCTCGGGGCGGGCGCCGTGCTGGAGGTGGGCGCGGCGGTGCGGGGCGTCCGGTCGTACGTGGCGTTCGCGGGGGGTGTGGCGGTCCCGCCCGTGCTGGGGAGCCGGTCGACGGACCTGCTGTCGGGGCTCGGGCCCGCGCCGCTCGCGGACGGCGCGATCCTGCCGCTGGGCGCCGCCCCGCCGCCGGGTACGGCCCGCTACGAGGGGGCGCCCTGGCGCGGCGTGCCGCGGGAGGTGGTGCTGAGGGTGCGGTTCGGGCCGCGGGACGACTGGTTCGTCCCGGAGGCCCTGCGGACGCTCACCTCCCGCGCGTACCGGGTGTCGCCGGCGTCCAACCGGGTCGGGCTGCGGACCGAGGGGCCGCCGCTGGAGCGGGCGCGGCCGGGGGAGCTGCCCAGCGAGGGCATGGTGTTGGGCGCCGTGCAGGTGCCGCCGGACGGCAGGCCGGTGGTGTTCCTGGCGGACCATCCGACGACCGGCGGGTACCCGGTGGTGGCGGTGGTCCGGGAGGCGGACCTGGCGGTGGCCGCGCAGGCCGCGCCGGGGACGCCGGTGCGGTTCGTGCGCGGGCGGTGAGACGGGCGGCCGGGAAGGGGAGGGGCTCCCCGGGGTCCGCGCCGGACACCGGGCACCCCCGGCGCCCCGTACGGGCCCGCGCCGCCCCTGGCGCCTCCCGCGGCCCCGCACCGGGCACCCCCGGCCGGGGCCGCCGGGCGGCTCCGCACCGGGCACCCGCGGGTCAGGCGGCCTGTGCGTCGGGGCCGATGCGGCTGCGCACGGCGGTCTGCACCTCGTCCTCCTCCACCGGGTCGGCGGCGAGCCTGCGCAGCCGTTCGGCGACGCGCACGTCCCCGGTCTCGGCGTGCAGGGCGGCGACCTCCCGCGTGGTCTCCTCGCAGTCCCACAGGCACTCGACGGCGAAACCGGTCGGGAAGGTCGGATCGGTCGCGGCGAGGGCGCGGGCCGCTCGTCCGCGCAGCCCGGAGGAGGCGGTCTCGCGGTAGACGTGCCTCAGGACGGGGGCGGCGCAGGCGATGCCGAGGCGGCCGGCACCGTCGACGAGAGGGTACAGCGACGGCGCGTCGGGGCCGTCCGCGCGCACGGCCCGGTGCAGGGAGGCGAGGACGAGCGGGGCGTCCCGCTCACCGCCGCGCGAGGCCAGGACGCCGCCGGCGGACCTGCCGAGCGCGTCGGGCCGGCGCACCCAGCCGCGTGCTCGGTCGACGGCCGCCTCCCCGCACATGCGCTCGAAGGCGGTGACGGCCGCCTCGGCGACGGTGCGGGACGGGCTGCCCGCGGCGGCCTCGATCAGGTCGAGCACGACCGGGTCGCGGTTCTCCGCCAGGTGGTGCAGGGCGGCGCAGCGGGCGCCGTCGGGACCGCCGCGAGCGGTCTCCAGGATCAGCCGGCGGTCGTCGGGGCCCGCCACGGCGGCGAGGCAGCGGGCGGCCGGCACGTGCAGGACGCTGCCGCGTTCCAGCCCCTGCTGGGCCCAGTCGAAGACGGCCTGGACGCTCCACCCGGGGCGGGGTCCGGACGACCTCATCTGGCGCTGCCACCGGTCGAAGGAGCCCTGTTCGCGGGCGGCGCGGACCCGGCCGCCCACGGTGTCGCGCGGGTCCTCGCCCCACAGCCGCCAGGGGCGGGGCTCGTAGGCGTCGCGGAGGGCGGCGGCCAGTCCGGCGTCGCCCGCCGGGCTGGCCGGGAAGCGGGCGAGGACCGCGTCGGCGAGGCCGCGCAGCGCCGCGTCGTCGTCGCGCAGGGCCAGTTCGTCGAGGGCCCACGTCCAGTTGCTGCCGGTCGCGGCGTAGCGGCGCAGCAGCAGCAGGGCGTCGCGGCGGCCGTACGAGGCGAGGCGCCCGAGCACGGAGAGCGCGAGGCCGGTCCGGCACTCCTCGGTGTCGAGGTGGTCGTCGGGGCCGAACAGGTGCTCCTCGATCGCGTCGAGTCCGCCGTGCAGGTCGAGGTAGAGGCGCGCGTAGTAGAGGGAGCGGTTCTCGACCTGCCAGTCCCGGCGGGGGTCGTTCAGGACGCAGTGGTCGAGGGCGGCGAGCGCTTCGGCCCGCGGCGCGGCCAGCGCGTGCAGCGTGCCGTCGCCGCGGCCCCTCTGCAGCAGGCCGAGCAGGGTGCCGCTCGGCGCTATGACGGGTTCGAACATGGAAAACGCCTCACATCAAGCTGTCGACGCGACGGGCGCGGTCGGGCGCCCCGAAGCAACCGGGTGGGTTGATTGCCGGTGATCGGCTAGACCGCGCGGCGCCATGGGGGACCACCCGTCGTCTTCTGCCTGGTGTCGACCATCTTCCTCTGCCTTCTCGTCGGTGGCCCCCTGCGGGCCCGTCGTCATGATGACCCAGCGGTTTCGCCGCCGCGACCACATTTACGGCGTCATGTCCGCCGGGGGTTCGCTCCGCGTTGCCCGTCCGTTCACCCGGCGCCGAACAGCTCCAGGAGATCCGTCCTTTCGAACATCCGGGCGGTGTCGACGGCGGACGGAGTGCCGGCCTCCGGATCGGCCCCGCTGGCCAGCAGGGCGCGGACGACGGCCTCCTCGCCCTTGAAGACGGCACCGACGAGGGGGGTCTGGCCGCGGTCGTTGACGGCGTTCGGGTCGGCCCCGCGCGCCAGGAGGGCGGTCACGGCCGAGGCGTGGCCGTGGTAGGCGGCGAGCATCACCAGGGAGTCGCCCCGGTCGTTGACGAGGTCCGCGGGAGCGCCCGCGTCGACGTACGCGGCGAGGGCGTCGGCCTCGCCGCGCCGTGCCAGGTCGAAGATCCTCGCCGCGAGGCCGAGGACCTCCGGGTCGGGGGTCTCGCTCATGGTGTCCGCCCTTCCGCCGCTTCCGCTCCGCCGCCGCACGCGCGACACGCAGGGCGAGGCCGGCCGTACGAGTGACTCGACAGGGTACTGCGCCGCGGGGGCGGCGGCGGAGGTGCGCCAGTCAAGTGAGACATCCCCACATTCACCCTTTTGCACCTTTAATCACATAGATACTTGCTGTGAATCTGGAATGACTCATGGTGACTGCCCCTTCGATCGGGAGAAACCCTCATGATCCTGTCCATCTCAGGCGTGGTCCTGCTCGGCATCATCGTCATCCTCTTCTTCAAGAAGGACGGGCTCAAGGCGTCCCACGCCGTCGTCTGCGCGCTGTTCGGCTTCTACCTGGCGGGCACCGCGATCGCGCCGAGCATCACGGCGGGCGGTCAGAGCCTCGCCAGCCTCCTCGGCGGCATCAACTTCTGACGGCGACCGGCCTCCCCCGCCCTTCCGCGACCCCAGGAGACGACGTGGCCCTGCGCCCCCTCCCCCGCGTCCCGAGCCGCGGCGGCGCCCCGATCGCCCGCGGCCGGCACCTCGTGCGGACGGCCGCCGACGGCGCCGCGGACGTCCTCCATCCGCTGATCACGGTCTCGCGCGGGCTGCGGAGACTGGCGTCGGCCGGACGCGCCCGGTGGGCGGCCGTCCCCGCGGAGCGGCGCGGCCCCACACTGGTCCTGGCCGCCGTGTGCGTCCTGGGCGTCGCGCTGACGCCGTACGGGCCGCTGCTGGGCCTCGTGTCGCTGATGGGCGCGGCGGCGTGGAAGGGCAGGGAGCGCCCCGCCGACCGGACGGAACCCGGCGAGGCCGGGGCGAAGCGGCTGCGGGCCCTGTACGAGGCGCTGGTGCCGCACTTCTCGGCCCCCGGGGACCCGGACCCGCTGTTCGCCCACGGCGGGGAGTGGAAGCGGGCCTTCGGGGACTTCGCGTTCGACGCGGACGGCCGGCCGACCAGGCTGCGCGTCTCGTACCCGGCGTACTTCCCGGACGGCGCCCCGGCCGCGCGGGCCCGGGTCGAGCGGCTGCTGCACGCCAAGTCGGGCCGGGGCCGCGAGTACCGCTTCGACTGGGACGAGGAGGGCAACCGGCTGCTGATGACCGTGCTGCCCGCCCTCCCGGCGACGGTCGCGGCGCAGCGGTTCGTCACGGTGCCCGGCGAGACGGTGCTGGGCTTCACGGACGCCGACGCCGTGCAGCGGACGGTCCCGGTCCGCGACGGCGGCACGGCGCGGGACGCCCCGGCGGTGGTGTGGCGCACCGGACCCCGCTCGGCGGAGCCGCACCTGCTGGTGGTGGGCCAGCCCGGCGGGGGCGTCAGCACCCTGCTGCGGTCCGTCGCGCTCCAGGCGCTCCACCACGGCGGCGAGGTGCTGGCCCTGGAGGGCTTCGGCACCGGCGAGTACGCGTGCCTGGCGGGCCGGCGGGGCGTGGTGGGCGTCGGGCACGGGCCCGGGGGCGCCCTGGACGCCCTGGAGTGGGCGGCCCGCGAGACGGAGCGGCGCCTGGCCGCGGCGCACGAGGCCCGCCGGGCGGGCGAGCCGGCGCCGGCGGAGGCGCGGCGGCCGCTGTGGATCCTGCTGGACCGGCCGGCCCTCCTCGCCGACCTGGCCGCCGCCGAGGGCCGCCGGGGCCCCGAGGACCTGCTGCGGGTCCCGCTGCGGCACGGGCGCGCGGCGTACGTGACGGTGGTGCTGGCCGAGCAGTTCGACACCGTCGACGCGCTCGGCGACGCCGTACGGGCGCACACCCGCGCACGGGTGGCGCTCGGCCCGGCCCCCGCCGACCGGCTCGCGGCGGTCCTGGGCGCCCCGCCCCGCACCACTCCGCCGCCCGAGGCGCCCCCGGGCCGGGGCTACGCGCGCCTGGGCTCCGGGCAGGTGGTGCGCCTCCAGGTGCCGGCGACCCCCGACCCGTACGACGAGACGGCACCGGAGGACCACCGCCGGGCGGTCCTCGACCTCCTCCCGGAGTGGCAGGCGCGGGAGGCCGCGCTCCCCGCGGACGAGGCGGCCCTCCCCCGCTGACCCGCCCGTCAGGCCACGAACGTCCGGGGCTCCTCCGCCACCGCTCCCCCGGCCACCCCCGACCGGACCGTGCGGGCGGCGGCGGCCAGGCGCACGGCGGCCTCGTCGGCGAGGGCCCCGCCCACCGTGAAGGGGAGCCGCACGTACCCCTCGAAGGCGCCGTCCACGCCGAAGCGGGGTCCGGACGGGACGCGCACGCCGACGCGCTCCCCGGCCTCCGCCAGGCGCGAGCCGGACAGGCCCCCGGTGCGCACCCACAGGGTGAGCCCGCCGAGCGGCACCTCGAACTCCCAGCCCGGCAGCTCCCGGCGGACGGCGGCGACCAGCGCGTCGCGGTTCTCGCGCGCCTGGGCGCGGCGGAGCCCGACCGCCTCCTCCCATCCGCCGCCGCCCATCAGCCAGTTGACGGCGAGCTGCTCCAGGACCGGGGTGCCCAGGTCGGCGTAGGCGCGGGCGGCGACGAGCGAGCGGATCACGTCGGGCGCGGCGCGCACCCAGCCGATCCGCATGCCGGCCCAGAACGCCTTGCTCGCCGAACCGACCGTCAGCACCGAGCTGCCCGCCGGGTCGAAGGCGCAGACGGGGCGCGGCATCTCCACGCCGTCCTCCAGGCACAGCTCCGACATCGTCTCGTCGACCACGAGGACCGTGCCCGCCGACCGGGCCGCGTCGACCAGCGCCCGCCGCTGGTCCTCGTCCGCGAGCGCGCCGGTCGGGTTGTGGAAGTCGGCCACGACGTACGCGAGCCGGGGCGCGGCGTCCCGCAGGACCTGCCGCCAGCGGGGCAGGTCCCAGCCGGACAGGCCCTCGGCCATGGCGACGGGCACCAGCCGGGCTCCGGCCTCCCGCATCAGCTGCAGGATGTTGGCGTACGACGGCGACTCCACGGCGACGCGCTCCCCGCGCCCGGCGAACAGGTGGCAGATCGCGTCCATCGCGCCCATGGCCCCGGTCGTCACCATGATCTGCTCGGGCATCGTGGGGATGCCGCGCGCCGTGTACCGGTCGGCGAGGGTGCGGCGCAGCGCGGGCAGGCCCGCGGGGTAGTCGCCGTGGGTGTGCGCGTAGGGGGGCAGCTCCTCCAGGGCGCCCTGGAAACCGCGGCTGAGCCAGGGCTCGGGCGCGGGGAGCGCCGCGCAGCCGAGGTCGATCATCGAACCGAGCGACTCGGGCGGCAGCGGTTCGAGGCCGCGGGCCGGCAGCGGGTTGCCCGCGGGCACGGTCGTCCAGCTGCCGGCGCCGCGCCGCGACTCCAGGAAGCCCTCCGCGCGCAGCGCCTCGTACGCCGCGGCGACGGTGGTGCGGCTCACGGCCAGGGCGACGGCGAGTTCCCGCTCGGCGGGGAGGCGGGCGGCGACCGGGACGCGGCCCTCCAGGACGAGCAGGCGGATCCCGTCGGCCAGGGCGCGGTAGGCGGGCGGGCGGCGCGTGCCCGGGCCGGCGGGCCCGGACTGCTGCGCGGCCAACTGGCGGGCCAGCTGGGCGGGCCCCACCGCCGAAGTCCACTGAGCCATGATTTCAGTCCACCTTCCTGGGATTGGCCATGGTTGGCGGCCGATCACCCGCCAGAGAGTGTCACAGGCCAGTCCACCACACCAGCGCCCCGGGGGGTACGCCTTGTCCCGATCGTCGTCCGCGCCATCATCCGCCTCCGCGGGCGGACCGCGGGGGCGGCGGGTTCCCCGCCGGCTCGCGCAGCTCACCGCCGGGCTCCTGCTGTACGGCGCCAGCTCGGCGCTCCTCGTCCGCGGCGGTCTCGGCCTGGAGCCGTGGAACGTGCTGCACCAGGGCCTGTCGGAGCTCACCGGCCTGTCGATCGGCGTCGTCATGATGGCCGTGGGCGCCGTGGTGCTGCTGCTGTGGATCCCCCTCCGGCAGCGGCCGGGCGCGGGCACCGTCGCGAACGTGCTCGTCGTCGGGGTCGCGATGGACGCCACCCTCGCCGTCGTCCCGGACGCCGGGTGGCTGCCGGCCCGGATCGGCCTGATGGTGTCCGGCGTGGTGCTCAACGGCATGGCGACCGGCCTGTACATCGCCGCCCGCTTCGGCCCCGGCCCGCGCGACGGCCTGATGACCGGCCTGCACCGGCTGACGGGCCGCTCGGTCCGGCTGATCCGCACCCTCCTGGAGGTCGGCGTCGTCACCACCGGCTTCCTCCTCGGCGGCTCCCTGGGCGTCGGCACGGTGCTGTACGCCCTGGCGATCGGGCCGCTCGCCCAGCTGTCGCTGCGCCTGTTCGCCGTGCCCGAAGCCGCCGGCGCCACCGCCCCCGGAGCCGCCGGCGCCACCGCCGGTACGGCGCCCGGCAGCCCCGCGGTCGCCGGGGAGTCACCGGGAGGGGTCATACTGCCGCGGTGACTCGCCTGCCGCGGCCCCGACCGGGCCATCCGTACCTGGACCACCCCTCCCCCATCCCGTTCGCCCACCGCGGCGGCGCGGCGGACGGACTGGAGAACACCGCGGCCGCCTTCCGGCGGGCCGCCGGGGCCGGGTACCGCTACTTCGAGACGGACGTGCACACGACGGCGGACGGCCGGCTCGTCGCGTTCCACGACGCCACCCTCGACCGGGTCACCGACGCGCGGGGGCGGATCGCCCGGCTGCCGTGGAGCGAGGTCCGGCGGGCGCGCGTCGCGGGCCGCGAACCGCTGCCCCTCTTCGAGGAGCTGCTGGAGGAGTTCCCCGAGGCCCGCTGGAACGTGGACCTGAAGGCCGAGTCGGCGCTCGCCCCGCTGGTCGCGCTGATCCGCCGGACGAACTCCTGGGACCGGGTGTGCGTGGGCTCGTTCAACGAGGGACGGGTGGCCCGGGCGCGCAGGGCGGCGGGCGAGCGGCTGGCCACGTCGTTCGGGGTGCGGGGCGTGGTGGGGCTGCGGCTGCGCTCGTATGGGATCCCCGCGGCGCTGCGCGCGGGCGCGGTGGCCGCCCAGGTGCCCGAGACGCAGGGCGGCGTCCGGGTGGTCGACCGGCGCTTCGTCCGCGAGGCGCACGCGCGCGGACTCCAGGTGCACGTCTGGACGGTCAACGACCCGGCGCGGATGGAGTCCCTCCTGGACCTGGGCGTCGATGGCATCATGACCGATCATCTGGAGACGCTGCGCGCGGTGCTCGCCGGCCGGGGCGCGTGGGCCCACCCCGGCACGGGCCGGGGACCGGGCGGACGAGGGGGGCGCGCGTGACCGCCGGGACGACCGACCGGGACGCGGGCGCCGCCGCGCCCCCGCCCGACCGCCGGCGCGAGCAGCGCGGCTGGTACTTCTACGACTTCGCCTGCTCGGTGTACTCCACCAGCGTCCTGACCGTGTTCCTCGGGCCGTACCTGACGTCGGTGGCGGAGGCCGCGGCCGGCCCGGACGGCTTCGTGCACCCGCTGGGCGTCCCGGTGCGGGCCGGGTCGGTCTTCGCGTACTCCGTCTCCCTGTCGATCGTCCTCGCGGTGCTGGCGATGCCACTGGCGAGCGCGGCGGCGGACCGCACGGGGCGGAAGAAGCCGCTGCTGGCGGCCGCCGCGTACACGGGGGCGGGCGCCACGGCGGGGATGTTCTTCCTGGACGGCGACCGCTACCTGCTGGGCGCGCTCCTGCTGATCGTCGCCAACGCCTCGCTGGCCGTGTCGATGGCGCTGTACAACGCGTACCTCCCGCAGATCGCGGAGCCGGAGGAGCGCGACGCGGTCTCCTCCCGGGGGTGGGCGTTCGGGTACACCTCCGGCGCGCTGGTCCTGGTCCTGAACCTGGTGCTGTACGGCGGGCACGAGTCGTTCGGGCTGACGGAGTCGGCCGCGGTGCGGATCTGCCTGGCCTCGGCCGGCCTGTGGTGGGGCGCCTTCACCCTCGTGCCGCTGCGGCGGCTGCGCGACCGCCGGACGGGGCCCGGCGGCGGGGGCGCCGCCGGGTCGGGGTGGCGGCAGCTCGTGGCGACGCTGCGCGACATGCGGCGGCATCCGCTGACGCTGTCGTTCCTGCTGGCGTACCTCGTCTACAACGACGGGGTGCAGACCGTGATCTCCCAGGCGTCGGTGTACGGCTCGGAGGAGCTGGGGCTGGACCAGACGACGCTGATCACGGCGGTGCTGCTGGTGCAGGTCCTGGCGGTCGCGGGGGCGCTGGGGATGGGGCGGCTGGCCCGCTCGTACGGGGCGAAGCGGACGATCCTCGGGTCACTGGCTCTGTGGACGCTGATCCTGGTGGCCGGATACCTCCTGCCGGCCGGGGCGCCGGCCTGGTTCTACGCGCTGGCGGCGGCCATCGGCCTGGTGCTGGGCGGCAGCCAGGCCCTGTCGCGGTCGCTGTTCTCGCACCTGGTGCCGCGCGGCAAGGAGGCGGAGTACTTCTCGGCGTACGAGATGAGCGACCGCGGGCTGAGCTGGCTGGGGCCGCTGGTCTTCGGGCTCGCCTACCAGCTGACCGGCAGCTACCGGGACGCGATCGCCTCGCTGGTGCTGTTCTTCGTGGCGGGCTTCGTGCTGCTCGCCCGCGTGCCGGTGCGGCGCGCGGTGGCCGCCGCGGGCAATCCGGTGCCCGAGCGGATCTGAGCCGGGGCCGGGGGCCGGGGGTGTGGAGCCGACGGTACGGGGGCAGACCGGTTTAGACGCCGGACGGAAAGGCCGCTAGTATACGCCTTTGGCCTGCCAGGCGGACCGTTACTGCATGCTCGAACAGCGCAAGCATAGGGTGACATCTCCTGCCAGATGTGACAAAACGGGCATTGGTGGGTAGAACAAGGGGCGGCACGACGGGCGACGCATGACCCGCAACGGGAATCTTCACCGCCGACCGGACGTTGACCGGATGACGACGACAGCGACACCTGTCCTGTGGGCGACAAGCCCGGGAGGCACGATTCATGAGTGAGCGAGCTCTTCGCGGCACGCGCCTCGTGGTGACCAGCTACGAGACCGACCGCGGCATCGATCTGGCCCCGCGCCAGGCGGTGGAGTACGCGTGCGAGAAGGGGCATCGTTTCGAGATGCCGTTCTCGGTCGAGGCGGAGATCCCACCGGAGTGGGAGTGCAAGGTCTGCGGGAGCCAGGCGCTCCTGGTGGACGGCGACGGCCCCGAGGAGAAGAAGGCGAAGCCCGCCCGCACGCACTGGGACATGCTGATGGAGCGGCGCACGCGCGAGGAGCTGGAAGAGGTGCTGGCCGAGCGGCTGGCGGTCCTGCGTTCCGGCGCCATGAACATCGCCGTGCACCCGCGCGACAGCAGGAAGTCCGCGTGACGGGCTAGCACCCGGCCACACGCGAGAGCCGCGGGGCACGGTACGCATCGACGTGCCGCGCCCCGCGGCTCTCGCGTGCCCGGCCGGTGACGGCGGCCTCCGCGCGGCGGACGTTCCGCGGCGGGGGCCGTACTCGCCGGGCGGCCCGGACGGAGCGCGGACCCAGGTACCACGCGCCGCCGCCCGGGCCGCGACGGTAAGGAGGCGGCGCCGCCGTCGGCCCCCGTGGGACGCCTGCCGCGCCCCGGGCGTCAGGGGGCCAGCGGAGGGCGGCCGTCCCGGAAGCCCGCCGGGGGACCGGGGTGGTCGCGGACCACCTCGCCGGGCACCACCCTGCCGCCCGGGCGGTGGACGCGGGCCCGCCCCAGGGCCGCTCCCATGCCGCGGTCCAGGGCGCGCTCCGCGCGGCGGGCCGCGGCCCTGCGCACCGGCGGCACCAGGAGCAGCAGGCCCACCGCGTCGGAGGCCAGGCCCGGCAGCACCAGCAGCAGGCCGCCGAGCATCAGCATGCCGTTGCCGTCGCCGCTCCTCCCGGCCGGGGCCGGGGCGCCGCCCGCCTTCCGGTCCCGCAGCGTCCCGGTGAGCGCCGCGAAGGCCCGGCGGCCGGCACGCTTCACCACCGCGGCGCCGAGGAGCCCGGCACCCGCCAGCAGGCCGAGCACCGCGAGGACGCTCACGGCGTCCGCCACCAGGGTCAGCAGCCAGACCTCCAGCACCAGCCAGGCGGCCAGGGCGAGGGGTACGAGGATGCGGGCGCGGGAGCGCCCACGGGTCGGGGACAGCGGTGCACCGGTCGTCATGCCCCCAGTGTGCCCAAGGGGGCGGCGGAACGGCGTAAGGCCCCCGCCCCCTCCCCGCCTCAGCCGCGTTCGCGGCCCGTCAGCCGGCCGGCCCGGGTGGCCACGCCCCAGGCGGTGACCCGCCACAGCGCCTCGACGACGATGTCACGGCTCATCTTGGAGTCGCCGTGCTCGCGCTCCACGAACGTGATGGGGACCTCCACCACGTGGAAGCCGGCGGCGACCGCCCGGCGGGCGAGGTCGATCTGGAAGCAGTACCCCTGCGACGCCACGTCCTCCAGCCCCAGCCCCCGCAGCGTCTCCGCCCGGAAGGCCCGGAACCCGCCGGTGACGTCCCGGATCGGCACGCCGAGCAGCAGCCGCGAGTAGACGCTGGCGCCCCGCGAGAGGTACTCGCGCGACTTCGGCCAGTTGACGATCCGGCCGCCGGGGATCCAGCGGGAACCGAGTACGAGGTCCGCGCCCTTCAGGGCGGTGAGGAGCCGGGGCAGTTCCTCGGGCCGGTGGGAGCCGTCGGCGTCCATCTCGACCAGGACGCCGTAGCCGTGGTCCATGCCCCAGCGGAAACCCGCGAGGTAGGCCGCGCCGAGGCCCTCCTTGCCCTTGCGGTGCAGCACGTGGACGTGGTCGTCCCCGGCGGCCAGCTCGTCGGCGATCTTGCCGGTGCCGTCGGGGCTGTTGTCGTCGGCGACGAGGACGTCCGCGTCCGGCACGGCGGCCCGTACCCGGGAGACGATCGGCCCGATGTTCTCCGCCTCGTTGTAGGTCGGAACGATCACCAAGACCCTGCCCAGCGGTCCGTACCGCCGCTGACCCTGACCGTCGTCTTTCACTGCTGCCCCTTAACGTCCTAGCGCGGATGCCCACCTTAGCGAGCCCGCGGCACCGGCGATCGACGGCGTGGGGCGGGGCGCCCGTCCGGGCGCGCGGCGCCTCCGCACCGTCCGGGCGGCGCGGGGGCGCCCCGCCTCACCCGCCGGGCCGCGTGAACACCGTGTGCCCGCCGACCACCGTGCGCAGGCACACCGGCAGCGGGGTGCCCGGCGTCAGGTCGGGCAGCCCGGGCGTCCCCGACCTAGGGTCGGTGGACCAGCGGGCGACCCGGTCGTCGGGCGCCTGGACGACCAGGTCGCCGGCCCGCCAGACGGCGTAGTCGGCGGGCGCGCCCGGCACGAGGACGCCCGCGTCGTCGCGGCCGGCCGCCCGCCAGCCGCCGCGGGTGTGGGCGGTGAAGGCGGCGCGGACGGAGACGCGGTGCTCGGGCGTCCGGTGGAAGGCGGCGGCGCGGACGGTTCCCCAGGGGTCCAGGGGGGTGACCGGGCTGTCGGAGCCGAAGGCGAGCGGCACACCGGCGCGCAGCAGCGCCGCGTACGGGTTGAGGGTGCGGGCGCGCGCGACGCCGAGCCGCTGGGCGTACATGCCGTCCTCGCCGCCCCAGGCCGCGTCGAAGGCGGGCTGGACGGAGGCGGTCAGGCCCAGTTCGGCGAAGGCCGCGACGGTCTCGGGGGTGAGCATCTCGGCGTGCTCGACGCGGTGCCGGGCGGCGCGGATCCGGTGGAGGCCGACCGTCTCGGCGGCGGTGCGCACACCGTCCACGACGGCGGTCACCGCGGCGTCCCCGATGGCGTGGAAGCCGGCCTGGAGCCCCGCCTCGGTGCAGGCGGCGACGTGGGCGGCGATCGCGGCCGCGTCGAGGTGGGCGGCGCCGGTGTGCGGGGCGTCGGCGTACGGCTCGTGCAGGCAGGCCGTGTGGGAGCCGAGCGAACCGTCGACGAAGAGGTCGCCGGCGGCGCCGGCGGCCCCCAGTTCGCGGATCCGCCGCGCGCCCTCGGCTCCGGTGATCGCCTCGGCCCAGTAGCCGACGACCCGGGGCAGCGGCTCCTCCTCCGCGAGCCCCAGCAGCGCGGTGAAGTCCTCCTCGTCGGAGATGTCCGGGCCGCCGCACTCGTGGACGGTGCCGATGCCGAGCGACGCGGCGTGGTGGAGGGCGGCGCGCTGGGCCTCGGCGCGCTGCGCCGGCGTGACGGCGCCGTACGCGGCGGCCCGTACGGCGTGGTGGGCGGCGCCGGTCAGGGGCTCCTCCGGGTGGTAGCCGTCGAGGGCCGTGACGCCGGGGACGAGGTCGAGGAGCGCGGTGGTGACGACGGCGGAGTGCACGTCGATCCGTGTGAGGTACAGGGGCCGGCCGCCGGTCGCCTCGTCGAGCTGCGCACGGCTCGGGTGGCGCCGCTCGGGCCAGCGCGCGGCGTCCCAGCCGTGCCCCAGCAGGACCCGGCCGCCGGGGCGGGCGGCGGCGAAGTCCCGTACGAGGGCCAGCGCTTCGTCCAGGGTGCGGGCGCCGGACAGGTCGAGGCCGGTCAGGGCGAGCCCGGTGGCGGTGGTGTGCACATGGGCGTCGGTGAACGCGGGGGTGACCAGGGCGCCTTCGAGATCGACCACCTCGTCCGCGCCGGAGGCGAAGGCGTCGGCGGCGCCCTCGGACCCCACCCAGGCGACGTGGCCGCTTTCGACGACCATCGCCGTGGCGAAGGGGTCGGCGGGGCTGTGGACCTCCCCGCCGCGCAGCAGCACGGTGGGGGGNCCTCTCCGCTCGGGCGGGGCCGGCGGCTTGCGGGAGGTGGGGGCGCTCGGTCATGGCGACCAGCGTAGACAGCTCCGGCGCCGCGTCCGCCCCCGGCCGGGGGTGCGGCGCCGGGACGGGCGCGGACGGGGTCAGACGCGGGGCGGCCTCGCCTCGTACGGCGTGGACAGGACCACCGTGGTGCGCGTGGAGACCCCGGACTGGGAGCGGATCCTCGTGAGCAGGTCCTCCAGCTCCAGCGGCGTCGCCACCCGGACCTTGAGGATGTAGTTCTCGTCGCCGGCCACGCTGTGGCACGCCTCGATCTCGGGGATGTCGGCGAGCCGGTCCGCGATGTCGTCGGGGGCGCTCGGGTCGAAGGGCTTGACCGAGATGAACGCGGTCAGGGGCAGGCCGACCGCCTGGGGGTCGACGACGGCGGCGTAGCCGCGGATGACACCGCGCTGTTCGAGGCGGCGGACGCGCTGATGCACCGCCGAGGTGGACAGGCCCGTGGCCCTGCCCAGGTCGGTGTAGCTCATGCGCCCGTCCTTGACGAGCAATTCGACGATCCGGCGATCCAGCTCCTCCATGCGGTCAACCTATTGCCCCGGCGCCCTCCCGTCCCAGCCGCCCGGTCGCCGAAGGGCCACCCGGAAGGCGGGTGTGACCAACGCCACACCGGACGGCCGCAGTCGTTCGAAACCGGACGGTTATCCGCCGGGCCCGCCGGGAATTGCTTGGTGTGGTCGGGGCCGCATGCCTGGTCGGCCCACCTGAGGGGGAGATTCTCCATGCAGGAGCCTGTTGATTCGGTCGAGGCCGACGAACTCGACACAGACGACATGTTCGAGATGTTCCGGGTCGTCTGCCCGGATTGCGCGCAACCCATCGCCCTGCTCGCGGACGAGGACGTCCTGCCTGAGCACGCGCTGTGCCCGACGCCGTGGAACCCGTTCGTCCTGTCGGTGTGCACCGGCTCCGGACGGCCGATGGCGGACGCGAGGCCCGTGGACGAGGACGCCGGGCCGCAGGAGCAGGAGATGGGACTGCTGCTGACGCTCCCTCAGGGGATCGACTGGCGTACCCAGCCGTTCTCGCACGTGGGCGGCCCGGGCTCCCGCCCGATCAGGGTCCCGCGGATGCGCGGCGCCACCGCGCGGCTGGGGCGCGCCGCCTGACGTCCCGCCCGCACGGCACCCGCCCCGGTCGCGTTCCCACGCGGCCGGGGCGGTCGGCTTTCCGTCCGGCGGACCGGGGCCGCGCCCGGGGGCGGCGGCGCCGGGTCTCAGCGGCTCTCGGGGCCCGCGAGGTGGCGGGCGATGACCACGCGCTGGATCTGGTTGGTGCCCTCGACGATCTGCAGGACCTTCGCCTCGCGCATGTAGCGCTCCACCGGGAAGTCGGCGGTGTAGCCGTACCCGCCGAGCACCTGGACGGCGTCGGTGGTGACCTTCATCGCGGCGTCCGTGCAGAACAGCTTGGCCATCGCCGCCTGCCGGGAGAACGGCCGGCCCGCGTCGCGCAGCCGGGCGGCGGCCAGGTACAGGGAGCGGCCCGCCTCGATCTGCGTGGCCATGTCGGCGAGCATGAAGCGCAGCCCCTGGAAGTCCGCGACGGGCCGGCCGAACTGGCGCCGCTCCCCCGCGTACGCGACGGCCGCGTCGAGCGCGGCCTGCGCCACGCCGACGGCGCAGGCGGCGATGCCCAGGCGGCCGGAGTCCAGCGCGGACAGGGCGATCGTGAAGCCCTGGCCCTCGTCGCCGATGCGGCGGGCGTCGGGGACGCGGACGCCGTCGAAGTGGAGCTGCGCGGTGGGCGAGCCCTTCATGCCCATCTTCTTCTCGGGCGCGGCGGCGGTGAGCCCCTCGGCGTCGCCGGGGACCAGGAACGCCGTGACGCCGCGGGGGCCCTCGGCGCCGGTGCGGGCCATCACCGTGTAGAAGTCGGCGATGCCGCCGTGGGTGATCCACGCCTTGGTGCCCGTGATCACCCAGTCGTCGCCGTCGCGGACGGCCCTGGTGCGCAGCGAGGCCGCGTCGGAGCCGGAGGACGGCTCGGAGAGGCAGTAGCCGCCGAGGAGGCCGCCGCCGAGCATGGCGGGCAGGTGCTCGGCCTGCTGCTCCTTGGTGCCGAACCCGGCGAGGCCGTGGCAGGCGAGGGTGTGGACGCTGGCGCCGAGGCCGACGGTGAGGCGGGCGGCCGCCAGCTCCTCCAGGACCTGGAGGTACACCTCGTACGGCTGGTCGCCGCCGCCGTGGGCGGAGTCGTAGGGCAGGCCGAGCAGGCCCGCGTCGGAGAGTACGGAGAAGACCTCGCGGGGGAAGCGTCCGGCTTCCTCCTCCTCGGCCGCCCGGGGAGCGATCTCCCTCTGGACCATGTCACGCACCAGGGCGATCAGGTCCCTGGACTCCTCCGTGGGCAGCTGGCGGTCCACCGGCTGCGGGGCGCGGTCGGGCATTGCGGCGCTCTCCTCCCTGTCGGGCGCTGGGGCGGGCACACGCGAGGGGGTGGGCGGCGCCGCCGGATCTGACTGCTTCACCGGCACCGCCTCCGGATCACGGAAAAGGCAGTTCAGCGGCTGTGGCGGCACGAGTATGCCCGATCGGGTGGCCGCCGTCACCAGCGGGAAGACACCCTTCGATAACGCTCGTTCACCTATCGGGGCGAAGCCGGGCGGCGCACGTCAGAAGAGTCCCGCCCGCGTGACGAAGACGGCGACGACGACGACGAGGACCCAGCCGAGGAGCTGCTCGAGCAGTTCGGGACCGTCGTCCCGGGGGCCTCCGGTGCGGGCGCGGAGGAAGGGGGCGGCGGCGGCGTTCGCGGTCATGGGCATCTCGCTGTCGTCGTGCGGCTGTGGTGGTCCCGTGCCCTTCCACAGTGCCAGCGGGCGGGCCCGCGCGGGGAGAGACGTTCCTCACGCTCCGCCCGCCGCCGCCCCGGCGGCCTCAGCGCACGCCCGCGTCCGCGAGGGCCCCGCGCTGCGCGGGGGTCGCCTCCATGGGCCAGAACAGGTAGCAGACACCGCCCGTGCCGCTCCTGACCTGGCCGTTCGCGTCGTACCTCTTCGTGCGCAGCCAGATGTTCTCCCACTCGCGCCGCCGGTAGACGCGGCGGACGGCCTGGTTGGTGGGGGACGCGGGGTCGTTGGCGATCACGTCGCCGCCGGACGTGAAACCGGTCACGGTCATCAGGTGGCCGGCGGTGCCGTAGCCGGCCCCGGTCAGCTCGCCCTCCAGGAAGGACTGGGAGGTGATCACGGGGATGCCCGCCCCGACGAGGCCCTCCAGCTCGGTGAGCGAGCGCAGCCGGGTCACGACGGCGTTCATGCCGTCGTAGGTGGCGGCGTACGCGGCGTTGAAGGGCCAGTTGCCGCAGCCCTCGTACCGGCTGTCGTAGGTGCCGCGGGCGGCGTGGCAGACCTGCGGGTCGGAGTACCCCGGGTCGACCCAGGCCAGGTCGCGGGCGGTGGGGCGGCGGCCCCAGTACTCGACGACCATCTGCGAGGAGGTGGGGCTGCACCACGCCTCGCCGCCGTTGTCGTACTCGGGGTACCGGCCGACGTGGACGTTCTGGGAGTAGCGCGGGACGATCAGCTCGCGGACCGTGCGGTGCTCGGCGGCGGGGACGGTGAAGCGGTCCGGCACGTCGGAGGCCATGGCGCCCAGCCGCCACACGGTCGGTGTGCGGCCGCTGCCCGGCGCGCGGTGGAGGGTGGCGCGGAGCCGGTACGACGTGGGGCGCGGCCCGCCCGCGGGGTCGTCGACCGCGACGGTGTCGGTCCACACGCTGGTCCGGCCGTCGCCCTGCCCGTCGACCGAGGCGCGGCGGATGTCGCCGTCCCCGGAGGCCCAGCGGCCCATCACGTACCACGGCGAGTCGGTGCCGTCCGGGTAGCCGGCGGACAGTTCGACGGTGATCCAGGTCCCGGCGGGCGTGTCGGCGTTCCACGACGCGATCAGCTCGGTCGCGGGGGCGGGGACGGCGTGGCGGGGGGNTCCAGGTGGCNTANTCCGNNGCCGACGCNTATNNNNANNANNAGAGTCGGTGTGGTCGGCGCGGCCGGCGGGGGTGCCGATGGCGATGCCGGGGCGGGGGCCCTCGACGGCGCGGACGCCCTCGGCGGTGCCGGAGCGCCAGTCGGCGCGGGTGGTCCAGAAGCGGTTGTCGATCAGGGTGCCGCCGGACGGGTCGCCGCCCGCGGCAGGGCGGGTGCCGGCGG
>NZ_CP095474.1:4602507-4618578 GCF_023614315.1 Streptomyces sudanensis | reverse complement strand
TGTGTATAAGAGACAGGCGAGCGCCCCGAGGCCGGCGNNGTNGGAGGCGGCGGCCAGGGCGGCGGCCAGCACGGTCCTGCGCGGGGTCGGTTCGGGCATGCGGGTGCTCCCCTGTCGGGTCGGCTGAGGTCCGGGGACGTGGTGGGCGAGGAGGACGGTCCGGCGCCGCCCACTATCGCGGCCGGGCCCCGCCTCCGCCAGGCAATCCGCGCCCGTATCCCCCGGCCGGCGGCCTCCCTCGACCCGCCGGGCCGTCCGGCGGGCGCGGCGGGGCGCGTCGGTAGGGTGGCGGCATGTCCCCAGCCGACTCCGACCGCGCCGGCCTCGGGGCGCTCGCCGCCGGGGTGCGCGCCCTGCCGCCGTCCTGCGGGCCCGTGCGGCTCGTCGCCGTGGACGGGCACGCGGGGTCCGGCAAGTCGACGTTCGCCGCGCGGTTCGCGGACGCCCTCGGCGGGGCGCCGGTCCTCCACCTCGACGACCTCGCCACGCACGACGAGCCGTTCGGCTGGACGGGCCGCCTGCGCACGCAGGTCCTGGACCGGTTCGCGCGCGGCGAGGCGGCGGAGTACCGCCCGTACGACTGGGACGCCCGCCGCTTCGGGCCGCCGCGGCGGCTGCCGCCCGACCCGGTCGTCCTGGTCGAGGGCGTGGGCGCCGGGCGCCGGGCGGTCCGGCCCCACCTGGCGCGGCTGCTGTGGATGGACCGCGCCCCCGAGGACTCCTGGCTGCGGGGACGGCTCCGCGACGGACCCGCGCAGTCCGCCTTCTGGGACGGGTGGACGGTGGCGGAGATCCGCCATTTCGCCCGCGACCCGTCCCTGCCGTTCGCGCACTTCCTGGTGCGCGAGTGCCGGGAGGGCTACGTGTGGCTGCCGGGGCGCCGTCCGAACGCCGAGGCGGAGCCGGCCCCTCACGCACCGTGACGCCCGGCGGGGTTTCGCGAAAGAGGCGGAAATCAGTCCCCGGACTGTCCGGAGCGTGCTTGACCGGTGAGCCGTACAGGTCTTACGTTCTCAATGTGCGGCTTTCAGGAGCCGTCGCAGACACGAAGCCCCCGGTTGTTCCCCCGTGATCGGGGGCTTCGTTCTGCCCTCACTCCCCCGTCCGGCCGGTGAGCCGGCCCCGCGGCACTCACCCTCCGTCACGGTCGCCGCCGGGCCCGCGACCGCCTCCCGGACGCCGATCGCACCCTTAGTCGCACACCGTGTACGCGGGTACGATGCACCCCGGTGCGGTCGAAGCCCGCCCCGGGAAGGCCGTCACGAAGGTCTCCGGCGGGCGTCCGCCCGGCGGGACGGCTCCGGGGCACACGCGGTGGGGGGACCCGATGGACATCGGCACGCAGGGTGCGCAGGCCCCCGCCGACCTCGCCTGGCTGCGCGGCGTCGACGCCTACACCATGGGCGCGTACCCCCAGGCCGAGGAGGAGTTCCGCGCCGCCGTGCGGGCCGACCCCGGCATGGCCGACGCCTGGCTCGGGCTGCACGCCCTGCGGGTCGACACGACCACCGCGCTGCTGCGGATGTACCACCACCGCGAGCGGTTCGGCGAGCAGCGGCGGCGCCACCACCGGACACTCAACTCCTGGTACTGGCTGGGCTGGTGGGTGCAGCCGGTGCTGGAGAGCCCCCGGGACCTGCTCCTCGCCCACGCCTCCCACTGGCTCGACGGCCGGCACGTCCCCGAGCTCGACCGGGCGCTGGCGGAGCTGCCGCCCGTGGACGCCGACCCGCAGGTGCGGTTCCTGCACGCCTGCCGGGCGTACCTGGTCAAGGACTGGGACCGGCTCGTCCGGCACACCGACCCCCTCGTCGACGACCCGCTGCTGGGCATCGAGGCCGGGCTGTTCGGCGGCATGGCACGGGTGCGGCTGGAGATGTACGGGCAGGCCGAGCCGCTGCTGTCGGCGGCGCTCATGCGGTGCCGCAGCGAGCAGCCCCAGCGCAAGGAACTGCGCTACTGGCTGGCCCGGGCGCACGAGGGCACCGGCCGCACCGCCGCCGCGCTGCCCCTGTACCGGGCGGTGCACCGGGTGGACCCGTCGTTCATGGACACGGCGGCGCGGCTCGCGGCCATCGCCGAGTACGACGGCTTCGACGGGTCGCCCGAGGAGACGGCGGGCATCGCGGCGGTGTCCCTGGCGGGCGGCGCCGGGGCGGGCGGCGGAGCGGACGGCGGGCCGGGCACGGACCTGCTGGACCCGGGGGTGGAGCAGGACCCCGCGGGGCCCGGNGCCCCNNGGGCCGGCCCGGGCCGGCCCCCGGGATGGTCCGGGCCGCCCCCGGGGCGCCCGCCGCGCCCGCGCCGCCCGGCGGGACGCGGGAGAAGAAGGGCGGGGACGTACCGGGGCGGCCGGTCCCGCCCCGGTTCCCGGCGAGCCCGACGGACCCGGCGCTGCTGGCGCGGGCGCTCGCCGAGCTGGAGCGGATGGTCGGCCTCGAACCGGTGAAGCGCCAGGTCAAAGCCCTCTCCGCCCAGTTGGAGATGGCCCGGTTACGCGCCGGGCAAGGGCTTCCCGTGCAGCCCCCGAAACGGCACTTCGTCTTCTCCGGCCCCTCCGGCACCGGGAAGACCACCGTCGCCCGCATCCTCGGCCGGGTGTTCTACGCCCTGGGACTGCTCGGCGGCGACCACCTCGTGGAGGCCCAGCGCGCCGACCTCGTCGGGGAGTTCCTGGGCCAGACGGCGGTGAAGGCCAACGAGCTGATCGACTCCGCGCTGGGCGGCGTCCTCTTCGTCGACGAGGCGTACGCGCTGGCCAACTCCGGCTACGGCAGGGGCGACGCGTACGGCGACGAGGCGCTGCAGGTCCTGCTGAAGCGCGCCGAGGACAACCGCGACCACCTGGTGGTGATCCTCGCCGGCTACCCGGAGGGCATGGACCGGCTGCTCGCCGCCAACCCGGGCCTGTCGTCCCGGTTCACGACGCGGGTCGACTTCCCGTCGTACCGGCCCTCGGAACTCACCGAGATCGGCAGGATGCTGGCGGCGGCCGACGGCGACACGTGGGACGAGGAGGCGCTCGGCGAGCTGCGCTCGATCAGCGAGCACGTCGTGGAGCAGGGCTGGATCGACGAGCTGGGCAACGGCAGGTTCCTGCGCACCCTGTACGAGAAGTCGTGCGCCTACCGCGACCTGCGGCTCTCCGGGTACACCGGGACGCCGACGCGGGAGGACCTGGCGACGCTGCGGCTGCCGGACCTGATGCAGGCGTACGGCGAGGTCCTCTCGGGCCGCGGCCCGGGCGGCCCCGGCCCTCAGGACCCCGCTCCCCCGGCGTACTGACCGCGCGTCCGCGACCGCGCCGGGAGGGGCCTTGCGCCTCCCGGAGGGGCGCGGACCGGCGACGCGGACGCGGTCCGCCGGGTCCCGCACCGCGTCCACCGGCGCCTCCGGCACGTCCTTGGGGGCGACCGGGCCCGGCGGGGACGGGGAGGTCAGTGCCGCTCGGGGCCCGTGCCGCGGGTCTCGACGAGGGCGCGCAGGGCCCGCGCGTCGCGGACGGCCTGCGCCCTGCCGATCCCCGGCTGGATGCCGAGGGCGGGCAGGCTGGTGCCGTCGCTGAGGTCGAGGAAGACCCACGGGTCGCCGGCCCGCAGGTTGACGCGGAGGATCTCCGGCCAGGCCAGGCGGCGGCTGCGGGTCAGGTTGACGACGGTGACGCCGTCCTCGTCGGCCACGACCTTCGGGCGGCTGAGCAGGATGAGCACGCCGTAGAAGAGCGCGGCCGTGAGGACGAAGCTCATCCGCTCACCCGGGTGGAGCTGCTCCAGCGTCAGGGCGACCGCGGTGATGACCGCGAACATGACCGCGCCCACGGCGAGGAGCACGGCACGGGTGCGCCGCGGCCGGAAGGTGACGGGGAGGGCGGGGGTTTCGCTGGGCGCGTCGGGCATGGCGGGGCGTTCTGCTTCCGGCTCAGAGGCGGCAGGCGTGGATCTCGGTGGTGAGGATGGCCCGGGCGCCGAGGGCGTACAGGTCGTCCATGACGCGCTGCGCGTCCTTGGCGGGGACCATGGCGCGGACGGCGACCCAGCCCTCGTTGTGCAGCGGCGAGACGGTCGGGGACTCCAGGCCCGGCGTGAGGGCGACGGCCTGCTCCAGGTGCTCGGCGCGGCAGTCGTAGTCCATCATCACGTAGCTCCGGGCGACGAGGACGCCCTGGAGGCGGCGGAGGAACCGCTGCACGCCGGGGTCGTCGGCCGGGGCGCCGGCGCGGCGGACGACGACGGCCTCGGAGGTGAGGATCGGTTCGCCGACGACCTCCAGGCCGGCGTTGCGCAGCGAGGTGCCGGTCTCCACGACGTCGGCGACGACCTGGGCGACACCGAGCTGGATGGCGGTCTCGACGGCGCCGTCGAGGTGGACGACGGTGGCGTCGACGCCCTGGTCGGCGAGGTGCTTGGCGACGATGCCCTCGTAGGAGGTGGCGATCGTCATGCCGTGGAAGTCGGCGGGTCCCCGGGCCGTGCCGGGCCGGGTCGCATAGCGGAAGGTGGAGCGGGCGAAGCCGAGCTCCAGGATCTCCTCGGCGTTGGCGCCGGAGTCCAGCAGCAGGTCGCGGCCGGTGATGCCGATGTCGAGCCTGCCGGAGCTGACGTAGATGGCGATGTCCCGGGGGCGGAGGTAGAAGAACTCGACCTCGTTGTCCGGGTCGACCAGGACCAGCTCCTTGGACTCCTTGCGCTGCTTGTAGCCGGCCTCATGGAGCATCGCCGACGCAGGTCCGGACAGTGAACCCTTGTTGGGGACGGCGATGCGCAGCATGGGGCGGGCTTCCTTCGCTTCGGAACGGTGTCGGGCGGGGCGGGTCAGAGGCGGGCGTAGACGTCGTCGAGGGAGATCCCGCGCGCGACCATCATCACCTGGACGTGGTACAGCAGTTGCGAGATCTCCTCGGCGGCGGCGTCCTCGCCCTCGTACTCGGCGGCCATCCACACTTCGGCGGCCTCCTCGACGATCTTCTTGCCGATGGCATGGACGCCCCGGCCCACCAACTCGGCGGTGCGGGAGGTGGCGGGGTCGCCGGTCCTGGCCTTGAGCTCCAGCTCGGCGAAGAGGTCTTCGAAGGTTTTGTTCGCCATGATGCCCTCAGAGTACGGGGTCCGGGGCGTCCGCTCAGCGCCAGGGTTCGCTGACGGTGCGCAGCGTCATGGCGGTGGCGACGGCGGCGGTGGCCGCTTCGTGGCCCTTGTCCTCGTTCGAGCCCTCCAGGCCGGCCCGGTCCAGGGCCTGCTCCTCGGTGTCGCAGGTGAGGACGCCGAAGCCGACGGGGACGCCGGTGTCGACGGAGACCTGGACGAGGCCCCGGGTGACGCCCTGGCACACATAGTCGAAGTGGGGCGTTCCGCCGCGGATGACGACGCCGAGAGCGACGACCGCGTCGTAGCCGCGTCCGGCGAGGACCTTGGCGACGACGGGCAGCTCGAAGCTGCCGGGGACGCGCAGGACGGTCGGCTCGTCGATGCCCAGTTCGTGCAGGGCGCGCAGGGCGCCGTCGACCAGGCCGTCCATGACCTTCTCGTGCCACTGGGCGGCGATGACGGCGACGCGGAGGTCGCCGCAGTTCCTGACGGTCAGTTCGGGTGCGCCCTTGCCGCTCACGTTTCTCCTCGGGTGGTGGGGTCGCCGGGTGGCTGCCGGATGGTGGTGGTGCTACTGGGTGGAGCAGGGGGACACGTCGGCCGGGCCGTCGAGCCAGGGCAGGTCGTGTCCCATGCGGTCGCGCTTGGTGCGCAGGTAGCGGACGTTGTGCTCGCCGGCCTGGACGGGCATGGGCTCGCGGCCGGTCACGGTGAGGCCGTGGCGGGCGAGGGCGGCGGTCTTCTCGGGGTTGTTGGTCATCAGCCGGATGCTGCGGACGCCGAGGTCGGCGAGCATCTGCGCGCCGGCGGCGTAGTCGCGGGCGTCGGCGGGCAGGCCGAGCTCCAGGTTGGCGTCGAGGGTGTCGCGGCCGCGTTCCTGCAGTTCGTACGCGCGGAGCTTGGAGAGCAGGCCGATGCCGCGCCCCTCGTGGCCGCGCAGGTAGACGACGACGCCCCGGCCGGCCGCGGTGACGCGGTCCATGGCGGTGTGCAGCTGCGGGCCGCAGTCGCAGCGCAGGGAGTGGAAGACGTCGCCGGTCAGGCACTCGGAGTGGACGCGGACGAGGACGTCCTCGCCGTCGCCGAGGTCGCCGTGGACGAGGGCGACGTGCTCGACGCCGTCGGCGGTGGAGCGGTAGCCGTACGCGGTGAAGTCGCCGTGCGCGGTGGGGAGCCGCACCTCGGCCTCGCGGCGCACGGACGGGACGGGGACGGCCCGGGGGGCGGCGCGGCGGGGNCGGTGCCGCGGCGGTGGGCGATCAGGTCCTCGATGGAGATGATGGTCAGGCCGTGCTTGCGGGCGAAGGGGACCAGCTCCGGCAGCCGGAGCATCACCCCGTCCTCGCCGGCGATCTCGACGATGGCGCCGGCCGGGCGGAGTCCGGCGAGGCGCGCCAGGTCGACGGCGGCCTCGGTGTGGCCGTCGCGGGCCAGCACGCCGCCGGGCCGGGCGCGCAGCGGGAAGACGTGGCCGGGGCGGACGAGGTCGGACGGTTCGGCGGTGCCGCTCGCCAGGAGCTGGAGGGTGGTGGCGCGGTCGGCGGCGGAGATGCCGGTGGTGACGCCGTGGGCGGGGGCCGCGTCGACGGAGACGGTGAAGGCCGTCCGCATCGACTCGGTGTTGTCCTCGACCATCTGCGGCAGGCCCAGCCGGTCCAGCTCCTCGCCCTCCATGGGCGCGCAGATCAGGCCGCGGCACTCGCTCATCATGAAGGCGACGATCTCGGGGGTGGCCTTCTCGGCGGCGACGACGAGGTCGCCCTCGTTCTCGCGGTCCTCGTCGTCGACGACCACGACCGGCCGGCCGGCGGCGATGTCGCGGACGGCCTGCTCGACGGGGTCGAGGGTGAGGTCGGCGGTGTCCCACAGGGGCAGTTCGGGCGCGGTGGTCATGCCGTGGCTCCTTCCAGGGCCTGGGCGGGGGTGCTGCGCGTGCGGAGCCACCAGTCGCGCATGCCCCACAGCACGAGGGCGAAGTAGACGACGTAGACGAGCCCCGAGAAGGCCAGGCCGCTGCCGAAGGCGAGCGGGACGCCGACGACGTCGACGAGGAGCCAGGCGAACCAGAACTCGACGAGGCCGCGGGCCTGGGCGACCATCGCGACGAGGGTGCCGACGAAGATGTACGCGTCGGCCCACGGGCTCCACGACAGCGCCGGGTACAGCGTGAACAGCCCGCCGACGGCGAGGGTGCCGAGGACGGCGCCCGCCAGGAGCAGGCCGCGCTCCCGCCAGGTCGCGAAGCGGACGGCGACGGAGCCGTCCCGGTCCTGCCCGCGGCCCAGGTGCCACTGGCGCCAGCCCCACGCGGCGACGGCGACGACCAGCAGCTGCTTGCCCACGCCGCCGCCGAGCTGGGCGGAGGCGTACGCGACGACGAGGACGACGCCGGAGAGCAGCTGGGCGGGCCAGGTGAGGATGGAGCGGCGCCAGCCGAGCGCCAGCGCGACGAGGCCGATGGTGTTGCCGATCAGGTCGGACCAGATGATGTGCTGGCCGAAGGCGGTGAACGCCTCCTCGCCCAGCCAGGCCGCGGCGCTCATCGGGCGGCCTCCCCGGTGCCGAGGAGGCGCTCGACGTACTTGGCGATGACGTCGACCTCGAGGTTGACGGGGTCGCCGGGCTGCTTGCGGCCGAGGGTGGTCAGGGCGAGCGTGGTGGGGATGAGGCTGACGGTGAAGTGGTCCGCGCCCGCGTCCACGACGGTGAGGCTGACGCCGTCGACGGTGATGGAGCCCTTCTCCACCACGTAGCGGGCGAGTTCCGCCGGCAGGGAGACCCTGACGACCTCCCAGTTCTCGGACGGCGTGCGCTCGACGATGGTGCCGGTGCCATCGACGTGGCCCTGGACGATGTGCCCGCCGAAGCGGCCGTCGGCGGGCATGGGCCGCTCCAGGTTGACCCGGGAGCCCGCGGTGAGCGCGCCGAGGCTGGAGCGCTTGAGGGTCTCGGCCATCACGTCGGCGGTGAACTCGTCGCCCTCCCGCTCGACGACCGTGAGGCAGACGCCGTTGACGGCGATCGAGTCGCCGTGCTTCGCGCCTCGGGTGACCACGGGGCCTCGGACGCGGAAGCGGGAGGCGTCGCCGAGGGCCTCGACGGCGGTGACCTCGCCCAGTTCTTCGACGATTCCGGTGAACACTCAGTGCTCCTTGGTGGTGGGGAGGGTGGCGGGGCGGGCGGTGACGCGCAGGTCGGGCCCGAGGCGGGCGGTGTCGGTGACGCGCAGCCGCAGCGCGTCGGCGACGGTGGTGATCCCGGCGTCGCCGAGCACGGCGGGGCCGGCGCCGAGGAGGACCGGGGCGAGGTAGCCGACGACCTCGTCGACGGCGCCCGCGGCGGCGAAGGCGCCCGCGAGGGTGGGGCCGCCTTCGAGGAGGACGGAGCGGACGCCCCGTTCGTGCAGGGCGGCCAGCAGGGCCGGCACCGACAGGCCGCGCCCGGAGGCGGCCCTGGGGAGCCGTACGACGTCGGTGCCGGCGAGGTGGTCGGCGGCGGCGTCCTCGGCGACGGCGATCAGCGTGGGCGCGGCGTCGTCGAGGACCCGGGCGCCGGGCGCGACGGCGGTCGCCTCCGTGTCGACGACGACCCTCAGCGGCTGGACGGCGGCGAGGCCGCGCACGGCGAGGTGCGGGTCGTCGGTGCGGGCGGTGCCGGAGCCGACGACGACGGCGTCCGCCTCGGCGCGCAGCCGGTGGACGTCGGCACGGGCCTCGGGGGAGGTGATCCAGCGGCTGGTGCCGTCGGCGGCCGCGACCCGCCCGTCGAGAGTGGCGGCGTACTTCCAGCGGACGTGGGGCCGGGCGAGGCGCACGGAGGTGAGCCAGGCGGCGTTGCCGGCCTCGGCCTCCTCGGCGAGGACGCCGCCCTCGACCTCGACGCCGGCCGCGCGGAGGGTCTCGGCGCCCCCTCGGGCCTGCGGGTCCGGGTCGGCGACGGCGTAGACGACACGGGCGATCCCGGCTTCGATCAGTGCCTGGGCGCAGGGGCCGGTGCGGCCGGTGTGGTTGCAGGGTTCGAGGGTGACGTAGGCGGTGCCGCCGCGGGCGAGGACGCCCGCCTCGCGCAGGGCGCGGACCTCGGCGTGCGGGCCGCCGGCGCGTTCGTGGTACCCGGAGCCCACCTCGTGGCCGGAGGCGTCGAGGACGACGCACCCGACGACCGGGTTGGGGCTGGTGGAGCCGAGTCCGCGGGCCGCGAGCGCGACGGCTCGGCGCATGGCGGTCGTGTCGGACGCTGTGGCCACCGGGTCCTCCTGCCTCGTCGGGCACGGACTCCGGGGCCTGTCGGCGACAGGGAGCGGGCGCGGCACCTCGCGGGGTGCGCGCCTCCGCACGCCGGCCGGTCCGCCGGGACGGCCCGGCTGCCGGCAGACGACGGCGCGCCCTTGAGGGGTCGCCCGCCGCGCACTGCCTCCCATCCGGACTTTCACCGTCGGTCCAGGAGTTTCACCTGGTCAACCGGCCACTGGATGCGGCCGGGTCGCGGACTGTAACCGCCGGTTCGGAATTGCACCGACCCCGGAGTGCGCTGCTGCTGATACAGGGCCAGTCTGCCATGGCCGCCCGCCGCCCATACGGCCGATCCCTGTGGGGTGACTCACAGCGCGCGCCGGGTCACACCGCCCGCGGGCCCGCGGATGCCGGGCCCGCGGGCGGTGCGTGGGGTGCGTGGGGTGCGGGCCGGGAGCGGAAGACCCGGGACCGGACCGCCGTCGGCGCGGGCCCGGAAGGGCGGCCGCGCGCACGGTTCGGTTCCGCGGTGGCGGCCGGAGCCCCGCACGGCGCCGCACCCTGCCGCCGTGTCGCCGTGTCGCCGTGTCGCCGTGTCGCCGTGTCGCCGTGTCGCCGAGGAGGATGGGGCCGGGGAGGCGGGTAGGTACCGGCGGGGACCGGGGCGTCGAGACGGGAGGAGCACCCGTGCCGTACCGCGAGGAGGGACTGCGGCGGGCGCGGTACGCCGTGGCCGCCGTGTTCTGCGTGCACGGCGCGGTCACCGGCAGTTTCGCCACCCGCATCCCGTGGATCCAGGAGCACGCGGGGGTGAGCCCCGGGCAGTTGGGGCTGGCCCTCGCCTTCCCCGCGTTCGGCGCCTCGCTGACGATGCCGCTCGCGGGCGCGGTCGCGCACCGCCTCGGGACGCGCGCGGCGCTGCGCGTGCTGCTGACCCTGTGGACGCTGTCGCTGGCCCTGCCCTCGCTCGCGTCCGGCATGTACGGCCTGTGCGGCGCACTGTTCGTGTACGGCGCGACCTCCGGCATGTCCGACGTGGCGATGAACGCGCTGGGCGTCGAGGTGGAGGAGCGGCTCGGCCGGTCCGTCATGTCGGGCCTGCACGGCATGTGGAGCGCCGGCGCGCTGATCGGCTCGGCCTCCGGCACGCTCGCCGCGCACCTGGGCGGCGACGCGCGCCTGCACCACCTGTCGGCCGCCGCCGCCCTGACCGTACTGGGGCTGGCGTCCTGCCGGGGCGTGCCGGACGTGCGCGGCGTGCCCGGTGAGGGGCCGCCGCGGTTCGCCCTGCCGCCGCGCTCGGCGCTGGCGGTCGGGGCGGTCGGCTTCTGCGCGGTCTTCGCGGAGGGCGCGAGCCTCGACTGGTCGGCGGTCCGCCTGGAGGACGGGCTGGGTGCGTCGCCGGGCGCGGCGGCCGCCTCCACCACGGCGTTCGCGCTGACCATGACGGTGGCGCGGCTGGCCGGCGACCGGGTCGTGGACCGGTTCGGCGCGGTCCGCACGGTACGGGCGGGGGGTCTGGCGGCGACGGCGGGCGGCGCGCTGGTCGTCGCGGCCCCGCACCCGGTGGCCGCGATGGCCGGTTTCGGTCTCCTCGGGCTGGGGGTGGCCGTCGTCGTCCCGCTGGCCTTCGCCGCGGCGGGCCGCAGCGGGCCGAATCCGAGCCAGGCCATCGCGGGCGTCGCCACCCTCACGTACACCTCCGGGCTGGTCGCTCCGTCGCTGATCGGCGGCCTCGCCGACCTGACGTCGCTGACGGTGTCGTTCGCGGTGGTCACCGTGCTGGCGTTCGGCCTGGTGGCCGGGGCGGGCGTGCTGGCCCCGGGCCGCCGGGCCCGGGGCNGCNNNGCGGGCGCGGACGCGGGGACCGGAGGCGGCCGGGACCGCTGACCGGACGACCGCACGGCCGCGCACCCGCGGGACGCCCCGGGGCTCCTCGCGGACGGGTCCGGGGTCGATGTGGGACGGAGCCGGTCGAGGGTGCTCGCCCCACCTCGACCGGCTCCTGGCACGGTTCCGCCGGGCGTCAGTCCTCCGGCAGCTCCACCGGGGCGATCTCGTCGTAGACATCGCCCGGGCCCGGGTTGGACGGGTCGGTCTCGCCGCCCAGGTGGTGCATGACGCCCCACACGGCGTTGAGCGCGGTCTGCACGGCGCCCTCGGCCCAGCCGGCCGTCCAGGAGATGTCGTCGCCGGCGAGGAAGATGCCGCGCTTGTCCTCGGGGAGCCGGTCCTGCATGAAGTGGGTGTACAGGCGGCGCTGGTAGCGGTAGTGGCCCGGCAGGTTGGCCTTGAACGCGCCCATGAAGTACGGCTCGTTCTCCCAGGACACGGTCACCGGGTTGCCGATGATGTGCTTGCGGATGTCGACCTTCGGGTAGATCTCGCCGAGCGACTTCAGCATGACCTCCATCCGCTCGTTCGCGGACAGCGGCAGCCACTTGAGGCTGTCGTCGCACCAGGTGTACGACAGGCAGATCACGGCGGGCTTGTCCGGGCCGTTGTCGAGCAGGTACGTGCCGCGGGTCATCCGGTCGGTCAGCGTCATCGACATGACGTCCCGGCCGGTCTCCTCGTCCTTGTCCAGCCAGAACGGCCGGTCGACGGGGACGAACAGCTTCGAGGACTCCATGTAGTGGGTGCGCTCGATCGCCGTCCAGTGGTCGATCGGGAAGAGCGAGTCGTCGCAGTCGATCTTGGAGAGCAGCATCCAGGACTGGGCGGTGAAGATCGCCGCGCGGTAGGTGCGGATGTCGCCGTCCGCGTCGGTGACCGTGATCCGGTTGCCGGACGTGCGGTGCAGGCGGGTCACGGCCGGCCTGGGCTCGCCGCCGTGGAGGGACTTCAGCGAGGTGCCGAGCGGCCAGTAAACGATCTTCTCCGGCTCGCGCTCCCACAGGCGCAGCGGAAGCTGCTGGCTGCCGCCGACGATGCCGCGGTGGAAGTCGTCGGCCTCGGTGTAGACGACGCGGAGGATCTCCAGGATGGAGTTGGGGAAGTCGGTGTCCCAGCCGCCGGTGCCGAAGCCGACCTGGCCGAAGATCTCCCGGTGGCGGAACGACCTGAACGCCTCGGACTCGCAGAGGAAGCCGTAGAACGTCTGGTTGTCGAGCTTCTCGACGAGCTTCGCCCAGATCTCCCGGATGCGCGGCACGTCGCGCTCGCGCATGGCGCGGTTCATGTCGGAGAAGTCCGCGCCCTCCTCCAGGCACCGGTTCCAGGCGTCGGCGACGTCGCGGTAGACCTGCGGCAGGTCGTCGACGGTCTCCGCGTAGTGCGTCTCGCCCTTGAGGTCCACGACGGTGGAGGGGGTCGACTCGGCGAGCGGGTTGGGGAACGGCCTGGTCTCCAGGCCGACCAGGTCGATGTAGTACTGCAGGGCCGTGGACGACGGCGGGAAGCGCATCGCGCCCAGCTCGCAGTTGAGCTCCGGGTCGCAGCCCTCGAAGCCGACGGTGCGCAGCCGGCCGCCGAGCTGGTCGGCCTCGTACACGACGGGCTTGAGGCCCATCTTCATCAGCTCGTACGCGGCGACGATGCCGGACAGGCCGCCGCCGATCACGGCGACCTCGGTGCCGTGCTCGGCGGCGGGCACCTGGCCGAGGCCGGCCGGGTGGGCCAGGAAGTCGTCGTACGCGTACGGGAAGTCCGGACCGAACATGGTGATCGGCGGCTGGGCGTCGGTGTGCTGGATGGCGGTGGGCACCGTGGACGTCATGGGGTACGGACTCCTTGCACGGGTGGAGACGAGGGGGGTGCTGGGTGGGGGGCGCTCAGACGAGGCCGGTGTAGAGGGCGGGGCGGCGGTCCCTGAGGTACGGGTTCTCGCCGCGCGAGCGCCGGAGCGTCTCGGGGTCGGCGTCGCCGACGACCAGTTCCTCGCCGCGGCCGGCGCGGGCCCGGACGGTGCCGTCGGGGCCGGCGAGCGCGGACAGGCCGACGAACTCGAATTCGCCCTCGGGGCCGGTCCGGTTGGCGTACGCGATGTACAGCTGGTTCTCGAAGGCGCGGACCGGCACGACGGACTCGGCGACGATCTGCGCGGGGTGCATCAGCGCGGTCGGTACGAGCAGCAGGTCCGTGCCGGCCAGGGCGTGCGCCCGGACGTTCTCCGGGAACTCCACGTCGTAGCAGATGATCAGGCCGACCCGGACGCCGGCGACCTCGGCCTGGACGACCGGCTCGTCGCCGGGGGTGAACCACTCCTCCTCGAAGCCGCCGTAGAGGTGGGTCTTGCGGTAGTTCGCCAGGAACGCGCCGTCGGCGCCGACGAGCCGCGCGGAGTTGTACACGCGCTGCCCGTCGCGCTCCGGGTAGCCGTAGGCGACGGCCAGGCCGTGACGTGCGGCGACGGCCGCGACCCGGCGGGCCGACGGGCCGTCCGCGGGCTCGGCGAGCCGGGCGATGTCCGCGCCGATCGCGTACCCGGTGAGGAACAGCTCGGGGGCGACCAGCAGTCCCGCGCCGGCGGCCGCCGCGCGGGCGGCGGCCTCGTCGAGGGCCGCGAGGTTGGCGGCCACGTCGCCGAGCTGTCCGGAGCTCTGGAGCAGGGCAGTGCGCAGCGGCGGCATGGCGGACCTCGTCAGGGTTCGGATCGGGGGATGTCAAAAAGGTACGGTCCGGTTTTCTCCCCGGACAAGGCGTGACCGTTGCGGACCGACCGTCGAAACGTTGCGCACTCACCGCGGTCCGCGGTGATTCGTTGCGCGACCCGTGGTCGAGGGCGGAAGAAGGCCCCGGCGGGCGGTGGCGGCGCGGCCGGGCGCCCGTCCCGGGAGGGCGGTGGCCGCCGCGCGGGGCCCCCGCGGGGAGGGCCGCGGCGGGACGCCGTACGGGGACCGCCGCGCGGTGCGGGAGGACGCCCGGCGCGGGGCGGGACGGCCGGAGCCGACCGGCGCCGGGCGGGCCGGCCGGGACCGGGCGTCCGCGCCGGGGGCGGCCGCGGGTCAGGCGGGCGAGCCGGAGGAGAACCGCCGCAGGAGCGGGGAGAGGACCAGCACCGACTTGGTGCGCTCCACGAACGGCTCTCCCGCGATGCGTTCCAGCACCCGCTCGAAGTGGCGCATGTCCGAGGCGAAGACCTGGACGATCGCGTCCGCCTCCCCCGTCACGGTGGAGGCGGACGCGATCTCCGGGTAGCGCTTGAGACCGCGCTGGATCGTCTCGGGCGAGGTGTTCCCCCGTGCGTAGATCTCGATGAAGCCCTCGGTCTCCCAGCCGAGCGCCGCCGGGTCCACCCGGACGGTGAACCCGGTGATGGCCCCCTCGGCCCTGAGCCGGTCGACGCGCCGCTTCACCGCCGGGGCGGACAGCCCGACCATCGAGCCGATGTCGGCGTAGCTGCGGCGGGCGTCTTCGGCGAGGGCGTGGACGATGCGTTCGTCGAGATCGTTGAGTCGCACGGAGGAGGGGTCACTTCTCTGCGGTGGCCAATCGGGAGCGGCGCATGCCGTACACGAAGTAGAACACGAAGCCGGCGGCCATCCAGAGGCCGAAGACCACCCAGGTGACCATGTCGAGGCTGTACATGCTGTAGCCGCAGAACAGGAAGCCCAGGACCGGGAAGAGGGGGCCGAACGGCACCTTGAAGCTGCGCTCCAGTTCGGGACGGGTGGTGCGCAGGACGACGACCGCGATGTTGACCAGCGCGAAGGCGAACAGCGTGCCGATGCTGGTGGCGTTGACCAGTTCGCCGAGCGGGACGGCCGCGGCCAGGACGCCGCAGAACACCGAGACGATCACGGTGTTGACGCGGGGTGTGCCGGTGCGGGGGCTGACCTTGGCGAAGACCTTGGGCACCAGGCCGTCGCGGGACATCGCGAAGAGGATGCGGGTCTGGCCGTAGAGCACGGTCAGGACGACGCTGGCGATGGAGACGACCGCGCCGGCGGCGAGCAGGGTGCCCCAGAAGCTCTGCCCGGTGACGTCGTTCATGATCGCGGCGAGCGAGGCCTCGGAGCCCTCGAACTTCTTCCAGTCCCAGGCGCCCACGGCGACCGCCGCGACCAGGACGTACAGGGCGGTGACGACGACCAGCGAGAGCATGATCGCCCGGGGCAGGTCGCGCTTGGGGTCCTTGGCCTCCTCGCCGGCCGTGGAGGCGGCGTCGAAGCCGATGTACGAGAAGAACAGGACGGCGCCCGCCGCGCCGATGCTGGAGAGGCCGAGCGGCATGAAGTCGGAGTAGTTGCCCGAGGTGAAGCCCGTGAAGCCGATGGCGCAGAACAGGACGAGCGCGGCGATCTTCACGACGACCATGATCGTGTTGGCGCGGGCGGACTCCTTGGCGCCGCCGAGCAGGAAGACCATCGCCAGCATCACGACGATCAGCGCGGGCAGGTTGAACACGCCGCCGTCGCCGGGGGGCGCGCTGAGCGCGTCGGGGAGGGTGACGCCGATCGTGCCGTTGAGGAGCTCGTTGAGGTAGTCGCCCCAGCCGACCGCGACCGCGGCGACGGACACGCCGTACTCCAGCAGCAGGCACCAGCCGCACACCCAGGCGACGAGTTCGCCCATCGTTGCGTACGCATACGAGTACGAGGAGCCGGCGACGGGGATCGTGCCGGCCAGTTCGGCGTAGGAGAGCGCCGAGAAGAGCGCCGTCAGGCCCGCGAAGACGAACGCCAGGGTAACGGCGGGCCCCGCCTGGGGAACGGCTTCGCCGAGAACGACGAAAATGCCGGTGCCGAGCGTGNCNCNNATGNTGANCNGCNANNTGANCCGCCCTCTCCCTGACCACCCTCCGCGANCAGCAC
>NZ_CP095474.1:4589328-4602449 GCF_023614315.1 Streptomyces sudanensis | reverse complement strand
TCGGGGCGGGGGGCTCGGCAGCCGGTGGGGCTACGCCTTGGTCGAGCACTGCGGGGGCTCCTTCATCGCTGCGGTCGAGGGTGCGGCGGGGACCGGCGGCGGTGTACGGGGAAGCCCGAGGGAAGGAGGGACCGCCGAGCCGGCGGACACCGCCACTCCGGGTACGGGCCCCGAGCCTACGGGGAGAGCTTCGCATTCTGAAATGCAGTGTTGTTGCGCATCCACGAAGGATCATTGCGCTCTTCGGGAACAGACGGGAGAACATTGCGCGCTGCCGCATGAATCGACACATTCGGGCGTTCGGCGGCGGCGGTCGCGGACGCGGTGCGCGCGCACGGCCTCGCCCCGGACCGCGGCGCCGGCCCCGGGTACGGCGACCGGGGGACGGACCGGCATGGGGACCGCGCGGAGGGGTAGGGGCGCACCGGAACGGCGCGGCGGCACGTGGCACGGTCCACGGCGGTTCGCGCTCGCGGCCACCGGACCCTACGATTCCGACCGCGTGGTACGAAGGCCTGGGAGCCCGGTCAAGTCCCGTGCGCCGGGGGCGTGTTCGCGGCGTGCGTCCGGGGCCTCCCCACCGTCGGATGCGAGAGGTACATGTGAACACCAGCGAATCGAGTGTGCGGGACCGGCTCTGCGAGGCCCTGCGCGACCGCGAGGAGGAGATCGCGGACCGCTGGGTCCGGCTCCAGCTGGAACAGGCCGTGCTCAGCACGGACATGAGCGAGCACGAGGTCCGCGAGGAGGCCGACCTGCTGATCTCCGCGCTGGCCGCCGGGCTGGCCAGCGACGTCCCCGTGGAGCGGCTGGTGGCCTCCCGCAACGACCTGCGGCGCACGGTGATAGAGCTCTCGCTGCGCCGCGCCCGCGCGGGAGCCTCGCCGACGGCGACCTCGCTCGCGGTGCTGTCGCTGAAGGAGGCGCTGCTGACGGCGGTCCAGCACACCACGCGCGACTCCGCGGAGCTGTTCTCCGCCGCGATCCTGATCAACCGGGTCCTCGACGCCGCGGGCGTGCTGTCCTTCGAGACGTACGTGGAGGGCCGCGAGGAGGTCATCCAGCGGCAGAGCCGGCAGCTCCTGGAGGTGTCCACGCCGGTGGTGCGGCTGTGGCGGCACGTGCTGGCGGTCCCGCTCATCGGGACGCTGGACACCGCGCGGACGCAGGTGGTCATGGAGAGCCTCCTCCAGGCGATCCAGGACAACGAGACGCAGGTCGCGATCATCGACATCACCGGTGTCTCCACCGTCGACACGGCGGTGGCCCAGCACCTGATGCACACCGTCAACGCGGTGCGGCTGATGGGCGCCGACTGCGTCATCAGCGGCATCCGCCCGCCCATCGCGCAGACCATCGCCCAGCTGGGCATCGACCTGTCGACGATCCTGACCCGGGCGACCCTGGCGGACGCCCTGGCCGCCGCCATCCGCCTCACCGACCAGCCCGCCGTCGGCGCCGGCCCGGCCGCCCCGCACGACCGGCCGGTGACTCCGTGACGCCGCCCCGCCCCACGGGCGTGCCCATCCTGCGGCTGGGCGACGTACTGGTGACCGGCCTGCTGAACGAGCTGGACGACGCCTCGGCGCTGGCCTTCACCGCCGAACTGACCGAACGCATCGCGGCGGACGGCGCACGCGGCGTGCTCATCGACATCTCCCGGCTGGAGGTCATCGACTCCTTCGTCGCGCGGACGCTCATGGAGCTGACCACCATGGCGCGCCTCCTGGGCGCGCGGGTCATCGTCGCCGGGATGCGCCCGGCCGTGGCGATCACCCTCGTCGAGCTCGGACTGCAGCTGACGGGCGTGGAGACGGCCCTCAACGCCGAGCAGGGGCTGACCGCCCTGGGGTGGCAGCGGATGCCGCACCCGGCCGGCCCTCCCGGGGAGGACCGGCCGTGACGCCGGGCGACGCCCCGGCGGCGGGCCCCCGGGTGGGACGGCCCCGGTCCCGGCCCGACGGCGGGTGGGCCGCCGCGCCGCTCCCGGACCCCGTCCCGGGGTACGCGGCGCCGGACGCCGGCGAGGGCCGGTGCCAGCGGTACGAGGTGCGGTCCGAGGAGGACCTGCTGACCGTCCGGCACGCGGTGCGGGCGGCCACCGTCGAGGCGGGGTTCGGGATCGTCGACCAGACCCGCGTCGTCACCGCCGCCAGCGAACTGGCGCGCAACGCCTACGTCCACGGCGGCGGCGGGACGCTGGAGGTGCGGCTGCTGGCCCCGGGAGGGCGGCGCGGCCTGCGGCTGACGGTCCGCGACGAGGGCCCCGGCATCCCGGACGTGGAGGCCGCGCTCCAGGACGGCTTCACCACCGGCAGCGGTCTGGGCCACGGCCTGGGCGGGGCCCGCAGGCTCATGCACGACTTCCAGGTCCGCACCGCCCCCGGCCGGGGCACGACGGTGGTGGTGACGCGGTGGAACGACCGGTGACCGTCCGCGTCGGCGTCCACGGCGGCGGCGACGGCGGCATCCGTCCGGCGGCCCGCGCGGCGCGCCGGACGGCCCTGGAACACGGGCTGTCCGGGGCGCTGCCGGAGCGGGCCGCCGAGTGCGCCGGCGAGCTGGCCCGCGTCCTCGCCCGGCACTTCGCGCGGAGCGCGGTGTACGTGCAGCCGCCGGCGCTGCGGCACGGGCTGGACATCGTCGCGGTCGGCGCGGACCCCGGCCCCGGGGACGGGCCGGACCCCGGCGGGCCGGGACGGTGGCCGGCCGGCGCGCACGTCGCGGGACCCCTGCCCGGCCTGGAGGCCGTACGGCACCTGGCCGACGACTTCGTGCTGCGGGCAGCGCCGGGGGGCGGGGCGGCGGTCTGCGCGCGGCTGCGCGCCCCCTTCCCCGGGCCGCCGGACGGCGCGCGGGAGGCCCTGCCGGACGTCGGCACGCTGCGGCTGCCCGTCGACGGCGAGTCGTCGTGCGGCGACGCCTGGGCCGTGGAGGTCGGGCCGGAGGACGGGACGGTGACCGCCGCGGTGGCGGACGGCCTGGGGCATGGCCCCGCCGCCGCCGAGGCCGCGGAACTCGCCGCACGGGTGTTCCGCCGCTCCCCCGGCCTGCCGCTGCCGCGGCTGATGGGCGCGCTGCACGAGGCGCTGCGGAGCACCCGCGGCGCGGCGGTGGGCCTGCTGCGCCGGGCGCCGGACGGCGTGGTCGAGCACTGCGCCGTCGGCAACGTGCGGGCGTACGTCGTCGGGCCCGAGGGCGTGCGGCACCGGTTCGGCGCGCAGCCCGGGGTCGTCGGCTGGAACATGCCGGACCCGGTCGCGCGGCGGCTGCCGGACGCGCGCGGCGGCACGCTGCTGCTGCACAGCGACGGCGTCGACGGCGGCTGGGCGCGGTCGCCCGAACCGCGGCTCACCCGCCTCCCCNCCCCNNTGCTCCCCGTCGTACTGGCCCACGAGTACCGGGCGGCGCGGGACGACGTCACCGCGCTGGCCGTGGCCCCGAACCCGGGAAACCCATGAGAGCCCAGTCCACTACCTGTCACTCGCTGGACGAACTGCGCGCGGCCCTGCGCCGCGCGGCGCACCGGGCCGGCGTCGCCCCGGACCTGCGCTCCCGGCTGGTGCTGTCGGCGAGCCGCCTCGCGGCGGCGGAGCTGGCCGCCGGGCGGGCCGTCTCGCTGGAGGTGGTACCGCCCCCGCGCGGGGCCGCGGCGGCCCTGACGGTGCGCCTGTCGCTGCCGGAGCGCGCGGAACCGCCCGCCTCCCTGGACGACCTCCCCNTGCCCGCCCTGCCCGAGCCCGCCGGGGCCGCCTGGACGGTCCCCCTGCCAAAGCCCGCGGCGGACGGCGGCGGCGACGCGCCGGACCCGGTGGCGCTGCTGGAGGAGGAGGCGGCCTTCCTCGCCGACCGCCTGGACCGCCTGGACCGCGAGCACCGGCGGCTCAAGGACGAGCTGGCCGAGACCAACAGCGGCGTCCTCGCCCTGTACGTGCAGCTGGAGGAGCGCGACGAGCAGCTGCGCAGGGCGCACGGCCGGATGCTGCGGCAGCTGGAGGACGCGCTGCGCCCGCCGCCGGTGGAGGTGCCCGGCCTGGAGATGGCGGTGCGCTACGAGCCGGCCGAGAGCCACGCGCCGACCGGCGGGGACCTGTACGACTGGTTCACGCTGCCCGACGGCACCGTGCACATCACCCTCGTGGACGCCCTCGGCCACGGCCTGACCAGCACCCGCGGCGCCCTCAACGTCACCCACGCCGTCCGCACCCTGGCGCTGGAGGGCCACGAGTTCGGGACGCTGGTCGCCCGGGCCGCCGACGCGCTGGCCGCCTTCGACCAGGAGCTGATGGCGACGGTGCAGGTGGTGCGCATCGACCCGCGCACGGGCGAGCTGTGCCTGGCGAACGGCAGCCACCCGCCGGCCCTGCTGGTGCGCCGGGACGGCACCACCCGGTTCCTGGAGGCGGCCGGCCGGGGCGTCGGCTTCCCGCTGCCCGGCAGCGAGGTGCTCCTGCGGGACCGGCTGGACCCCGGCGACCTGCTGGTGCTGTACACGGACGGGCTGACCGAGAGCCGCCGCGACCCGCAGGAGGGCGAGCAGCGCCTCGCGGAGGCGGCCCGGCGCCACCGGCACCTGCCCATGGCGGAGGTGCCCGGCGCCCTGGCGGAGGAGATGCACACCGTGATCCTCCATCCGGACGACACGGTGGCCCTGGTGGTCCGGCGTGCCCGTGAGGCGTACTGAAGTCGGTGGGGAGGGGTACGCGATGAGGGGAAGGAGGCGCTCGTGCTTGTTCTGGACTCACGTACCGTCGACAGCGCCGAGGTCAGGGACATCGTCACCGGCTTCGTCGCCGACCGCTGCCCCTGGGCGGACCTGACCGCCGTGCGTCTGGTGGTCACCGAGCTCCTGGCGAACGCGCTGCACCACACCGACGGCGGGTGGCGCCTGCGGCTGCGCGTCCGGGAGGAGCGGCTCGTCCTGGAGCTGGAGGACACCAGCCCCGTCCGGCCCTCCGCCCGCCGGCCCGACTTCGGCGGCGGCGGCGGCTTCGGCTGGCGACTGGTGCAGCAGCTCGCCGACCGGGTCGAGGTGCGCCCGGGGGCGGCGGGCAAGACCGTCCGTGCCGAGTGGCGGGCCCCGGCGGACCGGCGGGCGGACCGGTGGCGGACCTCGGCGGAACGGCGGACGGACACGGGCGGCGGCGAGAGAGAGTACCGCCGGCGGGCGCGTCCCGGCGTGTCGGAACCCGTACCGCACCTGGTGGACCGGGCGGGGGCCAGGGCCTCCTGAGGCCCGGCGCCGGCGCGGTCCTCCGCGGGCCGTGCCGGTCAGTTCTCGCCGAGCAGCCCTTCGCGCATCCGCGCCGTCATCCGCGTCAGGAGCCGCGACACGTGCATCTGCGACACGCCGAGCCGCCTGCCGATCTCCGCCTGGGTCAGCTCCTCGACGAACCGCATCCGCAGGATCGCCCGGTCCCGGTCGTCGAGCCGCTCCACGATCGGCTTGAGCGCCTGGACGTCCTCCGTCAGCCGCATGTCGCGGTCCTCCTCGCCGACCAGGTCCGCGAGGGTGGCCGACGCCGGCTCCCCCGAGTCGTCGAGCGGCATGTCCAGCGAGGCGGCCGTGTACCCGTTGGCCGCCACCAGCCCCTCGATCACCTCGTCCTCGCCGACGCCGAGGCGGTCGGCGAGCTCCGCGGCGGTCGGCGACCGGTCCAGCTCCTGGAAGAGCTCGTCGGTCGCCCGGGCGATGTCGATGCGCAGCTCCTGGAGGCGCCGGGGCACGTGGACCGACCAGCTCGTGTCCCGGAAGAACCGCTTGATCTCACCGATCACGCACGGCATGGCGAACGTCGCGAACTCGACCTCGCGGCTGAGTTCGAACCGGTCGATGGCCTTGATCAGCCCGATCGTGCCGACCTGGACGATGTCCTCCATCTGGTCGGCGCGGCTGCGGAACCGGGCGGCCGCGTACCTGACCAGCGACAGGTTCAGCTCGATCAGCGTGTTGCGGACGTACTGGTACTCCCCGGTCCCCTCCTCGAGGGCCGCGAGCCGCGCGAAGAACTGCTTCGAGAGCTCCTTGGCGTCCTGGGGGGCGACCCCGGTCGGGTCGGGGATCCGCGGCAGGGCCGCCGCGGCTGCCGTCGTCTCCGTCGGGGTCGTGGTCGCCGTGGGCACGTCACCCTCCCTTCGTCTCGGCATTGCCGGAGGCGCGCCTACCCCGTCGCGCGCCGGATACACCTGCCGTTTCCCCTCGTCCCCCGCCCGGCGCCGGTGAGCCCTGCGCGGGGACGGGGACGGGCCGCCCCGGCGCCTGCGCGGGGACGGCCCGTCGGCCCCGGGAGTCAGTTCCAGCTGGCGTGGAGCGGCTTGCCCTCGGCGTAGCCGGCGGCGCTCTGCACGCCGACGACGGCCTTGTCGGCGAACTCCTCCAGCGAGGCGGCACCCGCGTACGTGCAGGAGGAGCGGACGCCGGCGACGATCGAGTCGATCAGGTCCTCGACGCCCGGGCGGGCCGGGTCGAGGTACATCCGCGAGGTGGAGATGCCCTCCTCGAACAGCGCCTTGCGGGCCCGGTCGTAGGCGGACTCCTCGCTGGTGCGGTTGCGCACGGCGCGTGCGGAGGCCATGCCGAAGGACTCCTTGTACAGGCGGCCGTCGGCGTCCTGCTGGATGTCGCCGGGCGACTCGTACGTCCCGGCGAACCAGGAGCCGATCATGACGTTGGACGCGCCGGCGGCGAGTGCCATGGCCACGTCGCGGGGGTGCCGGACGCCGCCGTCGGCCCAGACGTGCCTGCCGTACTTCCGCGCCTCGGCGGCGCACTCCAGGACGGCGGAGAACTGCGGGCGGCCGACGCCGGTCATCATGCGGGTGGTGCACATGGCGCCGGGCCCGACGCCGACCTTGACGATGTCCGCGCCCGCCTCGACGAGGTCGCGGACGCCCTCGGCGGCGACGACGTTGCCCGCGACGACCGGTACCCGCGGGTCGAGGCCGCGGACCGTGCGGATCGCGTTGATCATCGACTCCTGGTGGCCGTGGGCCGTGTCGATGACGAGCGTGTCGATCCCGGCGTCCAGGAGCTGCTTGGCCTTGCCCGCCACGTCGCCGTTGATGCCGACGGCGGCGGCGATCCGCAGCCGGCCGCGGTCGTCCACGGCGGGCTTGTACAGCGTGGCGCGCAGGGCGCCCTTGCGGGTGAGGATGCCCGCGAGGCGGCCCTCGGCGTCGACGGCGGGCGCGTAGCGCCGGTTGTGGTGGTCGAGGGTGCCGAACGCCTCGGTGGGGTCGATGTCCGCGTCGAGGAGCAGCAGGTCCCTCGACATGACCTCGGCCAGCCGGGTGAAGCGGTCGACGCCGGTCAGGTCCCGGTCGGTGACGACGCCGACGGGCCGGTGCCCGGCGTCCACGACGACGCCGGCGTTGTGCGCCCGCTTGGTGATCAGCGACAGCGCGTCGGCGACGGTCTGGGCGGGGTCGAGGACGATCGGCGTGTCGAGGACGCGGTGGCGGCCCTTGACCCAGGAGACGACGTCGGCGACGACGTCGATCGGGATGTCCTGGGGGATGACGACCAGGCCGCCTCGGCGGGCGACCGTCTCGGCCATGCGGCGGCCCGCGACGGCGGTCATGTTGGCCACGACCAGCGGGACGGTGGTCCCGGTGCCGTCGGGGGCGGCGAGGTCGACGTCCTGGCGGGAGCCCACGGCCGAGCGGTTGGGCACCATGAACACGTCGTCGTACGTCAGGTCGTACGGCGGCTTGAGGTCGTTGAGGAAACGCACGTGCTGAACATCCCAGTCGTTCGGAGCCGGCCCCGGGCATCTCAGCCGGGGCGAAAACGCACGTACTTCATCCTCCCACGCCGGCGCGCGCTCACCCCTGGGCGGAACCTCCGGACCGGGCGGGGCGCCGTGGTGGCTTCCTCCGATCGGGCGGGCCGGTTCAGCGGTCCGGGTCGAAGCGCTCCAGCGCGGGCCGCGGACCCGGCTCGGACTCGGTCAGCAGGTAGTCGGCGGCGGCGGTGTCCGTGACGAGGCTGGTCACCAGCCCGGAGCGGAGCACGGCGCCGATGGCCGCGGCCTTGCGGGCGCCGCCCGCGATGGCGACGACCTCCGGGATGCGGCGCAGCCGGTCGGCCTCGACGGTGATGCAGCGCTCGCCGAGGTCGCGTCCGACGCGGCGGCCGGAGGAGTCGAAGAGGTGGGCGGACATCTCCGCGGCGACGCCGAGGGACGCGTAGTGGGCGCGCTCCTCGTCGCTGAGCATGTCGTGGACGGTGGACACGCCCGGCTCCCAGGACCCGATGGACACCGCGGCGACGGTGACCTTGTCGAAGTACTCGAAGGCCCGGGCGATGCCGGTCTGGTGGCGCAGCGCGGCGGCGGTGGCCGGGTCGGGCAGCAGCATCGGCGCGTAGATGGGGTGCGCCTCGCCGCCGGAGACCTGGGCGGCGCGGCGGACGGCCTCGACCGAGCCGCGCTCGGCGGTCCCCGCGTCGTACACGCCGGTCAGCTGGACGACCGTGCACGGCGGAAGCCGGTCGAGGGCGGCGGCCATGTGGATGGTGGACCGGCCCCAGGCCAGCCCGAGGACGTCGCCCTCCGCCACCAGCTCGCCGAGCAGGTCGGCCGCGACCTCGCCGAGGTTCTCCGGGTCGGGCGACTCCTCCTCGCTCTCGGCCGGGGACTCGACGACGACGGCGTGGCGCAGGCCGTAGCGGGCCCGCAGCGCGTCGGACCGCTCCGCGTCCAGCTCCGCCGGCACGCGGATCTCGATCCGCACGAGGTCCCTCTCCAGGGCCGTCTCCAGGACGCGGGCGACCTTGAAGCGGCTGACGCCGAACTCCTCGGCGATCTGGATCTTGGACTTCCCCTCGAGGTAGAAGCGGCGGGCCATGGCCGCCGCCTGCACCAGCTCCGCGGGTCCCATCCGCAGGGCCGGACGTCCCGCCGACATCGCAGACACCGCGCTCTCCTTACTGCCGTTCGCACTCCGGACGGCCATCCTTGCAGATCCGGTGAGCCCTGATCAGTCCCGTCGGTTCGCGTTCATCTCCCGGTGGCCCGCAGGTGGCTCAGTGTCCGCATGCCCAGGTGGCGGAGGCGGTCGCCCGGTCGGCCTTGTCGCGCAGCATCCGCACGGCCCCGGCCGGGTCGTCGGCCCCGTACACGGCGGAACCCGCGACGAAGACGTCCGCGCCGGCCTCGGCGCAGCGCTCGATCGTGTCCGCGGAGACCCCGCCGTCGACCTGGAGCCACAGTTCCAGGCCGTGCCTGGAGATCAGCTGCCGGGCGCGGCGGATCTTCGGCAGGACGACGTCGAGGAACGCCTGTCCGCCGAACCCCGGCTCGACGGTCATGATCAGCAGCATGTCCAGCTCGGGCAGCAGGTCCTCGAACGGCTCGACGGGCGTGGCGGGCCTGAGCGCCATGGAGGCGCGCGCGCCCTTGGCCCGGATCTCCCGCGCCAGCCGCACCGGCGCGGCGGCGGCCTCCACGTGGAACGTGACCGATCCGGCGCCGGCCTCCACGTACTGCGGGGCCCAGCGGTCGGGGTCCTCGATCATGAGGTGGCAGTCCAGCGGCGTGCCGGTCGCCCGGGCGAGCGATTCGACGACCGGCACGCCCAGCGTGAGGTTGGGCACGAAGTGGTTGTCCATGACGTCCACGTGGAGCCAGTCGGCGCCTTCGACGGCCCGGGCCTCCTCGGCGAGGCGGGCGAAGTCGGCGGACAGGATGCTGGGGTTGATCTGGGCCATGCGCCAAGACTGCCATGCGCGGGGGCCGTTCCTCCGCCCCGGTCCCCGAAGCGGCTCCGCCGGGGGCCGGGGCGGCCCGCCGCGGGGGGCTTCCGCCCCCGCGCCTCCGTCCGGCCCGCGGGACGGACCGGTCAGGCGGTGCGGCGGAGCAGGGCCAGGTACATGGCGTCGGTGCCGTGCAGGTGGGGCCAGAGCTGCACGTCGGGGCCGTCGCCGAGCGCGGGGACGCCGGGCATCAGGGGACGCGCGTCGATCCACTCGGCGGCCGTGTCCTGCGCCCCCCCGTGCCCCTTGAGCACGTCGTCCACGACGGCGCGGGTCTCGGCGAGGTGCGGCGAGCAGGTCGCGTACCCGACGACACCGCCGACCCGTACGGCCTTCAGCGCCTCGGCGAGCAGGGACCGCTGGAGCGGCGCGAAGCCCTCCAGGTCCTCGGGCCGGCGCCGCCAGCGCGCCTCGGGGCGGCGCCGCAGGGCGCCCAGGCCGGAGCAGGGCACGTCGACGAGGACCCGGTCGAACGAGCCGGGGCGCCACGGCGGGCGGGTGCCGTCGGCGGTGACGACCTCGTACGGGCCGGGGTTCCCGGCCAGGGCCCGCCGGACCAGCCGGGCGCGGTGGGGCTGCTTCTCGGCGGCGAGGAGGGCGGCGCCGCGCCGGGCCGCGAGCGCCCCCAGCAGGGCGGCCTTGCCGCCGGGGCCGGCGCAGCCGTCGAGCCAGCGCGCGTCGGGGCCGTCGAGCGGGGCGTCGGCCAGGGCGAGGGCGACGAGCTGGCTGCCCTCGTCCTGGACGCCCGCGCGGCCCTCCCGGACGGCGTCGATGGCGCCCGGCTCACCGCCCTCGGCGAGCCGCACCGCGTACGGCGACCAGCGGCCCGGCTCTCCGGCGCCCTCGCCGAGGACGTCCAGCAGTTCGGCGGGGGTGGCGCGGCCGGGGCGGGCGACGAGGGTGACCTCGGGGCGCTCGTTGTCGGCGCGCAGGAGGTCCTCGATGCCGGCGCGGCCGCCGCCGAGGGCGTCCCACAGGGCGGAGACGACCCAGCGGGGGTGCGCGTGCACGACGGCGAGGTGGTCCTCGGGGTCCTCGTCGTAGGGCGGGGCGACCTTCTCCAGCCAGCCGTCGAGGTCGTGCTCGGCGATCCGGCGCAGGACGGCGTTGACGAACCTGGCCCGCCCGTCGCCGAGGACGACGCGCGCCAGCTCGACGGTGGCGGACACGGCGGCATGCGTGGGGATGCGGGTGCCGAGCAGCTGGTGGGCGCCGAGCGTCAGCACGTCGAGCACCGGCGGGTCGACCTCGCGCAGCGGCCGGTCGACGCAGGCGGCGACGACCGCGTCGTACGTGCCCTGCCGGCGCAGGGTGCCGTACACGAGCTCGGTCGCGAGCGCGGCGTCCCGCGCGTCGAAGCCGTCCCGCTCGCGGGCCTTCTTCAGCAGCGGCGGCAGCACGAGGTTCGCGTACGCGTCCCGTTCGTCCACGGCGCGCAGCGCCTCGAAGGCCAGGAGGCGCGCCGGGTCCTTCCGGGGGCGCCGGTGCGGCCTGGGGGGACGGCGACGGTCTTGCTCGCTCAAAAGGTGCTCCGCTTCCACAGGGGTCCAACCCCGCCAGGGTAGTCCCCCGCCCGTGGACGCCGCCCGCGCGGACCGGCCCCCGGATGCCCGGCGCGGGCGTCAGGCCCCGAGGCGCTCGCCGGGCGCGATGCGGACGCCGCGGGCCCAGTCGGCCGCGCGCATCGGCTTCTTGCCCTGGGCCTGGACCCAGACCAGCTCCACCGCGTGGGAGCCGGTGCCGACGTGCACGGTGTTCCTGCCGGCCGCCAGCTCGCCGGGGGCCAGGTCCGTGCGGTCCGGCGCGGGCGCCGCCTGGACGATCTTCAGGCGCTCGCCGCGGAACAGGGTCCACGCCCCGGGGGCGGGCGTGCAGCCCCGCACCACGCGGTCCACGCGGAGCGCCGGCGCGGCCCAGTCCACACGGGCGTCCTCGACGGTGATCTTCGGGGCGAGGGTGACGCCCTCCGCGGGCTGCGGCACCGCCTGGAGGGTGCCGTCCTCGATGCCGTCCATCGTCGCCGCGAGCAGCCCGGCGCCCGCGAGGGCGAGCCGGGTGAGCAGGTCGCCGCTGGTGTCGGAGGGGCGGACCTCCTCGGTGACGACGCCGTAGACGGGGCCCGAGTCGAGGCCCTCCTCGATCAGGAAGGTCGACGCCCCGGTCACCTCGTCCCCGGCCATCAGCGCGTGCTGGACGGGTGCGGCGCCGCGCCACGCGGGCAGCAGCGAGAAGTGGAGGTTCACCCAGCCGCGGGCCGGGATGTCCAGCGCCGCCTTCGGCAGCAGCGCGCCGTACGCGACGACGGGGCAGCAGTCCGGCGCGATCGCGCGGAGCCGGTCGAGGAACTCCCCGTCGCGCGGGCTCGCGGGCTTGAGGACCTCGACGCCCGCCTCGGCGGCCCGCTCCGCGACGGGGCTCGCGACCAGGCGCCGGCCCCGTCCGGCCGGGGCGTCGGGCCGTGTGACGACGGCGGCCACCTCGTGCCGGCCGGAGGCGAGCAGGGCGTCCAGGGCGGGGACGGCGACCTCGGGTGTGCCTGCGAAGACGAGCTTCACTCCGTGTTACCTCGCTTGTTCGTGGGATGCGCCGGGGTCGGGGCGGGAGGCGCCCGCCGGGCCGGGCCGCGGGGCGGTCGGGCAGCGCACCAGTCTAGGGCCCGGCCCCCCGGGGCGTACGCGTGCCCGCACGCCCCGCGCACATGCGGATACGCCTCCGCCGCGTGACCCCGGCCACGGTGGCGCGTTGTCAAAGGAGATTGACCGAACGGGGCTGCCCTCGGGTGCGGCCCGTTTCTTTCCGACGCCGGTTCGAGAGGCTTGTAGATGGCCGACCACGCAACCCACGACGCCCAGGCCCGGGCGAGCCTGCACCTGCTGGTGCGGGACATCGAGCGGGTCCGCCGACAGGTGGACGCCCTGCGCACCCTCACCGCCCAGTTGGGCAATGTCTACCGCCCGCGTCGCTCCGGCCCGTCGACGGGCTTCGTCGTCTACGGCAGGGCCCCGGCCCCCACCGTCCGGCTCGCGCAGGAGCTGCGCGACAGCGTCGAGTCCCTGGTCACCGCGGCCGTCGACTTCGACCGCTCGCTCGGCTTCTCGTGGGACGCGGTCGGTTCGGCCCTGGGCGTCACCAAGCAGGCCGTGCACCGCCGCTACGGGGCGCGCCGCGCCGGGACCCGTCCCCCGGCCGCCCGGCCCCCGGTCGCGGCGGAGCGCCCGGGGCANGCCNCGCCGGTCCCGGCGGCCCGGCCCCCGGCGCCGCAGCAGGCGGCGCCGGCGCTCGGGGACCGGCACCACCGGGAGGAGGTCCGCCCGAGCGCCTTCCCCTCCCCGCGGGGCGGCTGACCTCCTCGCCCCTCCGCGACCGC
>NZ_CP095474.1:4568583-4589303 GCF_023614315.1 Streptomyces sudanensis | reverse complement strand
GGGCGGCTCCGTCCCGGCGCCCCGGAGGCCCGGCGCCCGGAGTCCCGGACGCCGCCCGGGGCGTCCGCGTGCCCGCCCCGCGCCGTGCGGCGGGGCCGCCCCGGGCCCCGGGAGCTTCGGGGGCTTCGGGGGCTTCGGGTCCGTCCTCAGCCGATGTCCGGCGGGTCCATCCTGACGCGGACCGGTGGTGCGCCTCCCTTGGCCAGGCGGGCGGCCTGGGCCTTCTTGAGCGCGGACGCCAGGGCCGCGCCGGCCCCCGGCCGCACCCGCACCAGGGCGCGCTCCCACGGCCCGTCGGCGGGCGGGCCGNCCGGGCGGCGCNGCTCCGCCCTCCGGCGGGCGGAGCGGCACCGGCCCCAGGACCTCCGCTCCGGGCGGGAGCCCGGCCGCCGCCAGGAACCCGGCGACGACCCCCTGGGGGCCCGCCACCGCGGCCATCCGGGAGACCGGTGGGAAGCCCAGTTCCGCGCGTTCGGCCAGCTCCCGCTGGGCGTGGCCCACCGGGTCCCACCGCACCAGCGCCTGCACGGGCCGCAGCGTCGGCTCGGCGACGACCACCACCGTGCCTCCCTCGCCCTGGCCCCGCACCAGCGACGCGGCGTCGATCCAGCGGCGCAGCGCCTCCTCCCCGGCCCGCAGGTCGGGCCGGGCCAGCAGGGCCCAGCCGTCCAGCAGCAGCGCGGCCGCGTACCCGCCCTCGGCGACCGGTTCGGCGCCCGGGGTGCTCACCACCAGCGCGGGCCTGCCGGGCACGGAGTCCAGGACGTGGTCGCGCCCGGAGGTGCGCACCGGTACGGCGGGGAAGGCCCGCCCCAGTTCCTCCGCCGTCCGCCGGGCGCCGACGACCCGGGCGCGCAGCCCGGTGGAGCCGCACTCGGCGCAGTGCCAGTCCGGTTCGCCTCGCCCGCACCAGTGGCACCTCAACTCCCGCTGCTCGGGGGCCTCCAGGGGCCCGGCGCAGTGCCGGCACCGGGCGGGCGCGCGGCACCGCCCGCACGCCAGCCGGGGCACGTAGCCGCGCCGGGGCACCTGCACCAGCACCGGCCCGGACCTCAGCCCGTCCCGTACGGCCTGCCAGGCGAGGGACGGCAGCCGCGCGGCCCGCGCCGCCTCGTCGCGCGCCAGCTCCTGGTCCCCCACGGTCCGCACCAGCGGCGCGGCGGCCCGCACCCGCTCGCGCGGTGCCGTCAGCAGACGCGCCCAGCCGCTCGCGACGAGCTGGGCGGCCTCCACCGTGCAGCTCGTGCCGCCCAGCAGGAAGCCGCACCTGTCGCGCGCGGCGCGCAGCAGCAGGACGTCGCGTGCGTGCGGATGCGGGGCGTGCGGCTCGCTGTGGCTGCCGTCGCCGTCGTCCCAGACGGCGACGAGCCCCAGGTCCCGTACGGGGGCGAACATGGCGGCGCGCGTCCCGACGGCGGCCCGCACCGAGCCGCGCCGCACCGCCAGCCACTGCCGGTAGCGCCGTTCGGGCCCGGCTTCGGCGGTGAGCAGTGCGTGCCGCCCCTCGCCGAGGACGGCCGTCAGCGCGGCGTCCACGCGCGCCGCGTCCCGCCCGTCGGGTACGACGACGAGGGCGCCGCGCCCGGAGGCGAGCGTCGCGCCCACCGCCCGTGCCAGCTCCTGCGCCCAGTGCGGGCCGGGCAGGGCGTTCCACACCGCGCGCGGCGCACCGCCCCGCGCGAGGGCGTCCAGGAACGCCTCGCCGTGGGTGTACCGCGCCCAGGTGCCGGCCTCCGGCGCGGGCGGCGGCGGCAGCGGGTCGGGCGACGGCCTGCCCTCCGCGCGGGCGCTGCGGGGCGGCACGGCGAGTTGCAGGACGTCGGCGAGGCTGCCGGCGTACCGGTCGGCGACGGCCCGCGCCAGTCCCAGCAGCTCGGGGTCGAGGACCGGCTCGGGGGACACCACATCGGCGAGCGCGGCCAGCGGTCCCGTGTAGTCCGTGTCGGCGCGCCGCTCGACGAGGAACCCGTCGACGAGCCGCCCGCCCTCGCGCCGACAGACAGNNCCCGGTGCGCGCCCGCCCCGAACCGCACCCGCACCCGCACCCCGGGCCGGGCCGCGGTGTCGAGTTCCTCGGGCACCGCGTAGTCGAAGAACTGGTCGAGGTGGAGGACGCCCTTGTTGACGACGACCCGCGCGACGGGCAGTTCCCCCGCCAGCGCGGCCCCCCGCCACGTCCGCGGCCTGGCCCGCGGCGCCTTCGCCCGCCGCACGGACTCGCGGACGAGCGCGAGCTGCTCCGGCCCGCCGTCCGGCCGCCCTTCCCGGTCCCCGCTCCCGCTGCTCACAGCCCCATGCCTACCAGACGCCACCGACACCGCGCCCCGGCCGCGGGGCGCGGGCGGGGCGCGGTGTCGGTGGCGCGAAGACGCCGGAGTCCGGCTCCGCACGGGACGGGGCCGGACTTCCGGTGGCTGTCGGGCGGGGTCTACAGACCGGCGGCCCTGCGGAGGGCGTCGACGCGGTCGGTGCGCTCCCAGGTGAAGTCGGGCAGCTCGCGGCCGAAGTGGCCGTAGGCGGCGGTCTGCGAGTAGATCGGCCGCAGCAGGTCCAGGTCGCGGATGATCGCGGCCGGGCGGAGGTCGAAGACCTCGGCGATGGCGTTCTCGATCCGCTCCGCGTCGATCTTGGCGGTGCCGAAGGTCTCCACGAACAGACCCACCGGCTCGGCCTTGCCGATCGCGTAGGCGACCTGCACCTCGCACCGCGAGGCCAGTCCGGCGGCGACCACGTTCTTGGCGACCCAGCGCATCGCGTACGCCGCCGAGCGGTCCACCTTCGAGGGGTCCTTGCCCGAGAACGCCCCGCCGCCGTGGCGGGCCATCCCGCCGTAGGTGTCGATGATGATCTTCCGGCCGGTCAGCCCGGCGTCGCCCATCGGTCCGCCGATCTCGAACCGGCCCGTGGGGTTGACCAGCAGACGGTACCCCTCCGTCTCCAGCTTGATCCCGTCCTCCAGGAGCCCCGCCAGCACGTGCTCCACCACGAACTCCCGGATGTCCGGGGTCAGCAGCGAGTCCAGGTCGATGTCCGAGGCGTGCTGCGAGGAGATCACCACCGTGTCCAGGCGGACCGCCTTGTCGCCGTCGTACTCGATGGTCACCTGCGTCTTGCCGTCGGGGCGCAGGTAGGGGATCGTGCCGTTCTTGCGGACCTCCGTCAGCCGCCTGGACAGCCGGTGCGCCAGGTGGATCGGCAGCGGCATCAGCTCCGGCGTCTCGTCCGACGCGTAGCCGAACATCAGCCCCTGGTCCCCCGCGCCCTGGGCGTCCAGCTCGTCCCGGTCGCCCTCCACCCGCTGCTCGTAGGCGACGTCGACGCCCTGGGCGATGTCCGGCGACTGCGACCCGATCGACACCGACACCCCGCACGACGCCCCGTCGAAGCCCTTCTTCGACGAGTCGTACCCGATCTCCAGGATCTTCTCGCGCACCAGCGTCGGGATGTCCGCGTACGCCTGGGTGGTCACCTCGCCCGCCACGTGCACCAGACCGGTGGTGATCAACGTCTCCACCGCCACGCGGGAAGACGGGTCCTCCCGCAGCAGGGCGTCGAGGACGGTGTCGCTGATCTGGTCAGCGATCTTGTCGGGGTGACCCTCGGTCACGGATTCCGAGGTGAACAGACGACGGGACACGATGCTCCCTGGGGTTGCAGCGGCTGCTGGCTGATCATTTGCGGACCGGCAGGGGCTGCGCCCCGTGACGTTCCGCGGACAGTTTATCGGGCGCTCCCCGCCGCGGGACCAGGGCGTCCCATGTCGCGGGGCCGGGCCGGCCGCGCCGGCCCCCCGCCGACGGCAAGATCACCTTCCCCGCGGGGGGAGTTGCCTCGCTTCCGGAAGTCCGGGAGCCGTGAGGAGGATCACGGGATTCACCCTCGCGGCAGCCGGGCCGCCACCTGGTCCCACACGATGTCCGCGAGCGCTTCCTTGGGGCCCCGGGGAACGGGGGTCTCCGTGCCGTCGGAGGCGAGGACGACGGCCTCGTTCTCCTCCGACCCGAAGGTCCTGCGCTCCCCCACCTCGTTGACGACGAGCAGGTCGCAGCCCTTGCGGCGGAGCTTGGCCCGGCCGTTCGCGAGGACGTCGTCGGTCTCGGCGGCGAAGCCGACGACGACCTGGCCGGGGCGGGCGCGGCCGGCGGAGAGCTCCGCGAGGACGTCCGGGTTGCGTACGAGGGCGACGGGCGCGGGCTCCTCGCCCTCCCGCTTCTTGATCTTGCCTTCGGCGTACGCGGCGGGGCGGAAGTCGGCCACGGCCGCGGCCATGACCACGGCGTCGGCGTCGGCGGCGGCCTTCAGGACGGCCTCGCGCAGCTGCACGGCCGTCCCGACGTGGACGACGTCGGCGCCGGCCGGGTCGGGCATGCCGGTGTTGGCCTCGACGAGCGTGACGCGGGCGCCGCGCGCGACGGCGGTGCGGGCGAGGGCGTAGCCCTGCTTGCCCGAGGAGCGGTTGCCCAGGTACCGGACGGGATCCAGCGGCTCGCGGGTGCCGCCGGCGCTGACCACGACGTGCCGGCCGGCGAGGTCGGGCTCGGCGACGCCGCGGGCGAGGACCCGCCGGCAGACCTCGAAGATCTCGGCGGGGTCGGGGAGCCGGCCCTTGCCCGTGTCGGCGCCGGTGAGGCGGCCGACCGCGGGTTCGACGACCACGGTGCCGCGGCGGCGCAGCACGGCGACGTTGTCCCGGGTGGCCGGGTGCTCCCACATCTCGGTGTGCATGGCCGGGGCGAGGACGACCGGGCAGCGGGCGGTGAGCAGCGTGTTGGTGAGGAGGTCGTCGGCGAGGCCGTGGGCGGCCCTGGCGAGCGTGTCGGCGGTGCAGGGGGCGACGACGACGAGGTCGGCGGTCTGCCCGATGCGGACGTGCGGCACCTCGTGGACGTCGTCCCAGACCTGGTCGGAGACCGGGTTGCCGGAGAGTGCCGACCAGGTGGCGGCGCCGACGAAGCGCAGGGCGGACTCGGTCGGGACGACCCGTACGTCGTGACCCGACTCGGTCAGCCGGCGCAGCAGCTCGCACGCCTTGTAGGCGGCGATGCCGCCGCTGACTCCGAGGACGACCTTGGGCTTGGGCTCGGGCACTGCGCCTCCCGCTCTGGGGGTTGGTACGGCGTCCCGGCCTGCCGGGACTGCACGGCTTTCCGGGGCCGCACGGCCGCCGGGTTCGCGGTTTCCGGGACGCACCGCAGGCCCGGCGGAAGCCCGCCGGGCCTGGTGATGATGCGGAGGGGCTCTTACTGCGCCGGGCCCTCGACGGCCTCGGAGGTCAGCAGGCCGGCGTTGATCTCCCGCAGGGCGATCGAGAGCGGCTTCTCGTGGACGTGGGTGTCCACCAGCGGACCGACGTACTCGAGCAGGCCCTCACCGAGCTGCGAGTAGTACGCGTTGATCTGCCGCGCACGCTTGGCCGCGTAGATCACGAGGCTGTACTTCGAGTCCGTGGCCTCGAGGAGCTCGTCGATCGGCGGGTTGATGATGCCCTCGGGCGCGGTGATGGAAGAGGACACGCTCTACCTTCCGAAAAAGTGGACAAGGAGAAATCAGACAACGTCCATCAAGGCTAGCAGCTCGCGCGCCACGTCCTCGACGGAGGTGTTGACCAGGCTGGTGTCGAACTCGGACTCGGCCGCGAGCTCCACCTTGGCCGCCTCCAGGCGCCGCTCGATCACCTCGGGCGACTCGGTGCCGCGGCCGGTGAGCCTCCGGACCAGCTCGTCCCAGCTCGGCGGGGCGAGGAAGACCAGCCGGGCCTCGGGCATGGACTCGCGGACCAGTCTGGCGCCCTGGAGGTCGATCTCCAGGAGGACGGGTTCACCGGCCTCCAGCCGCTCCTCGACGGCCCGGCGCGGCGTGCCGTAGCGGTTGCCGGCGAACTCGGCCCACTCCAGCAGTTCGCCGTTGGCGACGAGCTTGTCGAACTCGTCGTCCGTGACGAAGTGGTACTGCACGCCGTCCTGCTCGCCGGGGCGCGGCTTGCGGGTCGTGGCCGACACCGAGAGCCAGACCTCCGGGTGGACCTTGCGCATATGGGCGACGACCGTGCTCTTGCCGACCCCGGAGGGGCCGGAGAGCACGGTCAGTCGCGGACGTACGTCCGGGGGCTCGGGGGTCGTCCCCCGGGATGTTGCAGCCATGGGGCGATTATTCCAGCTTCCCCGGGGCCCCCGGGACGCCGGTGCCGGCCGTCAGGCCTTGGAGCCGCCGAATTCGCGCTCCAGTGACGCGATCTGGTTGGAGCCGAGCCCGCGGACGCGGCGGCTCTCGGAGATGCCCAGCCGCTCCATGATCTGCTTGGCGCGGACCTTGCCCACGCCCGGCAGGGACTCCAGGAGGGCGGAGACCTTCATCTTGCCGATGACGTCGTTCTCCTGGCCCTGCTTGATGACCTCGTGAAGCGAGGCGCCGGAGTGCTTGAGTCGATTCTTGACCTCGGCCCGCTCCCGGCGAGCCGCGGCGGCCTTTTCGAGCGCGGCTGCGCGCTGTTCAGGGGTAAGGGGCGGAAGAGCCACGCCTACGTCACCTCGGATGTCGAACTGTCGGATACGGACCGGTGAGGGACCTGGTGGCCCACACCAAGCGAGCAACGAGCAACGCGATGACCGCTGCGAACGCTGACTCTCGTCGGAGACTAGCGGCCAGGACCGCCAGAATCATCGAGAACAGCGGAAAAGTCCAGGTCAGCATCGATCTTGCCAGACAAAAGAGACATAACGACCAGGTTTGGGGCGTGAATCCGTCAACAACCGTCGCGGGCCGTTCCGCGGGCGTCCGCCCCGGTCGGGGGCGCCCCACCCGACCGGGTGGACGCCTCCCGGGGGCGGGCCGCGGCGCGGGCTCAGCCGCCGACGGCGGCCCGCACCTCGTCCGCGTACCGCTCCGCCGCGCCCCGCAGGACCGCCGCGTCGGGGCCGTGGCGGAGGATGGCGCGGCCGACGTTCGGGACGACGTTGCGCACGGCGGCGCCGAAGACGGCGGGCAGGTCGGCCGGGGTGGCGCCCTGCGCTCCGATGCCCGGCGCCAGCAGGGGGCCGTCGATGTCCAGGTCGAAGGAGGACAGGTCGCCGAGGGTGGCGCCGACCACCGCGCCGAAGGAGCCCATGGGGGCCTGCCCGGCGTTCTCCGCGGCGAGGTGCGCCAGCACGGTCGACGCGACGGTCCGCCCGTCCCCGCGCACGGCCCGCTGGACCTCGGCGCCCTCCGGGTTGGAGGTCAGGGCGAGGACGAACAGGCCGGCGCCGCTCTCGCGCGCCAGGTCGACGGCCGGCTTCAGGGAGCCGTAGCCCAGGTACGGGGAGACGGTCAGCGCGTCCGAGAACAACGGCGAGCCCGGACGGAGGAACGCCTCCGCGTACGCGGCCATGGTGGAGCCGATGTCGCCGCGCTTGGCGTCCATCACGACCAGGGCGCCGGCGTCCCGCAGGTCCGCTACGGCCCGCTCCAGGACCGCGACGCCGCGCGAGCCGAACCGCTCGAAGAAGGCGCTCTGCGGCTTGAAGACGGCGACGGTGCCGGCCAGCGCGTCCACCACGGTGCGGGTGAACGCCTCCAGGCCGCGGACGTCGTCGGCGAGGCCCCAGGCGGACAGCAGGGAGGCGTGCGGGTCGATGCCGACGCACAGCGGGCCGCGCGCGTCCATGGCCTCGCGGAGGCGGGCGCCGAAGGGTACGGGGGTCACTGGGCCGCCTTCCGGGTGTCCGCGCCGACGGCGTCGGCGAGGGTGGCGTACGGGGATGCCTTGAGCCGGGCCGCGAGGCCCTTGTGGACGGCGCGGGCGTAGAACGGGCCCCGGTAGATGAGGGCGCTGTAGCCCTGGACGAGGGTCGCGCCGGCGAGGATGCGCCGCCAGGCGTCCTCGGCGTCCTCGACGCCGCCGACGCCGACGAGGACGAGCCGGTCGCCCACGCGCGCGTACAGGCGGCGCAGGACCTGGAGGGAGCGCTCCTTGAGCGGGGCGCCGGACAGGCCGCCGGTCTCCGCGACCAGCGCCGGGTCGGAGGCGAGGCCCAGGTCCTCGCGGGCGACGGTGGTGTTGGTGGCGATGATCCCGTCCAGGCCCAGCTCCACGGCGAGGTCCGCGACGGCGTCGACGTCCTCGTCGGCCAGGTCGGGGGCGATCTTCACCAGGAGCGGGACGCGGCGGTGCGGGGCCGTGCGGTCGGCGGCCTCCCGGACGGCGGTGAGCAGCGGGCGCAGCGCCTCCGTGGCCTGGAGGTTCCGCAGGCCGGGGGTGTTGGGCGAGGAGACGTTGACGACGAGGTAGTCGGCGTGGCGGGCCAGCCGCTCGGTGGACTTCACGTAGTCCGCGACGGCCTCCGCCTCGGGGACGACCTTGGTCTTGCCGATGTTGACGCCCACGACGGTCCTGAAGGCCGGCACGCGGGCGCGGAGCCGTTCCGCGACGGCGGCGGAGCCCTCGTTGTTGAAGCCCATGCGGTTGATCAGGGCCCGGTCCGGCACGAGGCGGAAGAGGCGCTTGCCGGGGTTGCCGGGCTGGGGCTCGCCGGTGACCGTGCCGATCTCGACGTGGTCGAAGCCGAGCATCGCCATGCCGTCGATGGCGACGGCGTTCTTGTCGAAGCCCGCGGCGAGCCCGAAGGGGCCGTGCATCCGCAGGCCGAGGGCCTCGGTGCGCAGCTCCCGGTAGCGGGGCGCCAGGACGGCGGCGACGAAGGTGCGCAGCACGGGCACGGCGGCGACGAGGCGGATCCAGCGGACGACCGCGTGGTGGGCGCGCTCGGGGTCCATCCGCTTGAAGACGAGGTGGAAGAAGAGTTCGTACATTCCGGTGGCGTGTCCTCGTGAGGAGGGGGACACCGCGGTGGCGGTGTCCCCCTCGTGGGCTGCTAGTCGCGGGCCGCGATCAGGTGGTCGGCGTGTTCCTGGAGGGAGCGGACACCGACCCCTCCGTTCTTGAGGGCGTCGATGCCCTGGACGGCCGCGGCGAGCGCCTGGACCGTCGTGAGGCAGGGGACGCCGCGCGCCACGGCGGCGGTGCGGATGTCGTAGCCGTCGAGGCGGCCGCCGGTGCCGTACGGGGTGTTGACGATGAGGTCGACCTCGCCGGCGTGGATCAGCTGGACGATCGTCCTCTCTCCGTTCGGGCCCTCGCCCTCGGACTGCTTGCGCACGACGGTGGCGTTGATGCCGTTGCGCTTGAGGACCTCGGCGGTGCCGGAGGTGGCGAGCAGCTCGAAGCCGTGGGCGACCAGCTCGCGCGCCGGGAAGATCATCGAGCGCTTGTCGCGGTTGGCGACCGAGATGAACGCGCGGCCCTTGGTGGGCAGCGGGCCGTACGCGCCGGCCTGCGACTTGGCGTACGCCGTGCCGAAGACCGAGTCGATGCCCATGACCTCGCCGGTGGAGCGCATCTCCGGACCGAGGACGGTGTCGACGCCGCGGCCGTGGATGTCGCGGAACCGCGACCACGGCATGACGGCCTCCTTGACCGAGATCGGCGCGTCGAGCGGGAGCTCGCCGCCGTCGCCCCGGGCGGGCAGCAGGCCCTCGGCGCGCAGCTCGGCGATGGTCGCGCCCAGCGAGATGCGGGCGGCGGCCTTGGCCAGCGGCACGGCGGTCGCCTTGGAGGTGAAGGGGACCGTGCGGGAGGCGCGCGGGTTGGCCTCCAGGACGTAGAGGATGTCCCCGGCCATGGCGAACTGGATGTTGATCAGGCCGCGGACGCCGACGCCGCGCGCGATGGCCTCGGTGGAGGCGCGCAGGCGCTTGACGTCGAAGCCGCCGAGGGTGATCGGGGGCAGGGCGCACGCCGAGTCGCCGGAGTGGATGCCGGCCTCCTCGATGTGCTCCATGACGCCGCCGAGGTACAGCTCCTCGCCGTCGTAGAGGGCGTCGACGTCGATCTCTATGGCGTCGTCGAGGAAGCGGTCGACCAGGACCGGCCGGGTGGGGCTGATCTCGGTGGACTCGGCGATGTACTGCTCCAGCCGGGTCTCGTCGTAGACGATCTCCATGCCGCGGCCGCCGAGCACGTAGGACGGGCGGACCAGGACCGGGTAGCCGATCTCGTCGGCGATGGCCTTGGCCTCGGCGAAGGTGGTCGCGGTGCCGTGCTTGGGCGCGGGGAGGCCGGCCTCCTCCAGGACGCGGCCGAAGGCGCCGCGGTCCTCGGCGGCGTGGATGGCCTCCGGCGGGGTGCCGACGATCGGGACGCCGTTGTCCTTGAGGGCCTGGGCCAGGCCGAGCGGGGTCTGGCCGCCGAGCTGGACGACCACGCCGGTGACGGGGCCGGCCTGCTGCTCGGCGTGGACGATCTCCAGCACGTCCTCGAGCGTCAGCGGCTCGAAGTACAGGCGGTCGGAGGTGTCGTAGTCGGTGGAGACGGTCTCCGGGTTGCAGTTGACCATCACGGTCTCGTACCCGGCGTCGCTCAGCGCGAAGGAGGCGTGGACGCAGGAGTAGTCGAACTCGATGCCCTGGCCGATGCGGTTCGGGCCGGAGCCCAGGATGATCACGGCCGGCTTCTCGCGCGGGGCGACCTCGGTCTCCTCGTCGTACGAGGAGTAGAAGTACGGGGTCCTCGCGGCGAACTCGGCGGCGCAGGTGTCGACGGTCTTGTAGACCGGGCGGACGCCGAGGGTGTGCCGGAGCTCGCGGACGACGTCCTCGCGCAGGCCGCGGATCTCGGCGATCTGCCGGTCGGAGAAGCCGTGGCGCTTGGCGTCGGCGAGGAGCTCGGGGTCGAGCCTCTCGGCGGCGGCCAGCTCGTCCGCGATCTCCTTGAGGAGGAACATCTGGTCGACGAACCACGGGTCGATCCGGGTGGCGTCGAAGACCTCCTCGCGGGTGGCGCCGGCGCGGATGGCCTGCATGACGGTGTTGATCCGGCCGTCGGTGGGGCGGGCGGCCTCGCGCAGCAGGCCGGCCTTGTCGCCGGGGTCGCCGGTGAAGGCGAACTGGCTGCCCTTCTTCTCCAGGGAGCGCAGGGCCTTCTGCAGCGCCTCGGTGAAGTTGCGGCCGATGGCCATGGCCTCGCCGACCGACTTCATGGTGGTGGTCAGCGTCGAGTCGGCCTGCGGGAACTTCTCGAAGGCGAAGCGGGGCGCCTTGACCACGACGTAGTCGAGCGTGGGCTCGAAGGACGCCGGGGTCTCCTGGGTGATGTCGTTGGGGATCTCGTCGAGCGTGTAGCCGACGGCGAGCTTGGCGGCGATCTTGGCGATGGGGAAGCCGGTCGCCTTCGACGCCAGGGCGGAGGAGCGCGAGACGCGCGGGTTCATCTCGATGACGATGACCCGGCCGTCCTCGGGGTTGACGGCGAACTGGATGTTGCAGCCGCCGGTGTCGACGCCGACCTCGCGGATGATCGCGATGCCGATGTCGCGCAGGATCTGGTACTCGCGGTCGGTGAGGGTCATCGCGGGCGCGACGGTGATGGAGTCGCCGGTGTGGACGCCCATGGGGTCGAAGTTCTCGATGGAGCAGACGACCACGACGTTGTCGTGCTTGTCGCGCATCAGCTCCAGCTCGTACTCCTTCCAGCCGAGGATGGACTCCTCCAGGAGCACCTCGGTGGTCGGGGAGAGCGTCAGGCCCTGGCCGGCGATGCGGCGCAGCTCGTCCTCGTCGTGGGCGAAGCCGGAGCCGGCGCCGCCCATGGTGAAGGAGGGGCGGACGACCACGGGGTAGCCGCCGAGCGTCTCGACGCCCTTGAGGACGTCGTCCATGGAGTGGCAGATGACCGAGCGGGCCGACTCGCCGTGGCCGATCCTGGCGCGGACCGCCTCGACGACGCCCTTGAAGAGGTCGCGGTCCTCGCCCTTGTGGATGGCCTCCACGTTGGCGCCGATCAGTTCGACGCCGTACTTCTCCAGGACGCCCTGCTCGTGCATGGAGATCGCGGTGTTGAGCGCGGTCTGGCCGCCGAGGGTGGGCAGGAGGGCGTCGGGGCGCTCCTTGGCGATGATCTTCTCGACGAACTGGGGGGTGATCGGCTCGACGTACGTGGCGTCGGCGATCTCCGGGTCGGTCATGATCGTCGCCGGGTTGGAGTTGACCAGGATCACCCGCAGGCCCTCGGCCTTGAGGACGCGGCACGCCTGGGTGCCGGAGTAGTCGAACTCGGCGGCCTGGCCGATGACGATCGGGCCGGAGCCGATGACCAGGACGGACTGGATATCGGTGCGCTTAGGCACGCTGGCCCTCCATCAGGGAGACGAAGCGGTCGAACAGGTACGCGGCGTCGTGGGGACCCGCTGCCGCTTCGGGGTGGTACTGGACGCTGAAGGCCGGCCGGTCGAGCAGCCGCAGGCCCTCGACCACGTTGTCGTTGAGGCAGACGTGGGAGACCTCGGCGCGGCCGTAGGGGGTGTCGGACGCCTTGTCGAGCGGGGCGTCGACGGCGAAGCCGTGGTTGTGCGCGGTGACCTCGACCCTGCCGGTCGTGCGGTCCTGCACCGGCTGGTTGATGCCGCGGTGGCCGTACTTCAGCTTGTACGTGCCGAAGCCCAGCGCGCGGCCGAGGATCTGGTTGCCGAAGCAGATGCCGAACAGGGGCGTCCCGCGCTCCAGGACGGCGCGCATGACGGCGACGGGGTGGTCGGCGGTGGCGGGGTCGCCGGGGCCGTTGGAGAAGAACACCCCGTCGGGGGCGACGGCGTACACGTCGTCGGCGGTGGCGGTGGCGGGCAGGACATGCACCTCGATGCCGCGCTCGGCCATCCGCTGCGGGGTCATGCCCTTGATGCCGAGGTCGACGGCGGCGACGGTGAACTTCTTCTCGCCGATCGCGGGGACGACGTAGGTCTCCTTGGTGGCGACCTCGGCGGAGAGGTCGGCGCCCTGCATCTGGGGCTGCGCCCGGACCTTGGCGAGCATCTCGGCCTCGCCGGCGACGGCGTCGCCGGAGAAGACGCCGACCCGCATGGCGCCGCGTTCGCGCAGGTGGCGGGTGAGGGCGCGGGTGTCGACACCGCTGATGCCGACGACGCCCTGGCGCGCCAGCTCCTCGTCGAGGGAACGGGTGGAGCGCCAGTTGGAGGGGGTGCGGGCGGGGTCGCGGACGACGTAGCCGGAGACCCAGATGCGGGCGGACTCCATGTCCTCGTCGTTGACGCCGGTGTTGCCGACGTGCGGGGCCGTCATGACGACGACCTGGCGGTGGTACGAGGGGTCGGTCAGGGTCTCCTGGTAGCCGGTCATGCCGGTGGAGAAGACGGCCTCGCCGAACGTCTCCCCCACGGCCCCGTAGGCACGGCCGCGGAAGCTGCGGCCGTCCTCCAGGACGAGTACGGCGGGAACCCTGGTTCCCCGGGTGGAGGTCGTCATCGTGCGGCGCCTTCCGTCGTGGTGTTCTGGGTGCTGAGGGAGTTGAGGGCGGTGACCCACGCGGGGTGCTCGGCCGCCCGGTCGGAGCGGAAGCCGGAGTCGATCAGCCGGTCGCCGTGGGCCCAGGTGACGACCAGCAGGCCGCCCTCGGTGAGGACCTTGCCGGCGATGCCCGTGTCGAGCCGGGCCCCGCGCAGCCGGTCGGCCGGGACGAAGAAGTCGGCGGCCCCGGGGCGCACGACCCGCAGTCCCGCGTCGGTCAGGGTCAGCTCGGCCCGGCTGCGGACGCCGAGGCCGTGGGCGACGATCCGCTCGAGCCACTGCCCGGCGACGGTGGACCCGTGGTAGCGCCCGCTCATGGCGAGCACGGGCTCGCCCGCCGCCTCGGGGGCGGTGGGGAGTTCCGGCAGGACGGCGGACTGCACCTTGTCGCGCCACTTCCAGCCCTGCCGCATCAGCCAGCAGGCGAGGACCACGAAGAGCAGGAGGAGGCCGACCCAGCCGAGGCGGGCGGTCCAGTCGGTCACCTCGGCCGACCGGGGTTCGGCGGCGAGGGGGGTCAGAGGTGTCACGCGAGCTTCCCGTCCATGAGCGTTGCCCTGCCCCGCAGGAAGGTGTGGGTGACGCGTCCCGGCAGTTCGCGGCCCTCGTAGGGGGTGTTGCGGCTGCGGGAGGCGAAGCCCGCGGGGTCCACCGTTCCACGGTAAGCCGGATCGACCAGTGTCAGGTTCGCGGGCTCGCCCACCGAGACGGGGCGGCCGTGGCCGGTGGCCCCGCCGATGCGGGCGGGGGCGAAGGACATGCGGTCGGCGACGGCCGCCCAGTCGAGCAGACCGGTGTCGACCATCGTGTGCTGGACCACGGACAGCGCGGTCTCCAGACCGACCATGCCCATGGCCGCGGCGGCCCACTCGCAGTCCTTGTCCTCGTGCGGGTGCGGGGCGTGGTCGGTGGCGACGATGTCGATGGTGCCGTCGGCGAGGGCCTCGCGCAGGGCCGTGACGTCGCGCTCGGTGCGCAGCGGCGGGTTGACCTTGTAGACCGGGTCGTACGTGCGGACCATCTCGTCGGTGAGGAGGAGGTGGTGCGGGGTGACCTCGGCGGTGACGTCGATGCCGCGGGACTTGGCCCAGCGGACGATCTCGACGGAGCCGGCGGTCGACAGGTGGCAGATGTGGACGCGGGAGCCGACGTGCTCGGCGAGGAGGACGTCCCGGGCGATGATCGACTCCTCGGCGACGGCGGGCCAGCCGCCGAGGCCGAGTTCGGCGGAGACGACGCCCTCGTTCATCTGGGCGCCCTCGGTGAGCCGGGGCTCCTGGGCGTGCTGGGCGACGACGCCGCCGAACGCCTTCACGTACTCCAGGGCGCGGCGCATGATCACGGCGTCGTCGACGCACTTGCCGTCGTCGGAGAAGACGGTGACGCCGGCGGCGGACTCGTGCATGGCGCCGAGCTCGGCGAGCTGCCTGCCCTCCAGGCCGACGGTGACGGCGCCGACGGGCTGCACGTCGCAGTAGCCGTGCTCGCGGCCGAGGCGCCAGACCTGCTCGACGACGCCGGCGGTGTCGGCGACGGGGAAGGTGTTGGCCATGGCGAAGACGGCGGTGTAGCCGCCGCTCGCGGCGGCGCGGGTGCCGGTGAGGACGGTCTCGGAGTCCTCGCGGCCGGGCTCGCGCAGGTGGGTGTGGAGGTCCACGAGGCCGGGCAGCAGGATCTGCCCGGCGGCCTCGACCACGGTCGCGCCGTCGGCGCTCAGGCCGGTGCCGACCTGGGCGATCGTCTCGCCGTCGACCAGGACGTCCCGGACCTCGCCGCCGAGGACCTTCGCACCACGGATCAGGGTCTTGCTCATGCTGGTTACTTCTCCTCGGTACGGGGCGACGGCTGGGTGAGGGCGGGTTCGTTGCCGCCGAGCAGCAGGTAGAGGACGGCCATGCGGGTGAACACGCCGTTGGCGACCTGCTCGACGACGGTGCAGCGGGGGGAGTCGGCGACCTCGGCGGTGATCTCCATGCCGCGGACCATGGGGCCGGGGTGCATGACGACGGCGTGCTCGGGGACCTTCGCCATGCGCTCGGCGTCGAGGCCGTAGCGGCGGGAGTACTCGCGCTCGGTGGGGAAGAACGCGGCGTTCATCCGCTCGCGCTGGACGCGCAGCATCATGACGGCGTCGCTCTTGGGCAGGGCGCTGTCGAGGTCGTACGACACCTCGCAGGGCCAGGCACCGACGCCGACGGGCACGAGGGTGGGCGGGGCGACGAGGGTGACCTCGGCGCCGAGGGTGTGGAGGAGGTCGACGTTGGAGCGGGCGACGCGGCTGTGGAGGACGTCGCCGACTATGGTGACGCGCCGGCCGGACAGGTCGCGGCCGAGGCCGGCGTCGCGGCCGACGAGGCGGCGGCGCAGGGTGAAGGCGTCGAGGAGGGCCTGGGTGGGGTGCTGGTGGGTGCCGTCGCCGGCGTTGATCACGGGGGCGTCGATCCAGCCGGAGTTGGCGAGCCGGTAGGGCGCGCCGGAGGCGCCGTGCCGGATGACGACGGCGTCGACGCCCATCGCGGCGAGCGTCTGGGCGGTGTCCTTGAGGGACTCCCCCTTGGAGACGCTGGAGCCCTTGGCGGAGAAGTTGATGACGTCGGCGGAGAGGCGCTTCTCGGCGGCCTCGAAGGAGATCCGGGTGCGGGTGGAGTCCTCGAAGAAGAGGTTGCAGACCGTCCGGCCGCGGAGGGTGGGCAGCTTCTTGATCGGCCGGTCGGCCAGCCGGGCCATCTCCTCCGCGGTGTCGAGGACCAGTACGGCGTCGTCCCTGGTGAGGTCGGCGGCCGAGATGAGGTGGCGCTTCATCTGGGTGTGCTCCATGAGGTGTGGAGGTCGGTTCCGTGGGCGTGCCGGGCGGGGGCCTGCCGCCGGGCGCGGGCGGCCGGAGCCGCGGCGCGGCCGTACCGCGGGACGGGCCGCGGCGCGGAGCGGGGACGGGTGTGCCGGTGGCTACTTCTCGCCGGTCGGGGCGGGTTCGCGCACGCCGAGCAGCACGGCGTCGCGGCCGTCCTCCTCGGAGAGCCGGACCATGACCGCCTCGCGCAGCGACGTGGGGAGGTTCTTGCCGACGTAGTCGGCGCGGATGGGCAGCTCGCGGTGGCCGCGGTCGACCAGGACGGCGAGCTGCACGGCGCGGGGGCGGCCGATGTCGCCGAGCGCGTCGAGGGCGGCGCGGATGGTGCGGCCGGAGAACAGCACGTCGTCGACGAGCACCACCAGGCGGCCGTCGATCCCGCCACCGGGGATCTCGGTGCGGGCGAGGGCGCGCGCCGGACGGAGGCGCAGGTCGTCGCGGTACATGGTGATGTCGAGGGAGCCGACCGGCGTGGCGCGGCCGGTGATCTGCTCGAGCTTTTCGGCCAGGCGCCGGGCGAGGAACACGCCGCGCGTGGGGATGCCGAGGAGGACCACGTCGTCGGCGCCCTTGGCGCGTTCGACGATCTCGTGGGCGATGCGGGTCAGGACCCGCGCGATGTCCGCGCTCTCCAAGACGGAGCGAGTGTCTGACTGCGGGGTGGCGTCCATACGGAACGGACCTCCTTCTCCGCCTCACGGGACGGACCTTAAAGGACGTCGGAATGTCGTCCTCCACCGTACCAGGGCCCGGACGGGGCCCGGCACGGACCGTTCGGCTTGACGCACCCAAGTAACGCTGCGTAACCTTACAGTGAGTTACCAGCCACGCGGCGGAGCCGCACGTTGTAACAGTGTCCAGGGAGCTATATGTCCAGCGAATACGCAAAGCAGCTCGGGGCCAAGCTCCGTGCCATCCGTACCCAGCAGGGCCTTTCCCTCCACGGCGTGGAGGAGAAGTCCCAGGGCCGCTGGAAGGCCGTCGTGGTCGGTTCGTACGAGCGCGGCGACCGCGCCGTGACCGTGCAGCGTCTCGCCGAGCTGGCCGACTTCTACGGCGTCCCGGTGCAGGAACTGCTGCCGGGCACCACGCCCGGGGGCGCCGCCGAGCCCCCGCCGAAGCTGGTCCTGGACCTGGAGCGCCTGGCCCACGTCCCGCAGGACAAGGCGGGCCCGCTGCAGCGCTACGCGGCGACGATCCAGTCGCAGCGCGGCGACTACAACGGCAAGGTGCTCTCGATCCGCCAGGACGACCTGCGGACGCTGGCGGTCATCTACGACCAGTCCCCCTCGGTCCTGACCGAGCAGCTGATCAACTGGGGCGTCCTGGACGCCGAGGCCCGCCGCGCGGTCGCCCACGAGGAGGGCTGACCCGCGCAGAAACGTTGCCGCCGGGAGGGCGGTCCCGGCGGCCGGGACCGCCCTCCCGGCTTGTCCGCGGCGGCGGTGCGGGAACGCGACGAAGAGGACCCGCGGCGGAAGGCCGCGGGTCCTCTTCGTCGCGTCAGTCCCGGCGAAGGCCGGGCTTCAGGTCCTTGAAGCGGGCCAGCAGGCCGTTGACGAACGACGGCGAGTCGTCGGTGGAGAACTCCTTGGCGAGCTGGACGGCCTCGTCGATGGCCACGGGGTCCGGCGTGGCGTCGACCCAGACCAGCTCGTACGCCCCGAGACGCAGGATGTTCCGGTCGACGACCGGCATCCGGTCGAGCGTCCAGCCCACCGCGTAGGTGGAGATGAGCTCGTCGATGCGACGGGCGTACTGCGCGTACCCCTCCACCAGCTCCATCGTGTACTCGTTGACCGGCGGCTGCCGGTCGTCGGACCGGGCGTGCCCGATCCAGTCCGCGAGGACCTGCTGCACGGGCACCCCGCGCTGGTCGGCCTCGAAGAGGATCTGGAAGGCGCGCTTGCGGGCCTTGTTGCGGGCGGCCACGGTTAGCTGTTCACCCGGCCGAGGTAGTCGCTCGTACGGGTGTCGACCTTGATCTTCTCGCCGGTGGTGATGAAGAGCGGGACCTGGATCTGGTGGCCGGTCTCCAGCGTCGCGGGCTTGGTGCCGCCGGTGGAGCGGTCGCCCTGGACGCCCGGCTCGGTCTCGGCGATGGTCAGCTCGACGGCGGCGGGCAGCTCGACGTACAGCACCTCGCCCTCGTGGGTGGCGACGGTGGCGGTGAAGCCCTCGATCAGGAAGTTCGCGGCGTCGCCGACGGCGGGGCGGGCGACGTGGAGCTGGTCGTACGTCTGCATGTCCATGAAGACGAAGTACTCGCCGTCCATGTACGAGAACTGCATGTCGCGGCGGTCGACGGTGGCCGTCTCGACCTTGACACCGGCGTTGAAGGTCTTGTCGACGATCTTCCCGGAGAGCACGTTCTTGAGCTTGGTGCGCACGAAGGCCGGGCCCTTGCCGGGCTTGACGTGCTGGAACTCGACGACGGACCAGAGCTGGTCGTTGTCGAGCTTGAGCACCATGCCGTTCTTGAGGTCGTTCGTGGTGGCCACGGTTGCGGAATCTCCTGGACTGACGCTGGTGGACGACCGAGGAAGGCACGGTACGCGCTAGAGCGCGAGCAGCTCCTTGGTCGTGATGGTGAGTAGCTCGGGTCCGCCGTCCGCCTCCTGGCGTACGACGAGCGTGTCATCGATCCGGACCCCGCCCCGTCCCGGGAGGTGGACCCCCGGTTCGACGGTGACCGGCACGCAAGCGTCCAGTTTACCCATGGCCGAAGGGGACAACTGCGGGTCCTCCTCGATTTCCAGGCCCACTCCGTGCCCCAGGGACGGGGTGAGGGCGTCGCCGTAGCCTGCGGCGTCGAGGATCTGGCGGGCGGCCCGGTCGACGTCGCGGCAGGCGGCGCCGGGGGCGAGCGCCTCGCGGGCGGCGCGCTGGGCGGCGAAGACGAGGTCGTACAGCTCGATCTGCCAGTCGGCGGGTGCCGTGCCGATGACGAAGGTGCGGCCGATCTCGCAGCGGTACCCGTGGTAGTCGGCGCCCAGGCAGACGGAGAGGAAGTCGCCCTCCTCGACGCGGCGATCGGAGGGCCGGTGCCGGCCGCGGCCGGAGTGGGGGCCGGTGGCGACGGAGGTGGGGAAGGCCGGGCCGTCGGCGCCGTGGTCGACCAGGCGCCGCTCCAGTTCCAGGGCGAGGTGGCGTTCGGTGCGGCCGACGAGGATGGACTCCAGGAGCTCGCCGAGGGCCTGGTCGGTGATCTCGGCGGCGACGCGGAGGCAGGTGATCTCCTCCTCGTCCTTGACGAGCCGCTCCTGTTCCACGGAGGTCCCGAGGTCGGCGAGGCGCAGCCGCGGGACGGCGGAGCCGATCGCCCGGTACCGGGCGACGCTCAGGTGCCGCTCCTCCACGGCGAGGGTGCCGGCGCCCGCCCGGTGCGCCAGGTCGGCGGCGGTGACGGCGGGGTCCGCGCCGGAGGGCGGCAGGAGGATGAGCCGCAGCGCCCCGTCGGCCCGCCCCGCGACCGGGTCGCCGGCGGGGGCGTGGGGGTACAGGAGCACGTCGTCGTCCGCGCGCTCGCCGAGCAGCAGCACGGCGCCGGGCGGTGCCGCGCCCGCGAGGTAGCGGACGTTGGCGGGACGGGAGACCAGCGCCGCCGCGGCTCCGGCCGCCGCGCACCGGTCGCGCAGCCGCCCGCGGCGGTCCGCATGCACCTGGGACATGTCCCGAGCGTACGAGCGGGAGCGCGTCCCGGCAGTTCCGGCACACCCGACCGGGGCCCCGCCGGGTCCCGGGAGGACCGGGCCCGGCGTGCGACGGGGCCCGGGCGCGGCCCCGCCCCGCTCACCAGCTCGGCGGGCTCGTCAGGGAACGGGCCAGGACCTCGTCGAGGACCCGGGCCGTCGTCTCCACGTCGTAGTTCGAGTTGTCGATGATCGGCAGGCCCGAGGCGTGCCAGCCGGCCATGCGGCCGTGGATGCCGGCGACCTCCTCGTCGGAGAGGCGCCGGTTGCCGCTGCGCTCGGCGTTCCGCTCCAGGACGACCTCCAGTCCGGGCAGCAGGACCACGGGCAGCAGGCCCGGGCCGACGTGCCGCTTCCAGCCGCCCAGGCCCACCGCCGGGCGGTCCGGGAAGACCGCGTCGTCGAGGATGCAGGAGATGCCGTTCGCCAGGAAATTGCGCGCGGCGAAGCCGCAGGTGCGGCGGGCCAGCCGGTACTGGGCCTCGGACCGGTCGTTCCACCCGGACTGCGGGTCGGCGAACCCGGCGCACACCCACTCGCGCACGTCGTCCAGGCTGATGTGGGCGGTCGGCACGCGGCGGTGGTGCGCCCAGTACCGGGCGACGGTCGTCTTCCCGGCGCCCGCGGGACCTATGAGCAGGACGGCGAGGGTGGCCGTGCCCGTGCCCCGGGGCCGGACCGCGCCCGGTGCTGCGGACGGCGGGGCCACCGGCGGCAGGTGGACGTGGCCCGTCGTCTCGTACGGGGGCGGTGCCGCGGCGGGGTGCGGGGCCGGCCAGGGGTGGCCGGCCCCGCACGCCCCCGTCTCTGATTCACATCATCCTCGCGCCCACGAGACGCCCCTC
>NZ_CP095474.1:4512007-4568568 GCF_023614315.1 Streptomyces sudanensis | reverse complement strand
TGTATAANANTCCNGCCGGGGTGGTGTGCCTGCCGGGGCCACCCGGCCGCCGTGCTCCCCGGCTGGTGGGGCGGCGGCAGCGGGGCCCCCACTGCGTGCTGCATCCGGTGCCACTCCGTCTCGTACGACTGACGTTGGTCGGGCGGCCGTTCGACGGCGCGCCGCTGTCGAACCGTACCCTCCCGGCCCGCCGGACGGTGAACGGTCCGGGAGGGTTCCGGAAGGCCCGTCAGCCCGCGGACGCGTCGGCCAGGGCGCGCAGCGCGAGCCGGTACGACCCGATGCCGAAGCCCGCGACCGTCCCCGTGGCGACCGCCGCGACGACCGAGGTGTGCCGGAACTCCTCGCGGGCGTACGGGTTCGAGATGTGCACCTCGATCAGCGGCGCCGTCCGCTGGGCGGCCGCGTCCCGCAGCGCGTACGAGTAGTGCGTGAAGGCGCCGGGGTTGAGGACGACCGGAATCGAGCGGTCGGCCGCCTCGTGCAGCCAGCGGACCATCTCGCCCTCGTCGTTGGTCTCGCGGACGTCCACCTCAAAGCCCAGCTCCCCGCCGAGCTCCCGGCAGGCGTCCACCAGCCCCGCGTACGAGGTGGAGCCGTACACGTCGGGTTCGCGCGAACCGAGGCGGCCGAGGTTCGGCCCGTTCAGGACGTACACCGCGCGGACGTCCCCGCGGACGCGGTCCCTCACCCCGACACCTCCCCGTACGCCGCCAGCAGCACGGCCGGGTCGGGGCCCTCCAGAACGGTCGGCCTGGCCAGGCCGTCGAGGACGATGAAGCGCAGCAGGTCGCCGCGGGACTTCTTGTCGACCCGCATCGTCTCCAGCAGCTTCGGCCACTGGTCGCCGCGGTAGGTCAGCGGCAGCCCGACCGACTCCAGGACCGTGCGGTGCCGGTCGGCGGTCGCGTCGTCCAGGCGTCCGGCGAGCCGGCCCAGTTCGGCGGCGAAGACCATGCCGACGGAGACGGCCGCGCCGTGCCGCCACTTGTACCGCTCGTTCTTCTCGATCGCGTGCGCGAGGGTGTGGCCGTAGTTGAGGATCTCGCGCCGCCCCGACTCCCTCAGGTCGGAGGAGACGACCTCCGCCTTGACCCTGACGGAGCGGACGATCAGCTCGGCGGTGTGCGGCCCGGCGGGGGTGCGGGCGGCGGCCGGGTCGGACTCGATCAGGTCGAGGATCGCCGGGTCGGCGATGAAGCCGGCCTTGATCACCTCGGCGAGGCCGCTGACGTAGTCGTGGACGGGCAGCGAGTCCAGCGCGGCCAGGTCGCACAGGACGCCGGCGGGCGGGTGGAAGGCGCCGACGAGGTTCTTGCCCTCGGCGGTGTTGATGCCGGTCTTCCCGCCGACGGCCGCGTCGACCATGGCGAGGACGGTCGTCGGCACGGCGATCCAGCGCACCCCGCGCAGCCAGGTCGCCGCGACGAACCCGGCGAGGTCCGTGGTGGCGCCGCCGCCCACGCCGACGATCACGTCGGTGCGGGTGAAGCCGGTCTGGCCGAGCGCCTTCCAGCAGTACGCGGCGACCTCGGCGGTCTTCGCCTCCTCGGCGTTCGGCACCTGGATGGCGACGGCCTCGTACCCCTGGTCGGCGAGGTCCGCGCGCAGCGCCTCGCCGGTCTCGGCGAGCGCCTCGGGGTGGATGACGGCGACGCGCCTGGCGCGGTCGCCGACCAGTCCGGCCAGCTCGCCGAGGAGCTGCCGGCCGACCAGTACGTCGTACGGTTCGGTGCCGGCGTCGGCGCCGACGTGGATGCGGGTGACGGAAGTGTCGGTCACGTGTCCTCCTGGCCGGGTGTGCCGGAACCGGCGGCGTCGGCCGCCGAGGGACCGGTCCCCGGGGATTGCGGGAGCCTGAGTGCGTCGAGGACCGCGTCGGCGACCTCGTCGGGGGTGCGGCCGTCGGTGGCGACGACGACGCGCGCGACTTCGGTGTACAGGTGGCGGCGGGCGTCCATCAGTTCGCGCCACCGCCGGCGCGGGTTGACGGCCAGCAGCGGCCGGGCGGCGCCGAGGCCGACGCGCCGGACGGCCTCCTCGACATCCATCGACAGGTAGGCGACGGGCAGTCCGGCGAGCAGGGCGCGGGTGCCGTCGTCGAGGACCGCGCCCCCGCCCAGGGCGAGGACGCCGGTGTGCTCGGCGAGGGCGGCGCGGACGGCGGCCCGCTCCAGTTCGCGGAAGCGCGGCTCGCCGTCCTCCACGAAGATGTCGGAGATCTCCCGGCCCTCGGCGGCGACGATGTCGGCGTCCGTGTCCCGGTAGGGCACGCCCAGGCGCTCGGCGAGGAGCGCGCCCACCGTGGACTTGCCGGAGCCCATCGGCCCGACGAGGACGACCAGCGGTCCGCCGCTCACCGGATGTGCAGGGCGTCGAGGTAGGACCGCACGTTGCGGCGGGTCTCGGCGACGCTGTCGCCGCCGAACTTCTCCGCGACGGCGTCCGCCAGCACCAGCGCCACCATCGCCTCGGCGACGATCCCGGCCGCGGGCACCGCGCACACGTCGGACCGCTGGTGGTGCGCCTGCGCCGGCTCACCGGTCGCCACGTCGACGGTGCGCAGGGCGCGCGGCACGGTCGCGATGGGCTTCATCGCGGCCCGCACCCGCAGCACCTCACCGGTGGTGAGCCCCCCTTCCGTGCCGCCGGAGCGGCCGGAGGCGCGGCGGACGCCCTCACCGGTGGCGACGATCTCGTCGTGGGCCTGGGAGCCGGGGACGCGCGCCAGGCCGAAGCCGTCGCCGACCTCGACGCCCTTGATGGCCTGGATGCCCATGAGGGCCCCGGCCAGCCGCGCGTCGAGGCGCCGGTCCCAGTGGACGTGCGAGCCGAGGCCGACGGGCACGCCGTAGGCCAGGACCTCGACCACGCCGCCGAGCGTGTCGCCGTCCTTGTGGGCCCGGTCGATCTCGGCCACCATCGCCTTCGACGCCTCGGCGTCCAGGCAGCGCACCGGGTCGGCGTCGAGCCGCTCCACGTCGGCGGGCACCGGGTACACCCCCTGCGGCGCCCGGGCGGCGGCCAGCTCCACCACGTGGGAGACGATCTCGGTGCCGGTGGTCTCCCTCAGGTACGACCGGGCGATCGCGCCGAGGGCGACACGGGCGGCGGTCTCGCGGGCGCTGGCCCGCTCCAGGATCGGCCGGGCCTCGTCGAAGCCGTACTTCTGCATGCCGGCGAGGTCGGCGTGGCCGGGGCGGGGGCGGGTCAGCGGCGCGTTGCGGGCCAGCTCGGCCAGCTCCGCCGGGTCGACCGGATCGGCCGCCATGACCTTCTCCCACTTGGGCCACTCGGTGTTGCCGATCATGACGGCGACCGGGGAGCCGAGGGTGAGGCCGTGGCGGACGCCGCCGAGGAAGGTGACCTCGTCCCGTTCGAACTTCATCCGCGCGCCGCGCCCGTAACCCAGGCGCCGGCGGGCGAGGTGGTCCGCCACCGCCCCCGTGGTGACCGGGACGCCGGCGGGAAGACCCTCCAGCGTCGCCACCAGGGCGGGGCCGTGGGACTCCCCCGCCGTAAGCCAGCGCAACCTGCTCAACGGTGCTCCTCCTCCTGGGACCGCTCTGCGGACGGCCGGTCCCGGTACGCGGCCCGGGCGGCCTCGTCCCGATCCTCCCACGGCCAAGCGGCGGTCCGGTCGCCGTTCCGACCGGCGGACACCGCCCGGGCGGGCCGGGCGTCAGGCGCCGGCGGCGCCGAGGGCGTCCCGTCCCGCGGCCCGCATCGCCGCGAGCGGCGCCGGGGAGCGCCCGGTCATCGCCTCGACCTGGAGGGCGGCCTGGTGGACCAGGAGGTCGAGGCCGCCGAGGACCGCGCCGCCCCGCTCCGCCCAGGCGGCCGCGAGGGGCGTGGGCCAGGGGTGGTACACCACGTCGAACAACGTGCCGGGGGCCTTCGGCACGTACGGCGCGAGGCCGTCGGCGGCGCCCGCCGGGGTGGTGGCGACGACCAGGGGCGCGTCGAGGGCCCGGACGGCGTCGCCCCAGTCGGCGATGCGCACGTCGACGCCGAGGCGCTCGCCCCAGCCGCGCATCTCGCCGGCGCGGGCGGCACCGCGCACGTACGCGGTGACGGGGCCGGTGCGGAGGCGTGCGAGGGCGGCGAGCGCGGACGAGGCGGTGGCGCCGGCACCGAGGACGGCCGCCGCCTCGACCTCCTCCACGCCGCGTTCCCGCAGGGCGGCGACCATGCCGGGGACGTCGGTGTTGTCGCCTGTGCGGCGGCCGTCGCCGGTGAGGACGACGGTGTTGACGGCCTCCACCGAGCGGGCGGTGCCGCCGACCTCGTCGAGCAGCGGGATGACCGCCCGCTTGAGCGGCATGGTGAGCGACAGCCCGGCCCAGGAGGCGTCGAGGGCGTCGAGGAAGCCGGGGAGCCGTGCCTCGTCCACCTCGAAGCGGTCGTACGTCCAGCCGGTGAGGCCCAGCGCGGCATAGGCGGCCCGGTGCAGGGCCGGGGAGAGCGAGTGGGCGATCGGCGAGCCCAGGACGGCGGCCCTGCGGACCTCAGCCCCCCTTGTTGTCATTGAACTTGTCCTTGAGCTTGAGGAACTCGTCGTGGGTCCTGGCGAACTCGGTCTTGTTCATGCCGTCGGTCGCCACGAAGTACATCCACCCCTCCGCCGTGGGGGTGAGCGCGGCCGCGAGCGCCTCCTTGCCGGGATTGCCGATCGGGCCGGGGGTGAGGCCCTTGCGGGTGTACGTGTTGTACGGGTCCCTGTTGCTGTTGATCTCGGACTCGCTGATCTCGATCTCGCTCTGGCCCTTCAGGTAGTTGAAGGCCGAGTCGAACTGGAGGAGCTGGTTCGTCTCCGTGTTGGTGGGCTTGAGCCGGTTGTAGACGACCTCGCTCATCTTGCGGAAGTCGTCCTCGGTCTTGCCCTCCGCCTGGACGAGGCTGGCGACGGTGACCAGCTCCCAGGGGCCCTCCAGTCCCAGGGCTCCGGCCTTCGCCTCCAGGTCGAGCCTGCCGTACTCGGAGTTGGCGCGGGCGACCATCTTCCTCAGGACGTCCTCGGGCTTGTTGCCCTTGGCGACCGGATAGTCGGCCGGGAAGAGGAATCCCTCCAACGGGTCCTTCACGTCGGGGTGGCCGGTCGCCCATTCGGGCAGGCCGAGGTTCCCCGCCTCGTTCCTGGCGACCTTCTCGGTGGTGCCGGGTGCGAGTTCGAGGCGCTTGTCGACCTGCTGGTACACCCAGGCGTTGCGCTTGCCCTCGGGGATGATGAGGACGTTGCGGCTCTTGGGGTCGAGCATGGCGTCGACGGCGGCGGCCGCGGACATGCCCTTTCGAAGGGTGTAGAAGCCCGGCTGGATGGAGAGGCCCTTGGGGTTCTCGCCCTGGGCCGCGACGAAGGCGTCGACGCTCTTGACGACGCCCTGCTTCACCAGGACGCCGCCGATCTCGGCACCGACCGCGCCCTTGGGGACCTCGACGGTGACGGTCTCGCCGGTGCCGGAGCCGCTGAAGTCGGGTGCGGGGCCGAAACGGTCCTGCCAGAACTGGTAGCCGAAGTAGCCCGCGCCGCCGAGACCGCCGGCGAGGACGAGCGCGACGAACAGGCAGGCCACGCCGTTGCGGCTCTTGCGCTTCTTGGTCCGGCCGCGGCGGCTCCCGGCCTCGTGCCGCGACCCGGCCGGCTCGTCGCCGTACGCCTCGTCGCCGTGCGGGTCGTCGCCGTGCGGGGCGCCGCCGTACGCCTCGTCTCCGTGGCCGTCATGGCCGTCGTCGCCGCGCCGCCGGGAACCGCCGCCCGCGGCGTGGCCGTCCCACCCGCGGTCGTCGGCGGGACGCCCCCGGTCCTCGGGGTACCGGTCGCCGGGGAACGACGGGTGGGGCCCGCCGCCGGGAGCCCCGGTCGGCCACTGCCCGCCCTGGCCGTGGCCGCCGTGGCCGCCGTGGCCGCCCCGGTCGTGCCCGGGGTGCGGTGCCCCGCCGTGCGCGTCCGGGTGGCGCCGGTCGGGAGGCTCAGGCTGCGGGTACGCCCCGGAGGTGTCGTAGGGGCCGGCGCCCTGGCCGGTCCCGTAGGGGTCTGCGGACTGCGGCGTCCCGTAGGGGTCGGCGGGCTGCGGCGTCCCGTACGGCGGGGCGGTGTGCTGCCCGGTCCCGGGGTCCCAGCCGCCGTCGTGGCCCGGGCCGGGTGCGGCGCCGTGGCCCTGCCCGGATATCCCGGAGTCGTACCCCTGGCCGCCCGCGTCGTACCGCCGGTCGTCGTGACCCTGCCCGTACGGGTCCTGAGAGGCATCACCGTACTGCTGATGGTGGGCGCCTCCGTCCTGCCGGCTCCCCCATTCCCGGTCCCCGTACAGGGGGTCCTCGGGGTGCCAGGGCTGGGAGCCGGGGCTCCGGCCATAGTCAGTCATCGATCCCCAAACAGCCGTGAGGCTTCCGGGAGGTCCGCCTCGACGTCGTACGGCGACTGTTCGAACGCCACCGCATCGCGCGGAACGTTACCGTACCGCGATCAGGGCACCACCTCGACGCCTTCACCAGGCGGATTGCCCGACAATCGTTCGGACTCGAGGGCGTTCTGAAGGATGATCACAGCGGCTGCCTGGTCGATCACGGAGCGTCCCTTCTTCGCCTTCACCCCCGAGGCCCGCAGGCCCTGCGTCGCGGAGACGGTGGTCATCCGTTCGTCGACCAGCCGGACCGGCACCGGGGCGATGCCCCGGGCAAGCTCGCCGGCGAAGGCGCGGACCTTCGTGGCGGCCGGGCCCTCGCGGCCGTTGAGGGAGCGGGGCAGGCCCAGGACGACCTCGATCGGCTCGTACTCCTCGACGAGCTGCCGCAGCCGCCGGTGGGCGGCCGGGACGTCGCGTCCCGGCACGGTCTCCACCGGCGTGGCGAGGACCCCGTCGGGGTCGCACGAGGCGACCCCGATCCGGGCGTCCCCGACGTCGACCGCGAGCCGGCGCCCGCGTCGCAGACCGCTCATCAGGCGGTCTCGGCGACCATGCGCTCGACGGCCTCGACGGCCGTGCCGACGGCCTGCGGGTCCTGGCCGCCGCCCTGGGCGACGTCCGGCTTGCCGCCACCGCCGCCGCCGAGGGCCTTGGCCGCGGTGCGGACCAGGTCGCCGGCCTTGAGGCCGCGCTCGCGGGCGGCCTCGTTGGTGGCGATCACCGTCAGCGGACGGCCGTTGGCCGTGGCGAACAGGGCGACCACGGCCGGCCGGTCGCCGGGGATGCGGCCGCGCACGTCGAGGACGAGCCGGCGCAGGTCGTCGGCGCCGGTGCCGTCCGGGACCCGGCCGGTGACCAGGGCCACCCCGCGGACGTCCTTGGCGGACTCGGCGAGCCCGGCGGCGGCCTGGAGGACCTTCTCCGCGCGGAACCTCTCGATCTCCTTCTCGGCGTCCTTGAGCTTGGCGAGCATGCCGGAGATCTTCTCCGGCAGCTCCTCCGGACGGCCCTTGACCAGCTCCTGGAGCTGGGCGACGACCGTGTGCTCGCGGGCGAGGAAGTGGTAGGCGTCGACGCCGACGAGGGCTTCGATGCGGCGCACGCCCGAGCCGATGGACGACTCGCCGAGCAGCTTCACCAGGCCGAGCTGGGCGGTGTTGCGGACGTGGGTGCCGCCGCACAGCTCCTTGGAGAAGTCGCCGATGGTGACGACACGGACCCGCTCGCCGTACTTCTCGCCGAACTCGGCGATGGCCCCCTGGCGCTTGGCCTCGTCGATCGCCATGACCTCGGCGTGCACGTCGAGTTCGCGGGCCAGCACCTCGTTGATCTTCTGCTCGACGTCCGTCATGACCGTCTGCGGCACGGCGGACGGCGAGCCGAAGTCGAAGCGGAAGCGGCCGGGCTGGTTCTCCGAACCGGCCTGGGCGGCCGTCGGGCCGAGGGCGTCGCGCAGCGCCTGGTGCGTGAGGTGGGTGGCGCTGTGGGCGCGGGCGATGGCGCGGCGGCGGGCGACGTCGATGGCGGCGTAGGCGGTGGCGCCCACGGTCACCTCGCCGACCTGGACCGATCCCTTGTGCACGGACACGCCGGGAACCGGCTGCTGCACGTCGCGCACCTGGATGACGGCGCCGCCGTGCAGGCGAATGCGGCCGGTGTCGGCGATCTGCCCGCCGCCCTCGGCGTAGAAGGGCGTGCGGTCGAGGACGACCTCGACGTCGTCGCCCTCGGAGGCGGCCGGCGACGGGACGCCGTTGACCAGGAGGCCGACGATCGTGCTCTCGCCCTCGGTGCTGGTGTACCCGGTGAACTCGGTGGCGCCGGCGGTGTCGGCGATCTCGCGGTACGCGGTGACGTCGGCGTGGCCGGTCTTCTTGGCCCTGGCGTCGGCCTTGGCGCGCTCCCGCTGCTCCCTCATCAGGCGGCGGAAGCCCTCCTCGTCCACGGACAGGCCCTGTTCGGCGGCCATCTCCAAGGTGAGGTCGATGGGGAAGCCCCAGGTGTCGTGGAGGAGGAACGCCTTGTCGCCGGGGAGGACCCCGCCGCCGGCGGCCTTGGTCTCGGTGACGGCCGTGTCGAGGATGTTGGTGCCGGCCTTCAGCGTCTTGAGGAAGGCGGCCTCCTCGGCGAGGGCGACCGTCTCGATGCGCTTGCGGTCGGTCTCCAGCTCCGGGTACTGCTCGCCCATGGTGCGGATGACCGTGTCGACGAGCCGGCCGACGACCGGACCGGTGGCGCCGAGGAGGCGCATGTTGCGGATGGCGCGGCGCATGATGCGGCGCAGGACGTAGCCGCGGCCCTCGTTGCCGGGGGTGACGCCGTCGCCGATGAGCATGACGGAGGTGCGCATGTGGTCGGCGACCACGCGCAGGGAGACGTCGCTGTCCTGCGCCTCGCCGTAGCGGACGCCGGTCAGCTCGGTGGCCTGGTCGATGACGACCTTCAGGGTGTCGGTCTCGTACATGTTCCGCACGCCCTGGAGGATCATCGCCAGGCGTTCCAGGCCGAGACCGGTGTCGATGTTCTTGCTCGGGAGGTCGCCGAGGATCGGGAAGTCCTCCTTGCCGGTCCCCTCGCCGCGCTCGTACTGCATGAAGACGAGGTTCCAGATCTCCACGTACCGCTCGTCGTTGACGGCCGGGCCGCCCTCGACGCCGAACTCGGGGCCGCGGTCGTAGTTGATCTCGGAGCAGGGGCCGCAGGGGCCGGGGACGCCCATGGACCAGAAGTTCGGGCCCATCCCGAGGCGCTGGATCCGCTCGGCCGGGACGCCGACCACGTCGCGCCAGATCCGCTCGGCCTCGTCGTCCTCCTGGTAGACCGTGATCCAGAGCTTCTCCGGCTCCAGTCCGTAGCCGCCGTGCTCGACCGGGGTGGTCAGCAGCTCCCAGGCGAGCTTGATGGCGCCTTCCTTGAAGTAGTCGCCGAAGGAGAAGTTCCCGCACATCTGGAAGAACGTGCCGTGACGGGTGGTCTTGCCGACCTCTTCGATGTCCGGGGTGCGCACGCACTTCTGGACGCTGGCGGCGCGGGGGAAGGGCGGCTTGGCCTCGCCCAGGAAGTAGGGCTTGAACGGCACCATGCCGGCGGGGACGAGGAGCAGAGTCGGGTCGTCCGCGATGAGCGACGCCGAAGGCACGACGGTGTGCCCGCGCTCCTCGAAGAAGCTCAGCCAGCGGCGGCGGATTTCAGCCGACTCCATCAGTGGTCCTCATTCCGGTCGTACGGGTGGGTGGGGTGCGGGNCCCTGCCCCCCGCCGCGCNGCCGCCCGGTCCGAGCGGCGCGCGGCGGGGGCAGGGAGGGCCGCCGGGTCGACCGGCGCGTCCAGCCCCAGTACCTCTCCCAGCTCCGCCTCGCGCTGGAGCATTCCCGCGCGGACGTCGAGGGCGAAGTCCCTGAGCCGGTGGCCCGTCTCGACCGCCTTGTCGGCGGCCTGGGCGGCGAGGCTCTCGGGGGTGAGCCGCTTGAGCTTGCGGTTGACCTTGGTGGTGGCCCACACGCCGGCTGCCGCGCCGGCGGTGAACCAGAATGCCCGGCGGAACATGTGTCGCGTCAGCCTTTCCGGTTCCGGCCGGCGCGTGCTCCGGGCACCGCGCGGCCGACGATGACGGTGCTCCGCGACCGCCGCCGTTCGGCGGGGCGGTCGCCCTTGTCGCGGCCCAGCGCCCGGCGTACGCCGTAGCCGAACGCCGCGACCTTGACCAGGGGGCCGCCGAAGGTGGAGGCGACGGTGGTGGAGAGGGCCGACGCGTTGGAGGTGACCTCCTGGACGTCCGAGGCGATGGCGTCGACCCGGTCGAGCTGGGTCTGCGCGGAGCGCACGGTCGCGGAGGCGTCGGCCAGCAGGGGTACCGCCTGTTCGGTCACCTCCGCCACGAGCCGGGTGGCCGCCCTGAGCGTCTGGGCCAGCCTCACCAGCACCACGGCCAGGAAGGAGACCAGGATCGCCCAGAAGACGGCCACCAGGATCCCGGCAACCTCTCCACCGGTCACTGCGCACCGCTCTCTGCTCGTCGAAGTCCTCGGTCTTTCAGCACTTGAAAGCCGTCCTCCGAGCCTATCGCGCCCATGACGGCTCCCCGAACCGGATTCCCGGCCGCCGGACGGGGGCGGGCCCGCACGTCCGCACGGAGTGCGGCGGCACGGGGCGCCGCGGGACCGTGCGGGCCGCCGGGGTTCGGGGCCTCGCGGGACGGGCTCCCCGGCGGTGGGCGCCGCGCGTGCGGCACCGGCGGACCGTCGTCCCGGGTCCCGGGAACGCGGAAGCCCGCCGGCTTCCCGCCGTCGACGGCGGGGAGGCGGCGGGCCGGGGACCGCTGCGGTGCTGCGGGTACCGCGCCCGGGTCAGCGGGCGTAGTACTCGACGACGAGCTGCTCGTCGCAGATGACCGGGATCTCCTTGCGGTTCGGCTCGCGGTCGAGGCGGAAGGCCAGGGCCTTCAGGTTGACCTGCAGGTAGCGCGGGGTCTCGCCGTCGGGGGCGAAGCCGCCCTCACGGGCCACCTGGAACAGCGTCTTGCTGCGCGAGCGCTCGCGGACCATCACGACGTCGTCGGGACGGACGCGGAAGGACGGCTTGTCGACCTTCTGGCCGTTGACCTCGATGTGGCCGTGGACGACCATCTGGCGGGCCTGGTAGATGGTGCGGGCGATGCCCGAGCGCAGGACCAGCGCGTCGAGACGGCGCTCGAGCTCGACGACCAGCGCCTCGCCCGTCTTGCCCTCGGCCTTCTTCGCGCGGTCGTAGGCGCGGGCCATCTGGCGCTCGCTGATGTCGTACTGGGCGCGCAGGCGCTGCTTCTCGAGCAGACGGACCTTGTAGTCCGAGTTCTGCTTGCGACCGCGGCCGTGCTCACCCGGCGGGTACGGGCGGGCCTCGAAGTACTTGACGGCCTTCGGCGTCAGGGCGATGCCGAGCGCACGGGACTTCTTGACCTTGGGACGCGACTGGTTAGGCACGTTCTCCAGACCTCCGAAATAGGTTAGTTCACCTTGCTCAAGGAGATCGCATGTCCGCCCTGGGAACACCACGCGCGTCACAGACAGCAGCACGAAGAGCGATGCCTCTCAGTGGGGCATCGATGTGACGGAGGTCCGATCAGCTCATGGTCAGCCGCGTCCCAGCGGGCCGGAGATCGCCCGGATGCCGTCAGCAGCCGAGCGCACACGAACTCCCGTACAGGGTACATGCTCCACGGCGGTGCCGGTTCCCGGAGCGCTCGCGCCCTTCCCGGCGGCCCTTCCGGCAGGCGCTTCCGGAGGTCCGGGCCGGGGTCCGGTCGCCGCCGGTCCGGTCGCACCCGCCCGGCCTCGAATCCGGCGGCCGGTGCGCCGACCGCCCGGAGGTCCGGACGTCGGACCGCCGCGCGCACCCGCCGCCGCGGCACCCGGCCGTCACCGCTCCCGGGGCGGCCTGCGGGGCTCCGCCCCGTCGCCGCGGAGCCGCTCCCGCACCTTCTCCACCACGTCCGCGTACCGCGCCTCCGCGCCGTGGCGGGTCGGCCGGTAGTAGCGCCGCTCCCGCACCGCGTCCGGGGCGTACTGCTGGGCGGCGATCCCACCCGGCACGTCGTGCGGGTACACGTACCCCTGCGCGTGCCCCAGTCCGGCCGCGCCCTTGTAGTGCCCGTCGCGCAGGTGCGGCGGCACCGGTCCGGCGAGCCCCGCCCGCACGTCCGCCCGGGCGGCCTGGATCGCCAGCGTCGCGGCGTTGGACTTCGGGGCCAGGGCCAGCGCGATCGTCGCGTGGCTGAGCGTCAGCGCCGCCTCGGGGAAGCCGATCATCGCGACCGCCTGGGCCGCCGCCACCGCGGTGGGCAGCGCCGTCGGGTCCGCCAGTCCGATGTCCTCGCTCGCGGAGATCATCAGCCGCCGGGCGATGAACCGGGGGTCCTCCCCCGCCTCGATCATCCGGGCCAGGTAGTGCAGCGCCGCGTCCACGTCCGAGCCGCGGATCGACTTGATGAGCGCGCTCGCCACGTCGTAGTGCTGGTCGCCGTCCCGGTCGTACCTCACCGCGGCGCGGTCCACGGTCTCCTCCAGCGTGGCGAGCGTGATCTCCGGCTCGCCCTTGGCCAGGGCCGCCCCGGCCGCCGCCTCCAGCGCCGTCAGCGCCCGCCGGGCGTCGCCGCCGGCGACGCGCAGCAGGTGCGCCTCCGCGTCCTCGGGCAGCGTGACCTCGCCGGCCAGGCCGCGCTCCCCGGTCAGCGCGCGCCGCAGCAGGTCGCGCAGGTCGTCGTCGGTGAGCGGCTCCAGCGTCAGCAGCAGGGAGCGGGAGAGCAGCGGGGAGATCACCGAGAAGTGGGGGTTCTCCGTCGTCGCGGCGACGAGGGTGACCCAGCGGTTCTCGACGGCCGGCAGCAGCGAGTCCTGCTGCGCCTTGCTGAAGCGGTGGATCTCGTCCAGGAACAGGACGGTCTCCTTGCCGAAGCCGCCGGCCGCGCGACGGGCGCCGTCGATGACCGCGCGGACCTCCTTGACCCCGGCCGTGATCGCGGACAGCTCCACGAAACGCCGGTCGGTGGCCCGGGAGACCACATGGGCCAGGGTCGTCTTGCCGGTACCGGGCGGGCCCCACAGGATCACGGACGAGGTCCCCGCCGGACCGCCCCCGCCCTCGCCGACCAGGCGGCGCAGCGGCGACCCGGGCTTCAGCAGGTGCCGCTGCCCGACGACCTCGTCCAGGGTCCGCGGGCGCATCCGCACCGCGAGCGGGCTGTGCGACGGCTCCTTCTCCTGACGGTCCTCGGCTGCGGCGGTAAAGAGGTCGGGCTCCACACCGTGAAGCCTATGCCAGCCCTCCGACAGGCCCGGCGGGGCGCCGGGGGCGGCCGGTCAGCCGAGCCAGAAGTCCCACCAGCGCGTCAGGATCAGCATCCCGATGATCCCGAGGTGCAGCGCCGGCAGGACCCAGGTGAACTCGTCGAGGAAGCGCCGCAGGCCGGCCGGTGCGGGCAGCAGGCCGTTGCGGACGTTGTGCGAGGTCACGTACCAGAACATGACGATCGTCGCGGCCCAGGCGAGGCAGCACCACAGGCACAGGGCGTTGATCGAGTAGAGGGACTGGACCATGAGCCAGGTGCAGAACCCGACGCCGAACAGCGTGCCCGCGTTGAGGCCCAGCCAGTACCAGCGGCGGTAGCGGGCGCCGGCGAGCAGGCCGACGCCGATGGCGATCACCATGCCGTAGGTGACCAGCCCCAGCATCGGGTTCGGGAAGCCGAACACCGTCGCCTGGTCGCTCTTCATGATGCTGCCGCAGGCCACGACCGGGTTGAAGCTGCAACCGGGGACGAAGTCGGGGTCCGCGAGCAGCTTGAACTTGTCGAGGGTGATGATCCACGCGGCCAGCAGCCCCGCCGCGCCGGTGACGACCAGCATCCATGCGAAGGCTCTGCTCGCGCCCACGGCACGGGAGTCCGTACGCGCCTCGTCCACCGTTGCAGTCGTCGTCATGCCGCCCGTCCGTCGTCAGTTGGCTGCTGGTCCGCGGCCATTGTGCCGCACGGGGCCGTGAGATCCGACCGTTCCGCACAACCGATGGGACGTACGTTCGCTTCCCGGACTCCGTCCCCGCCTTCGGGGAGGGCCCCGGCGGGCCGGACGGCGCGCGGCCGTCCGGCCTCCCCGGTCACGCGAGCTTCGCGCGCAGGGTCTCCGCGATCGCGCCGAGGGGTACGGCCGCCTGCTCGCCGGACTCCAGGTCCTTGAGCTGGACCACGCCCTCCTCCAGGTCCCGGTCGCCGGCGATGAGCGCGTAGCGGGCCCCCGAGCGGTTCGCCGCCTTCATGCCCGCCTTCATGCTCCTGCCGCCGAACGCCATGTCCGTGGCGACGCCGGCCCTGCGGAGCTCGGTGACCAGGCCGAACAGGCGCCGCTTGGCGTCGTCGCCCAGGGCCACGGCGAAGACGTCCGTCGCGGCGGGGACGTCGAGCGCGACGCCCTCGGCCTCCAGCGCCAGGACCGTGCGGTCCACGCCGAGCGCCCAGCCCACGGACGGCAGCGCGGGGCCGCCGATCATCTCGGACAGGCCGTCGTAGCGGCCGCCGCCGCCCACCGCGGACTGGGCGCCGAGCCCGTCGTGGACGAACTCGAACGTGGTCCGCGTGTAGTAGTCGAGGCCGCGCACCAGCTTCTCGTCGTCCTCGAAGGCCACGCCCGCGGCCGTCAGCAGGGCGCGCACCTCCTCGTGGTACGCCGTGCACGCGTCGCACAGGTGGTCGCGCAGCAGGGGCGCCCCCCCGAGCTGCCGCTGGACCTCGGCGCGCTTGTCGTCCAGGACCCGCAGCGGGTTGATCTCGATGCGGCGGCGCGTGTCCTCGTCCAGGTCCAGGCCGCGCAGGAAGCCCTGGAGGGCCTCGCGGTAGGCCGGCCGGCACTCCTTGTCGCCGAGCGAGTTCAGCAGGATGCGGAAGTCCCGCAGCCCCAGTGACCGGTACGCCTGGTCGGCCAGGACGATCAGCTCGGCGTCAAGCACCGGATCCTCGGCGCCGATCGCCTCGGCGCCGACCTGGGAGAAGTGGCGGTAGCGGCCCTTCTGCGGACGCTCGTAGCGGTAGTACGAGCCGGAGTACCAGAGCTTGACCGGGAGGTTGCCGCCCTTGTGCAGGTTCGCCTCCAGGGCGGCGCGCAGCACGGACGCGGTGCCCTCGGGGCGCAGGGCCAGCCTGTCGCCGCCCTTGGTCTCGAAGGCGTACATCTCCTTGGTCACGATGTCGGTGGACTCGCCGACGCCCCGCGCGAACAGCTCGACGTTCTCGAAGCCGGGCGTCTCGACGTAGCCGTAGCCGGAGCTCCTCAGCGGGGCGGCGATGGCCTCGCGCACGGCGAGGAACGTCGCCGAACGCGGCGGCAGCAGGTCGTACGTGCCCTTGGGGGCCTGGAAGGTACTCACGGAAGGTCTCTCGTCACATTCCTCGTCGGGGAGCCGCGGGGCTCCCGGAGCCGGCGGCCACCTCCCGCAGGTACGGGTTGGTGGCGCGCTCGCGGCCGATGGTGGTCTGGGGGCCGTGGCCGGACAGCACCACGGTCGAGTCGTCGAGCGGCAGGCACACGCGGGCCAGCGACGCGAGCATCTCGTCCATGTCGCCGCCGGGCAGGTCGGTGCGTCCGATGGAGCCGGCGAAGAGCAGGTCGCCCGAGAAGAGGACCGGCGGCACGTCCGCGGCCTCGGGCGTCCTGAACGCCACCGACCCCTTGGTATGGCCGGGCGCGTGCGCGACGGTGAGCTCCAGGCCGGCGAGTTCCAGCCGCGCGCCGTCGGCGAGCTCGTGGACGTCGTCCGGTTCCCCGACGGTCAGCTCCCCCATGAGCGGCATGCCGATGGAGCGGCCGAGGGCCTTCTCCGGGTCGCTCATCATGTACCGGTCGGCCGGGTGGATCCAGGCGGGCACGTCGTGGGCCCCGCAGACCGGGACGACGGAGGCGACATGGTCGATGTGGCCGTGGGTGAGCACCACCGCCACGGGCTTGAGCCGGTGCTTCCTCAGTGTCTCCTCGACCCCGCTGGCGGCCCGGTGGCCCGGGTCGATGATCACGCACTCCTCGCCCGCGGCGGGGGCGACCACGTAGCAGTTGGTCCCCCAGGCCCCGGCGGGGAACCCGGCAATAAGCACGATCGTCCTCAGATAGTCGTCCGGCGGGAGAATGCAGCAGCTCAGAGCCTACCGGCGCGGCTCGTCCCCCGGCCAACCCGTATACGGTACGGGCACACCAGTTCCGGACGGGGCCGGACGAGCGAGGAAGAGGAGGAGATCCGGTGGTGAACAACGATCAGCGACGGCGGCAGCTCGCCCGGGAGAAGTTCGAGCGGCAGCAGCGCCGGCGCGAGGAGTCGCGGAGGAAGGCCAAGCGCCGCAACACGATCGTGGCCGCCGCGCTCGCCGTGGTCCTGGCGGCGGGCGGCGCGGTGTACGCCTCCGTCCAGCTGACCGGACGCGGCACCGATCGCGTCGACGCCGCGGACGGGCCGGGCGCGACCCCCGCGCCGGGCGCGTCCTCGCCGTCCCCCGAGCCCTCGATGGCGGTCGACACCGAGGCGGCGTACACGATGACGCTCAAGACGAACGTGGGCGACATGGTGATCTCCATGAACGCCGCCAGGACGCCGCGGACGGTCAACTCCTTCAAGCACCTCGCGGACGGGAAGTACTTCGACGGCACGAAGTGCCACCGGCTGACCACGCAGGGCATCTTCGTCCTGCAGTGCGGCGACCCGCAGGGCGACGGCACGGGGGGCCCGGGCTACAACATCCCCGACGAGGACCTGGCGTCCCTCGGCAAGGCGGGGCCGGACGGCAAGGTGACGTTCAAGGCGGGCACGGTGGCGATGGCCAACACGGGCAGCCCGGACAGCGGCGGCAGCCAGTTCTTCCTGGTGTACCGGGACACCCGACTGCCCCCGCAGTACACCCCGTTCGGGACGCTCGACGCCGCCGGCCTGAAGGCGGTCCGGGACGTGGCCGCCGCGGGGGTCGAGGGCGGCACCGGGGACGGGGCCCCGAAGAAGCCGGTCACCGTCGAGAAGGCCACGGTCAGCAAGAGGTGAACCGCCGGATTTCGGTCGCGCTGGGAGCGGACAGCCGGGCGGCCGTTCGCCTAGATTGGCGTTGTACGGCGTGGACTGGACGCACGCCGTGAAGGACGGGCGAGGCCCGTCCGGGAAACTGTGGACGATGCCCGGGGAAGGACCCCTTCACCGGCATCATGTGGAGGAGGCGCTGTGAGCAGCGACCCGTGGGGCCGCGTCGACGAGACGGGCACCGTGTACGTGCGTACTGCCGACGGCGAGAAGGTCGTCGGATCGTGGCAGGCCGGTTCTCCCGAGGAGGCACTGGCCTACTTCGAGCGCAAGTACGAGGGACTGGTTGTCGAGATCGGCCTCCTCGAGCGGCGGGTGAGGACCACCGACCTGTCCGCGAAGGACGCGATGACCGCCGTCGACCACCTGCGCCGGCAGGTCGACGAGCACCACGCCGTCGGTGACCTCGACGCGCTCTCGAAGCGGCTGGACAAGCTCGTCGAGACGGTCGAGTCGCGGCGCGAGGAGCGCAAGGCCCAGAAGGCCAGGCAGGCCGACGAGGCGCGGCACGCCAAGGAGGCGCTGGTCGCGGAGGCCGAGGAGCTCGCGCAGAGCGAGCAGTGGCGGGCCGCCGGCGAGCGGCTGCGCGCCCTGGTGGACACGTGGAAGGGCCTGCCGCGGCTCGACCGGAAGTCCGACGACGAACTGTGGCACCGCTTCTCGCACGCCCGGTCGGCGTTCTCCAAGCGGCGCAAGGCGCACTTCGCGGCGCTGGACGCGCAGCGCGAGGAGGCCCGCCGGACGAAGGAACGCCTGGTGGCGGAGGCCGAGGCCCTGTCGAACTCCACGGACTGGGGGCCGACGGCCGCGCGGTACCGGGACCTGATGGCCGAGTGGAAGGCCGCGGGCCGGGCCCAGCGCGAGCACGAGGACGCACTGTGGAACCGCTTCCGCGGTGCGCAGGACGTGTTCTTCGCGGCGCGCGGCTCGGTGTTCGCCGAGCGCGACGCGGAGCAGACCGAGAACCTCAAGCTGAAGGAGGAGCTCGCCGCCGAGGCCGAGAAGCTGGTGCCGGTGACGGACCTGAAGGCGGCCCGCGCCGCGTTCCGGTCCCTCAACGAGCGCTGGGAGGCCATCGGCCACGTCCCGCGGGACGCCCGGCCGAAGGTCGAGGGCCGCATGCACGCGGTGGAGCGGGCCATCCAGGAGGCCGAGGAGGCCGAGTGGCGCCGCACCAACCCGGAGGCCCGGGCGCGTGCGGAGGGGCTGACGGGCCAGCTTCAGGACGCCGTGGACAAGCTGCGCAAGCAGATCGACGCGGCGCGCGCGGCGGGCAACGACGCGAAGGCCGAGAAGCTCACGCGCGAGCTGGAGGGCCGCCAGGCGCTGCTGGACCAGGCGCTGAAGGGCCTGCAGGAGTTCGGCGGCTGAGGAGCCGCTCCGCGCGAGGGCCGGTACGGGACACCCCGTACCGGCCCTCTCGCGCGTGCGGGCGGAGCCCGGTCGGCCGTCAGGGGCGGCGGGCCGACGTCACGCGGTACACGTCGTACACGCCCTCCACGCCGCGCACGGCCTTCAGCACGTGCCCGAGGTGCTTGGGGTCGCCCATCTCGAAGGTGAACCGGGACGTGGCGACCCGGTCGCGGGAGGTCTGGACGGCCGCCGACAGGATGTTGACGTGCTGGTCGGACAGGACGCGGGTGACGTCCGACAGGAGCCGGGAGCGGTCCAGCGCCTCGACCTGGATGGCGACGAGGAACACCGACGACTGGGTGGGCGCCCACTCGACGTCGAGGATCCGCTCGGGCTGCTGCGACAGCGAGTCGACGTTGACGCAGTCGGCGCGGTGCACCGACACGCCGCTGCCGCGCGTGACGAAGCCGATGATCGGGTCGCCGGGCACCGGGGTGCAGCAGCGGGCCAGTTTGACCCACACGTCCTCGACGCCCTTGACGACGACCCCGGGGTCGGCCTTGGCGCGGCGCTTGGCGCGGCCACGGGCGGGCGGCGCGGTCTCGGCGATGTCCTCGGTCGCCGCCTCCTCGCCGCCGAGGGCCTGCACCAGCTTCTGCACGATCGACTGGGCGGTGACATGGCCCTCGCCGATCGCCGCGTACAGCGAGGAGATGTCGTTGTAGCGCATCTCGTGGGCGAGGGTGACCAGGGAGTCGCCGGTGAGTATGCGCTGGATCGGCAGGTTCTGCTTGCGCATCGCCCGGGCGATGGCGTCCTTGCCCTGCTCGATCGCCTCGTCGCGGCGCTCCTTGGAGAACCAGGCGCGGATCTTGTTGCGGGCGCGGGGCGACTTGACGAAGCCGAGCCAGTCGCGGGAGGGGCCGGCGCCGATGGCCTTGGAGGTGAAGACCTCCACCAGGTCGCCGTTGTCGAGGGTCGACTCGAGCGGGACGAGCCGCCCGTTGACCCGGGCCCCTATGGTGCGGTGGCCGACCTCGGTGTGGACGGCGTACGCGAAGTCGACGGGGGTGGCACCGGCGGGCAGCGCGATGACGTCGCCCTTGGGGGTGAAGACGAAGACCTCGTTGCGCGACAGGTCGAAGCGCAGGGACTCCAGGAACTCGCCGGGGTCCTCGGTCTCCTTCTGCCAGTCCAGGAGCTGGCGCAGCCACGCCATGTCGTTGACGTGGTCGTCCCCGCCGGGCCTCTTCGGCACGTCGGTGCGCACCTTGGAGGCGCCGGCGACGGCGTCCTGCTTGTACTTCCAGTGCGCGGCGATGCCGTACTCGGCGCGGCGGTGCATGTCGAACGTGCGGATCTGCAGTTCGACGGGCTTGCCGTTGGGCCCGATGACCGTCGTGTGGAGCGACTGGTACATGTTGAACTTCGGCATCGCGATGTAGTCCTTGAACCGGCCCGGGACCGGGTTCCACCGCGCGTGGACGGTGCCGAGGGCCGCGTAGCAGTCGCGGACCGTGTCGACGAGGACGCGGATGCCCACCAGGTCGTAGATCTCCGCGAAGTCGCGGCCGCGGACGATCATCTTCTGGTAGACGCTGTAGTAGTGCTTGGGCCGGCCGGTGACGGTCGCCTTGATGCGGGCGGCGCGCAGGTCGGCCTGGACCTCGTCGGTCACCAGGCTGAGGTACTCGTCCCGCTTGGGTGCGCGCTCGGCGACGAGGCGGACGATCTCGTCGTACATCTTCGGGTAGAGGATCGCGAAGGCGAGGTCCTCCAGCTCCCACTTGATGGTGTTCATGCCCAGGCGGTGGGCGAGCGGCGCGTAGATCTCCAGGGTCTCGCGGGCCTTCTTCTCCTGCTTCTCCCGCTTGAGGTAGCGCATCGTGCGCATGTTGTGCAGGCGGTCGGCGAGCTTGATGACCAGGACGCGGGGGTCCTTCGCCATGGCGACGACCATCTTGCGGACGGTCTCGGCCTGGGCGGCCTCGCCGAACTTGACCTTGTCGAGCTTGGTGACGCCGTCGACGAGGAGGGCGACCTGGTCGCCGAAGTCGCGGCGCAGGTCCTCCAGGCCGTACTCGGTGTCCTCGACCGTGTCGTGGAGGAGGCCCGCCATCAGCGTCGCCGGGTCCATCCCGAGTTCGGCGAGGATGGTGGTGACGGCGAGCGGGTGGGTGATGTACGGGTCGCCGCTCTTGCGCTTCTGGCCGCGGTGCCACCGCTCGGCGACCTGGTAGGCGTACTCGATCTGGCGGAGGGTCGCCGTCTCGATCTTCGGGTCGTTGCTGCGCACTATCCGCAGCAGCGGTTCGAGGACCGGGTTGTACGCCGAGGAGCGCTGTACGCCGAGGCGGGCGAGGCGGGCGCGGACGCGGCTGGAGGAGCCGGCGGGACGGGCCGGGGCGGACGGGGCCGGCCTGGCAGGGGCGGCGGCGGCAGTTGGGTATAAGGGACAGCCGCGGGGGCCGGTTCGGTCTCGCCGGCCCTGCCGGGCGCGTCCTGCCGGGCCGGTGGCGTGGCGGAGGACTCCGCGGCCTGGTCGGCCCGCTGGTCGGGGGTCGCGGCGGAGAGTGGCTGGGCCTCGTCTGGCAAGGGCGCTCCTCGTGCGGGTCCGGGCCCTCCGGTGAGGCCCGGAAATCCCATGGTATCCATCCCGGACGCCCAGTCGCGCCGGGCGGGAGTGCCGCCGGCGCGGCACGGCGTCCGGTGTTCCCCGACGGCCCTCCCCGTACGCCCCCGGTCCTTCGCGGGCTTCCGCCGGGGGACCGGACCGGTGGCCCGGCCCCCGGCCGCCGCGGCGGCGCGCTCCCGGCGGGTCGGGCGTTCGCCACTTCCACCCGGACAGGGCCGCGCCCTTGGCCTTCGTCGCGTAGCCCGTCTTCGGTCCGGGCTCGCCGAAGCGGCCGCGGTTGTCGGAGACCTCGCTCCGCTTCAGCGGGGGGCTGCCGGCCTTCTTCCGGCCGGTGCAGGCGCCGGGGNCGCNGGCGCCCCTGGGCCGCCCGGGTCCCGGTCCGGGCGGAGGGGGCCGCGCCGGCCCGGGCCGCGCCCGCGACGGCGACGACGGCGGCGGCGAGGGAGGCGGCGGAAACCGTCCCCGTGGCGGTCCTGTACGGGATCCTCATCGGACTCCTCTGGTCGAGATGCCGTGGTCAGCGGCATCGACCAAGATCGCATCAGGGCTCCCGCGCCCGGGAAAAGGAATCCGAGCCTCTTCAGGGCAGGATCCACGGGAGAAGCACGAGGGGCGCCCGGCGTGTGCCGGGCGCCCCTCGGACGCGGTGGGTCCGCCGCTCACATGCGGATGACCGCCTCCAGCGGAGCACCTTCCAGTGCGGACTCCAGGCGGGCCCGGCCGCCGAGGAATCCCAGCTCCATGAGGACGGCCACACCGGCCACCCGGGCGCCCGCCCGGCGGATGAGCCGCAGTGCCGCCTCGGCCGTGCCGCCGGTGGCCAGGACGTCGTCGATGACCAGGACCCGGTCGCCCGGGGCCAGGTCCTCGGCGTGGACCTCGATCTCGGCCGTGCCGTACTCCAGCTCGTACGCCTGCCGGAGCGTGGCGCCGGGGAGCTTCCCGGCCTTGCGGACCGGGATGAACCCGACCCCCGCGGAGACCGCGACGGGGGCGGCGAGGATGAACCCGCGCGCCTCCAAGCCGACGATCTTCGTCGCGCCGAAGCGGACGCACAGCTCGGTGAGGGCTCCGGTGAGCGCGCCGAACGCCTCCGGGTCCGCCAGCAGCGGTGTGATGTCCTTGAACACCACACCGGAGCGGGGATGGTCGGGGACGTCCCGGATGCGCCCGAGCAGGAGCTCCCGGACGTCGGTCGCCGTCATCGCCGGTTCTCCGCGGAACGGCCGCGGCGTCCCCGGGGGCCGACGACGCCGGCGGCGGCGCCCTCCGGCACCCCGTCGAAGGCGTCGCCGTCCTGCTCGGCGCCGTCCTTCGACACGGTGGCGGCCCGCTTGGCGAGGACGCGCCTGCGCAGCGCCTTCATCTGCGGGTCGCGCTCCTTGAGGTCCGCGACGAGCGGCGTGGCGATGAAGATCGAGGAGTAGGCGCCGGCGGCGAGGCCGACGAACAGCGACAGCGAGATGTCGTTGAGCATGCCCGCGCCGAGGAAGCCGCCGCCGATGAACAGCAGGCCGGCGACCGGCAGGAGCGCCACGACGGTGGTGTTGATCGAGCGGACCAGCGTGCCGTTGAGGCTGCGGTTGGCGATCTCGCTGTACGTGTAGCGGGTCTGCTTGGTGATGTCCTTCGAGCTCTCCTTCAGACCGTCGAAGACGACGACGGTGTCGTAGAGGGAGTAGCCGAGGATGGTGAGCAGACCGATCACGGTGCCCGGCGTGACCTCGAAGCCGACGAGCGCGTACACGCCGACGGTGATGGTCAGGTCGTGGATCAGGGCGATGAGCGCGGCGACCGCCATGCGCCATTCGAAGGCGATCGCCAGGTAGAGGACGACCAGGATCATGAAGACGCCGAGGCCGGTCCACGCCTTGTTGGCGATCTGCTCGCCCCAGCTGGGGCCGACCAGCTCGGCGGTGATGTCCTTGACCGGGACGTCGATGCCGGCGGCGATGTCGTCCTTGAGGGAGTTGGCCGCCTCGGTGTCCAGGCCGGAGACCTGGATGCGCAGGCCGCCGGTGCCCAGCTCCTGGACGATCGCGTCGTGCCCGGCGGCCTCCTCGGCGATCTTCTCGGCCTTGGACGCGGAGACGGTGGTCTCGGGCGTCGTGTAGACGGCGCCGCCCTTGAACTCGATGCCCATATTGAGGCCGCGCACGCCCAGGCCGACGATGGCGGTGATCGTGATCAGGATCGAGACGCCGTACCAGAGCATCCGCTTGGCGACGAAGTCGTAGCCGACCTCACCGCGGTAGAGACGGGCGCCGAGATTTCCGAGTCGCGACATCTCACGCCTCCTTCGGTTCGGTCGTGACGGATACGCGGCGGGTGCGGCGCAGCGGCGGCTGCGCACCGAGCCGCTTCGGGTCCAGGCCCGACCACGGGTGCTGGCCGCCGAAGAACTTCCCGCGGGCCAGGAGCGTCATCAGCGGCTTGGTGAAGAAGAACACCACGACGACGTCGAGGAGGGTGGTCAGGCCGAGGGTGAACGCGAAGCCCTGCACCTTGCCGACGGTGACGACGAACAGCACCGCGGCGGCCAGGAACGACACGAAGTCGGAGACGAGGATCGTGCGGCGGGCGCGCGGCCAGCCCCGCTCGACGGCGGGACGCAGGGTGCGGCCCTCGCGGATCTCGTCGCGGATGCGTTCGAAGTACACGATGAACGAGTCGGCGGTGATGCCGATCGCGACGATCGCGCCGCAGACGGCGGGCAGGTTCAGCGCGAAGCCGATGGCCGGGCCGAGCAGCGACATGATCGTGTAGGTGAGGACGGCGGAGACGCCCAGCGACAGGATCGCGATGAGCGACAGGCCGCGGTAGTACACCACCAGGTAGACCACGACGAGGGCGAGGCCGATCGCACCGGCGATCAGGCCGGCGCGCAGCTGCTCGCCGCCGAGGGCGGCGGTGACGGTGGTGACGGACTGCTCCTCGAAGGAGAGCGGCAGCGCACCGTAGGAGAGCATGTTGCCGAGGTCCTGCGCCGTCTTCTGGTTGAAGCTGCCGGTGATCTCCGCCTGCCCGCCCGGGATGGCGAAGCTCACCGACGGGGCGGAGACGACGTCGCCGTCGAGGACGATCGCGAACTGGTTCTGGGGCGACGCCTGCGTGGCGAGCCGACCGGTGACCTCGGCGAACTTCTTGGCGCCCTTGTCGTTGAACTCCAGCTGCACCTTCCAGATGCCGCGCTCGGGGTCGAGCGCGCCCCGGGCGTCGTCGACATCCTTGCCGTCCACGACGGCGGGGCCCAGCAGGTACTTCTCCCACACGCCGCCGTTCTGGCCGCAGGCGAGGGCCGCCTCGGTGGGCTTGGCGCCCTTGACGGAGGCGCGCTGCTTGGGATCGGAGCAGTCGAGCGCGGCGAACCTGGCCTGGAGGCCGGCGTCCGCGGTCGGGTCGGTGCTCGGCGAGACCGCCGGGGCGGGCAGCTGGGAGCCACTGGGGCTCGGCGCGGCGGACGGGCCGCCGGAGGCGCCGGGGCTCGGGGCCTTCCGCAGGGCGTCGGTGAGGGCGCGCCCCTGCGTGGTGGGGCTCGCCGAGGGCGCGGTGACCTCGTCGCCGCCCTTGGTGGGGCTCGCCGAGGGCTTCGGCGACGGGCCGGCGGAGGGGCTGCCGGAGGGCGCCGGTGCCGCGGGCTCGCTCATCGCGACGGACATCACCGGGCGGAAGTACAGCTGGGCGGTGGTGCCCACCTGCTGGCGGGCCTGCTCCTCGTCGGTCCCCTTGGGGATGTTGACGATGATGTTCTCGGTGCCCTGCTTCTGGACCTCGGCCTCCTGGACGCCGAGACCGTTGACGCGGCGTTCGATGATGCCGATCGCCGTGTTCATGTTGGTCTCGTTGACGGCGTCTTCCCTGCCGGGCTCGGCCTTCGCCTTGAGCGTGATGGTCGTGCCGCCCGCGAGGTCGATGCCGAGGCGCGGCGTGGTGTGACCTGACCAGAACATGCCGCCGGTGAGCGCGGCCATCGCGATCAGGATCAGTACCAGGGCGCGCCCCGGCCTTCCCTGGCCCCCCGACGGCCTTCTGCCCTTCTTCGGTGCTGCCACCTTGTCGTATCTCCCTGTCCAACCGCTCGGCGCCGGGTGTGCGCGGGGCGGCCACGAAGTGTGCGTGGGGACCCGCCCCCGCAGATGCAGATGTGACGCGAGCCCGGGAACCGCCGGGCGCCGCGGGCGCCCGGCGGTTCCGCGTGCGGCTACTTCGCGTCGGCCTCGCCGTCGGTCTCGCCCTTCCGGGGCGCGGCGTCGTCCGTGTCGGCCTTCTTGGTGAGGTCCGGCTTCGCGGTGCCGTCGGCGGGGTCGGAGAGCGAGGACGCGTCGTCCGGCACGGCCGGGAGGTCACCGGACTTCACGTCGCCGGAGCCCGTGTCGCCGTGGACGATGCGGTTGTACTCCTCGTCCTCCAGGACGGCGCCGATCGCGTTCTTCGCGTAGACGGCGTGGACGCCCGGCGCCACCTCCAGGAGGACCGTGTCGTCGCCGACCTCCTTGACGGTGGCGTACATCCCCCCGATCGTCCGCACGCCGGTGCCCGGCTGCATCTGGTTGCGCATTTCCACGGCCTGCTGCTGCTTCTTCTTGGCAGAGCGAGTCATGAGGAACATGGCCCCGATGAGCACGATGAAAGGGAGAAGTACGCCGATGTTATCCACGGGACGGAATTCCTTCGCACGACCGCGCTGCTGGGCGGCCTGATCTACGGGGGGTGGGCACACCGCCTGAAGGGGCGGCATCGGCGGAGTCTAAGCGAGTCCGCATCGATGGAACAACGCCCAGCATCCCACCGTGGTTCCTGCCCCGGCGAGTCCCCGCGCCGTCACGCGTCGAACAGACCTGCCTGCCCGGTCCCGGTGCCCGTGGCCTGCGGCGGTACGAGTCCGAGGTGGGACCAGGCGGCCGGAGTGGCGACGCGGCCCCGCGGCGTCCGGGCGAGCAGTCCCTCCCGTACGAGGAACGGTTCCGCCACTTCCTCGACGGTCTCCCGCTCCTCCCCCACCGCCACGGCGAGCGTCGACAGGCCGACCGGGCCGCCGCCGAACAGCTTCAGCAGGGCCTCCAGGACGGCGCGGTCGAGCCGGTCCAGGCCGCGGGCGTCGACCTCGTAGACGGCCAGGGCGGTCGCCGCGATCTCCCGGGTGATGACGCCGTCGGCCCTGACCTGGGCGTAGTCGCGGACGCGGCGCAGGAGGCGGTTGGCGATGCGGGGCGTGCCGCGGGAGCGGCCGGCGATCTCGGCGGCGCCCTCGGGGTCTATCTCCACGTCGAGGAGGCGTGCGGAGCGGTGGACGACGCGCTCCAGTTCGGCGGGGGCGTAGAACTCCATGTGCGCGGTGAAGCCGAAGCGGTCGCGCAGCGGCGGCGGCAGCAGCCCGGCCCGCGTGGTGGCGCCGACCAGGGTGAACGGCGGCAGTTCCAGGGGGATCGCGGTGGCTCCGGGGCCCTTGCCGACGATCACGTCGACGCGGAAGTCCTCCATGGCCATGTACAGCATCTCCTCGGCGGGCCGGGACATGCGGTGGATCTCGTCGAGGAAGAGGACCTCGCCCTCCTGGAGGGAGGAGAGGATCGCGGCGAGGTCGCCGGCGTGCTGGATGGCGGGGCCGGAGGTGATCCGGATGGGGGCGCCCATCTCCGCAGCGATGATCATGGAGAGCGTGGTCTTGCCGAGGCCGGGCGCGCCGGAGAGCAGGACGTGGTCGGCGGTGGCGCCGCGGGCGCGGGCGGCCTTGAGGACCAGGTCGAGCTGCTCGCGGACCTTCTGCTGGCCGATGAACTCGTCCAGGTCCCTGGGGCGCAGCGCGGCCTCGACGGCCTGGTCGTCGCGGTCGGCGACCGATCCCACCAGCCGGTCCGCGTCGGGGCCGGCGGGCCGCTCGGGGGCGGTCGCGTCGGTCGTCTCGTCCCAGTTCACTGAACGTCTCCTCGCGGGGTGGGGGCGGCCGGGTCAGCGGGCGCGGTTGAGGGTCTGCAGGGCCGCCTTCAGCAGCGGGCCGATCGGCGGCTCGCCGCCGGCGGCCTCGGCCTGCGGGGCGACGGCGTCGACCGCGTCGTCGGCCTCGCGGGCGGCGTAGCCGAGTCCGACGAGCGCGGCGTGCAGCTGGTCGCGCCAGCCGGCCGCGCCGGCGGCGGGCCGGGCCGGGCCGGCCGGGGCGCCGAGCCGGTCCTTCAGCTCCAGCAGGAGCTTCTGGGCGCCCTTTTTGCCGATGCCGGGGACGGCCGTGAGGGCCCTCTCGTCACCGGAGGCGACGGCGGCGCGCAGGGCATCGGGGCTGTGGACGGCGAGCATGGCCTGGGCGAGGCGCGGGCCGACGCCGCTGGCGGTCTGGAGCAGTTCGAAGACCTGCCGCTCGTCGTCGTCGGCGAAGCCGTACAGGGTCAGGGAGTCCTCGCGGACGACCAGCGAGGTGTGCAGCCGGGCCTCCCGTCCGGCCCTCAGCGTGGAGAGGGTGTCCGGCGTGCAGTGGAGGACCATGCCGACACCGCCGACCTCGACGACGGCGGTGGTCGGGGTGAGGGCCGCGACCGGCCCGGTCACGAAGGCGATCATGCGGTTCGGCCTTTCGACGCGTGCTGTGCGGCGACCGCCCGCTGGAGGCGGTTCTGCGCGGGGGCCCGCCAGATGTGGCAGATGGCGAGGGCGAGGGCGTCGGCGGCGTCGGCGGGCCTGGGCGGGGCGGAGAGCCGCAGGAGACGGGTCACCATGGCGCCGACCTGTGCCTTGTCGGCGCGGCCGCTGCCGGTCACGGCGGCCTTGACCTCGCTGGGGGTGTGCAGCGCGACCGGGAGGCCGCGGCGGGAGGCGCAGAGCACGGCGACGGCACTGGCCTGGGCCGTGCCCATCACCGTGCGGACGTTGTGCTGGCTGAACACGCGCTCCACGGCGACCAGGTCGGGCCGGTGCGCGTCGAGCCACTCCTCCATGCCGCGTTCGACGGCGACGAGCCGGTGGCCGAGGTCGGCGTCGGCCGGCGTGCGGATGACGCCGACGCCGAGCATGGTCAGCGGGCGTCCCGCGACCCCCTCGACGACGCCGATCCCGCACCGGGTCAGACCCGGGTCCACCCCAAGCACGCGCACGCGGCCTCCTTCTCTCTCCCCCGGTCACCTCCGGGGGGTACCCCCGGTTCCTGCAGGTTATCGGCCGGCACCGACAACGCGACGGGCCGACGGGGTGGTCCCGTCGGCCCGTGTCGTCGGACGGCGTCGTCGCGGATCAGGCGTCGACCTTCGCCATGACGTCGTCGGAGACGTCGAAGTTGGCGAAGACGTTCTGCACGTCGTCGCTGTCCTCCAGCGCGTCGATCAGCTTGAAGATCTTGCGGGCGCCCTCCTCGTCCAGCTCGACCTGCATGGTCGGGACGAAGCTGGCCTCCGCCGACTCGTAGTCGATGCCGGCGTCCTGGAGGGCGGTGCGGACCGCGACCAGGTCGGTGGCCTCGCTGATCACCTCGAAGGTCTCCCCGAGGTCGTTGACCTCCTCCGCGCCGGCGTCGAGGACCGCGCCGAGCACGTCGTCCTCGGTCAGGCCGCCCTTGGGGAGGATCACGACGCCCTTGCGGTTGAAGAGGTACGACACGGAACCGGGGTCGGCCATCGAGCCGCCGTTGCGGGTCATCGCGACGCGGACGTCGGAGGCGGCGCGGTTGCGGTTGTCGGTGAGGCACTCGATGAGCACCGCGACGCCGTTCGGCCCGTAGCCCTCGTACATGATCGTCTCGTAGTCGGCGCCGCCGGCCTCCTGGCCGGAGCCGCGCTTGACCGCGGAGTCGATGTTCTTGTTCGGGACCGACTGCTTCTTGGCCTTCTGGATGGCGTCGTAGAGCGTGGGGTTGCCCTCGGGGTCGCCGCCGCCCGTGCGGGCCGCGACCTCGATGTTCTTGATCAGCTTCGCGAAGAGCTTGCCGCGCTTGGCGTCGATCACGGCCTTCTTGTGCTTCGTCGTGGCCCATTTAGAGTGGCCGGACATCTGCCTGTCTCCTTCGCGTAACCGAACTCGGAACGAACCCCAGAGATCCTACCGGGATCTCATGCGCCCACGGCGCGCACCATGTCGACGAACAGGGCGTGCACGCGGTGGTCGCCGGTCAGCTCCGGGTGGAACGACGTGGCGAGCGCGTTGCCCTGCCGTACTGCGACGATGTGGCCGTCGTACTCGGCGAGGACCTCGACGGAGGCGCCGACGGACTCGACCCAGGGGGCGCGGATGAAGACGCCCTCCACGGGGCCGCCGTCCACGCCGGCGACCTCGACGCGCGCCTCGAAGGACTCGTTCTGCCGCCCGAAGGCGTTGCGGCGGACGATCATGTCGATGCCGCCCAGGGTCTCCTGGCCCGACCGGGGGTCGAGGATCTTGTCGGCGAGCATGATGAGCCCGGCGCAGGTGCCGTAGACGGGCATGCCGGCCGCGATGCGCGCGCGCAGCGGTTCCGCCATCCCGAACAGGTTCGCCAGCTTGGAGATGGTGGTGGACTCGCCGCCCGGGACGACCAGGCCGTCGACCTCGGCGAGCTCCTCGGGGCGCCGGACCGGCCTGGCCGTGGCGTCCGCCGCGGCCAGGGCGATCAGGTGCTCCCGTACGTCGCCCTGGAGGGCCAGGACGCCGATGACGGGGGTGGTGCCCATGGCCGTTACCAGCCCCGGTTCGCGTAGCGCTCGGCCTCGGGCAGGGTGTCGCAGTTGATGCCGACCATGGCCTCGCCCAGGTTGCGGGAGGCGTCCGCGATGATCTTCGGGTCGTCGTAGAAGGTGGTGGCCTTCACGATGGCGGCGGCGCGCTTGGCGGGGTCGCCGGACTTGAAGATGCCGGAGCCGACGAAGACGCCCTCGGCGCCGAGCTGGCGCATGAGCGCGGCGTCGGCGGGGGTGGCGACGCCGCCGGCGGAGAACAGCACGACCGGCAGCTTGCCGAGCTCGGCGACCTCCTTCACCAGCTCGTACGGGGCGCGCAGCTCCTTGGCGGCGGCGTACAGCTCGTTGTTGTCGTAGCCGCGCAGCCGGGCGATCTCGTTCTTGATCTGGCGCAGGTGGCGGACGGCCTCGACGACGTTGCCGGTGCCGGCCTCGCCCTTGGAGCGGATCATGGCCGCGCCCTCGGCGATGCGGCGCAGGGCCTCGCCCAGGTCGGTGGCGCCGCACACGAACGGGGTGGTGAAGGCCCACTTGTCGGAGTGGTTGACCTCGTCGGCCGGGGTGAGGACCTCGGACTCGTCGATGTAGTCGACGCCGAGGGACTGCAGGACCTGCGCCTCGACGAAGTGGCCGATGCGGGACTTGGCCATGACGGGGATCGAGACGGCCTCGATGATGCCCTCGATCATGTCCGGGTCGGACATCCGGGCCACTCCGCCGTCCTTGCGGATGTCGGCGGGGACCCGCTCCAGCGCCATGACGGCGACGGCGCCGGCGTCCTCGGCGATCTTCGCCTGCTCCGGCGTGACGACATCCATGATCACGCCGCCCTTGAGCTGCTCGGCCATGCCGCGCTTGACGCGCGCGGTGCCGGTCTCGGGGGACTGCGGGGGGGTGGTGGGCGTGGTGGACACGTCGGACCTCATTCGGGAAAACGGGGCGGGCGCGGAGCCCGGGGACAACACGGGCGAGCAAACACGGCCGGAGCAGTCCACGGCAAGAGCCAATGGGAAGACGGTGGCCCGATTCGATGTGGCCGGATTCCGCCCGTACGGAGTGCCGGACCCCTGGCGGGCGCCGCCCGCGCCGCCCACCGCCGTCTGCCGTGCCCGCCGCCGGGCGCCGTCCGTGCGTCGGGCCGTCCGCGCGGGTCCGCTCAGGACGGCCGGTCCGCCAGTGCGGCCGGCGGCTCGTCGTCCATCTCGAAGGCCATCGGGAACGGCGCGTGCCCCGCCAGCCGGAACCAGCGCACCTTCCGGTGCCGGCGCAGCGCCCGCGCCGCCCGCACGGCGTCGTTGTGGAACCTCCGCGCCATCGGCACCCTGCGCACCGCGGCGGCCAGTTCGCCCGCCGCCTCCTCCCCGCCGGGGGCCCGGCGCACCGCCTCCGTCTGCTCCGGCTCGCCGAACACCGCGCGCAGCGCCTGGCTCAGCTCGCTCTCGGCGACCTCCCGCTGCTCCTCCTCCGCCTGCCGCGCGGCGTGGGCGGCCTGGTAGAGCACGATCGACGCCGCCGGGTCGAGGATCCCCGACGTGGCCAGCTCCTGGGCGACCGAGGCGCGTCGCAGCAGCTGCGCGTCGAGCGCGGCGCGGGCGGCGTCGATCCGGGCGTGCAGCCGGTCGAGCCGCCCCGCGGTCCAGCTCAGGTACAGGCCGATCGCGAACAGGGCGACGGCGATCCAGATCAGCGTTTCGATCACGGGCGGAAAGGCTACCGGGCCGCCCCGGCGGGGCCTTCACCCTCGGGCACGGCGCGGAGGGCGCCCGGCGGCGGCCGGCCGGGGCGGCGGCGGGGACCAGATCGGGCCTGGCCCCGGGCTTCCGCACACCCGGTGCCGTTCCCCCGCTCCCGGGCGGATCCCCCGCCGGACCGGTACCGGACGGCGACGGTCCGTACCGTACGGCGGCGCGACCGGCGGCCCCGGCGGACCGCACCGGGGGGTTCCGGGCCCGCCGCGAGGCCCTCAGTCCCGCACCAGCCCCCAGCGGGCCAGCAGGCCCGTCGTCCGGTCGTCCGCCGCGACCGACGCGGCCCCGTCCGTCACCGTCTCGTACACCGCCAGGATGTCCGCGCCGACCGTCGACCAGTCGAAGCGCCGCACGTGGGCGCTGCCCCGCGCACGCAGCCCGGCACGCCGCTCCCCGTCCCCCAGCAGCCTGATCGCGGCGTCGGCGAGGGCGTCCGCGTCCTCGTTGGGGAACAGGTCGCCGGCCGCCCCGTGGTCGAGGACCTGCGCGAACGCGTCGAGGTCGCTGGCGAGCACCGGGGCGCCCGCCGACAGGGCCTCGACCAGGATGATGCCGAAGCTCTCGCCGCCCGTGTTGGGCGCCACGTACACGTCGACGCTGCGCAGCAGCCGCGCCTTGTCCTCGTCGCTGACCATCCCGAGGAACTCCACGTGCCGCCGCGCCCCGGCCGGCAGCGACGCGACGGCCTCCTTCTCGTCGCCCCGCCCCGCGACCAGCAGCCGCGTCCCGGGCCGGGCCTCCAGGATCCTCGGCAGGGCCCGCATCAGTACCGGCAGCCCCTTGCGGGGCTCGTCGATCCGGCCGATGAACCCCAGGGTCCCGCCCCCGGCCGCGTCCCGCGACCGCCACTCCTCCTTCGGCTCGGCGCGGGCGAAGAAGTCCACGTCGACGCCGTTGGGGATGACCACCGCGTCACCGCCCAGGTGCTCCACCAGCGTCCGCCGCGCGTACTCGCTCACCGCGATGCGCGCGCTGATCTTCTCCAGCGCCGGCTGGAGGATCGGATACGCCGCGATCATCGCCCGCGACCGGGGGTTGGACGTGTGGAACGTCGCCACGATCGGGCCCTGCGCGGCCCAGCACGCCAGCAGCCCCAGCGACGGGGAGGCCGGCTCGTGGATGTGGATGACGTCGAACGTGCCCTCGGACAGCCACCGCCGCACCCGCGCCGCCGACAGGAACCCGAAGTTCAGCCGGGCCACCGACCCGTTGTACGGCACGGGCACCGCCCGCCCCGCCGACACGACGTACGGCGGCAGCGGCGTCCCCTCGTCCGCGGGCGCCAGCACCGACACCCGGTGGCCGAGCCGGATCAGGTGCTCCGCCAGGTCGCGGATGTGGAACTGGACGCCGCCGGGGACGTCCCAGGAGTACGGGCAGACGATGCCGATCCTCATCTCGGCCCCTTCCCGGGGTCCAGGTCGGCCGCCCACAACCGCTGCAGCATGTGCCAGTCCTCCGGGTGGTCGGCGATGCCGCCGGCGAAGACATCCGCCAGGGCCTGCGTCATCGCGGCCGTCCTCTCGGCCCGCGTCCCCGACTCCGGCACCTCGACCGGCGGGTGGATCCGGCCGCGCATCGTCGCCGCGCCGTCGTACCAGAGCGTCGCCGGCAGCAGCAGCGCCCCGGTGTGCTGCGCGAGCAGCGCCGGGCCCGCCGGCATCCGCGCCCGCTCCCCGAAGAAGTCCACCTCGACCCCGGACGACGACAGGTCGCGGTCCGCGACCAGGCACACCAGCCCGCCCGACCGCAGCCGCCGCGCCAGCGCCCCGAAGGCGGACCCGCCGGTGTGCGGCAGGACCTCCATGCCCAGGGACTCGCGGTACGCCACGAACCGGTCGTACAGGGACTCGGGCCTCAGCCGCTCCGCGACCGTCGTGAACGGAATGCCCAGCGCCCGTGTCGCCCAGACGCCCGCCAGGTCCCAGTTGGCCAGGTGCGGCAGCGCCAGCACCACCCCCCTCCCGGCGTCGAGGCAGTCCGTCAGGCGGTGGATGTCCTCGATCTCGACGGACCGCGCCACCCGCTCCGTGCTCCACGACGGCAGCCGGAACGACTCCATCCAGTAGCGCATGTACGAGCGCATCCCGGCCCTCGACAGCTCGGCGAGCCGCTCGGGCGGGGCGTCCGGCACGACCCGCGCCAGGTTCGCCTCCAGCCTCAGCACCCCCTGGCCGCGCCGCTTCCACGCCGTGTCCGCGATCCGCCGCCCGAGCCCGGCGGCGACCGGTTCCGGCAGCCTCTTCACCGTCGCCCAGCCCAGTCCGTACAGGGCGTCCGCCAGGCGCTCCCCCGCGGTGCTCACGACGCGCTCCCCCGTTCCGCGCGCGGACCTCCGCCGGCCGCCGCGTCGGCCTCCGCCGCCTCGCGCCGGACCGTCACCACCCGCTGCCCGAGGGTGACCGCGCTGCCCACGGCCACCAGCCACAGCGCCACCGGCAGCAGCACCCGCACACCCGGCACGCCGAACGCGTGCAGCCCCGCCAGCCCCGCCGCGACCAGCGACACCACCAGCCGCTCGGCCCGCTCCACCAGGCCGTTCACCGCGACGGGAAGCCCGATGGACTCCCCGCGCGCCTTGGTGTACGACACGACCTGGCCGCTCGCCAGGCAGAAGATCGACACCGCGCACAGCACCTCGTCGTCGCCGCCGCCCGCGTACCACAGCGCGAACCCGCCGAAGATCGCTCCGTCCGCGACCCGGTCGAGCGTCGAGTCCAAGAAGGCGCCCCAGCGGCTGGAGACACCCGCCTGACGTGCCATGTTGCCGTCGACGAGGTCGGAGAACACGAACAGCGTGATCACGATCGTGCCCCAGAAGAACTCCCCGCGCGGGAAGAAGACCAGCGCTCCCACCACGACGCCCGCGGTCCCGACGAGCGTCACCGCGTCGGGGCTCACCCCGCGTCGGAGCAGGAACGCGGCGAGCGGTGTGAGAACACGCGTGAAGAAAGCACGCGCGTACTTGTTCAGCATGGCCTTCCCGAGGGGTCGGTGGTGCCCGGGCGGCCCGTTCGGCCACCGGCTGGCCCATCGTAGCCACGCGCGCTCCCTCCCCACCCCGGGCACCCGGGCGGGCCACCGCCCCCGACGTCGGCGGAAGCCCGTCGTATGGACGGGGCCGGGGCGGAGTGGAAAGCTCGAAGGACCACCGCGGACGCCGACGGAGCCGTCCCGCCGGGGCCGCAGCCGGGCCCCGCGCCGCTCCCGCGTCCGCGCCCCCACCTCACCGTCCACCGGCGATCGGGAGGAAGAACCATGGGCGACAAGGCGAACACCCGCACCGGGGCCGCCGGAAGGGCGGCGGCGGCCGATCGGCCCTCCTCCGTGAGGAACGTGGTGCTGGTCGGCCACAGCGGATCCGGCAAGACCACCCTCGTCGAGGCCCTCGCCCTCACCGCGGGCGCCGTCAACCGGGCCGGACGGGTGGAGGACGGCTCCACCCTCTCCGACCACGACGAGATCGAACACCGCCGGCAGCGGTCCGTGCAGCTCTCCCTCGTCCCCCTCGAATGGGCCGGCTGCAAGATCAACCTCCTGGACACCCCGGGCTACGCCGACTTCGTGGGCGAGCTCCGCGCCGGCCTGCGCGCCGCCGACGCCGCGCTCTTCGTCGTCTCGGCCGCACAGGAGGCCGAGGCCGTTCCCGGTTCCACCCGCCTGCTGTGGGAGGAGTGCGCGGCCGTCGGCATGCCCCGCGCCATCGTCGTCACCCACCTCGACACCGCCCGCACCGACTTCGACCGGCTCACCCGCCTCTGCGGCGAGCTCTTCGGCGGGGACGACCCCGACGCGGTCCTCCCCCTCCACGTGCCCGTGTTCGGCCCCGCGGCCCCCGACGGGCACGCCCCCGCCACCGGCCTCGTCGACCTCCTCGCCCGCCGGGTCCTCGACTACTCGTCCGGGGAGCGGAGGGAGTGCCCCCCGGACGACGCCCGGCTCGCCCCCGTCGAGGACGCCCGCAACCGCCTCGTCGAGGGCATCATCGCGGAGAGCGAGGACGAGACCCTCATGGACCGCTACCTCGGCGGTGAGGACGTCGACCTCAAGACCCTCGTCGAGGACCTGGAGAAGGCCGTCGCGCGGGGCGCCTTCCACCCCGTGCTCGCCGCGGCCCCCGCACCGCCCGGCGCCGGGCAGGGCCTGGGCACCGTCGAGATCCTCGACCTGGTCGTCCGCGGTTTCCCCACTCCCCTGGAGCGCCCCGTCCCCGAGGTCACCACCCCGCGGGGCGAACCCCGNCCCGCCCTGGCCTGCGACCCCGATGGCCCCCTCGCCGCCGAGGTCGTCAAGACCACCTCCGACCCGTACCTGGGCAGGATCTCCCTCGTCCGCGTCTTCTCCGGCACGCTCCGCCCCGACGACACCGTGCACGTCTCCGGGCACGGCCTCGCCGACCGCGGCCACGAGGACCACGACGCCGACGAACGCGTCGGGGCCCTCTTCGCCCCCTTCGGCCGGCAGCAGCACCAGATGGACCACTGCGTCGCCGGCGACCTCGCCTGCGTCGCCAGGCTCTCCCGCGCCGAGACGGGCGACACCCTCTCCGCCAAGGACGACCCGCTCCTCATGGCCCCCTGGACCCTGCCCGACCCGCTGCTCCCCTTCGCCGTCCGGGCCCGCGGCAAGGCCGACGAGGACAGGCTCTCCCAGGGGCTGGCCCGGCTCGCCGCCGAGGACCCCACCCTGCGCCTGGAGCAGAACCGGGAGACCGGCCAGGTCGTCCTGTGGTGCCTCGGCGAAGCGCACATGGACGTCGCCCTCGAACGCCTCCGCACCCGCCACGGCGTCCAGGTCGACGTCGTGCCCCACGAGGTCGCCCTGCGCGAGACCTTCGCCGCCCCCGCCGCGGCCCGCGGCCGGCACGTCAAACAGTCGGGCGGGCACGGCCAGTTCGCCGTCTGCGACATCCGGGTGGAGCCGCTGCCGCCCGGATCCGGCGTCGAGTTCGCCGACGAGGTCGTCGGCGGAGCCGTGCCCCGCCAGTTCGTCCCCTCCGTCGAGAAGGGCGTACGCGCCCAGGCCGCGCGCGGCGTCGCCGCCGGGTACCCGCTCGTCGACGTCCGCGTCACCCTCGTCGACGGCAAGGCCCACTCCGTGGACTCCTCCGACGCCGCCTTCCAGACCGCCGGGGCGCTGGCCCTGCGCGAAGCCGCCGCCGACGCCCCCGTCGGCCTGCTGGAGCCCGTCGCCGAGGTGCGCGTCCTCGTCCCCGAGGAGTACGTCGGCCCCGTCATGAGCGACCTCTCCGGCCGCCGGGGCCATGTCGTCGGCACCGAGCAGGCCGGCCCCGGCCAGGCCCTCGTCCGCGCCGAGGTCCCGGAACTCGAGATCGACCGCTACGCCGTCGACCTCCGCTCCCTCACCCACGGCACCGGCCGCTTCGACCGCGTCCGCGTACGGTACGAGCCCATGCCGTCGCACCTTGCCGAGCGGGTCCGCCGGGAGCGCCACGCCCGGTCCGCCCGCTGACCCCGCCGGCTCCGCTCCGGGTCCGCCCGCCGGCCCCTCGGGGCGGGCCGGCCCGGCCGCCTCCCTCCCCGCCTCCTCGTCGCCCTGACGCGCCTGCCCGCTCCCCGATAGGCTGGGGGGCCCGGTTCGGCAGGTGTGCGCCGCGGCCGAGTGGGGAAGGGCCGCAGTGCGGAAGAACTGCGGCACATGCGTCGATGGGGGCGGAAGACACGATGGACAGTTTCGGTCCGGGGGCGCAGGTCCCGCTCCAGGGTTCGGCCGGTCAGACGGTGCCCATGAGCGCCCTGGCCTCCGCCGCGTACCGCGACAGCCCGATGGAGGACATCCTCAAGGCCAACAACGAGTGGTACGAATCCACCGTCAAGAAGGGCAAGTTCTCCCTCTTCGAGCCCAACCTCGGCGAGGCGTTCTCGCGCGCCGTCGTCGTCCGCATGCTCGGCGGCGGCCGCAAGCCGATCATCCAGTCCTTCGGCACCGAGCCCCGGCCGGTCGTCGAGCACTGCCTCTCCGCCAACCGCATCCGCAAGCAGCGCGACCTGCGCCTCACCCTCATCACCCTGGTGTGCGGCGTCCTGTTCCTGCCCGGGCTGCTCCTCTGGCTGGTCGTCTTCCAGCTCCGCCGCACCCTGGCCGGCGCCTCCAACAAGCGCGCCGGCGCGGCCGGTACGGCGCTCCTCGTCGGCTTCGGCATCCTCGCGGCGCTCGTCCTCGTCAAGCTGCCGCTCGCCGGCCTGCTCTACCTCTACCTCCGCGCCATGGTCATCGCGCCGGTCGTCGGCTGGTTCCTCGCCAAGCACGTCTGCGAGACCACCGCCAAGGACCTCCGCGCGCGCTGGGAGGCCCTCCTCAGCGGAGGCGGCGTCGCCACCAAGATCCCCGAGGCCGTCCCCCAGAACCCGGGCGAGACCGCCGCCGAGGAGCTCCGCCAGTCCCTCGAGAGGCTCACCGCCGAGCAGCGCTCCAACGTCGTCTTCTACGCCGGCCCGCGCGGGATACTCGGCATGGGCACCCGCTGGGGCGGCTGGCACCTCGCCGAGGAGCTCAAGCCCCGCGACGGCAAGGAGATCCACGCCTTCCGCACCTGGGACCTCGTGCGCGCCATCCACGACCAGCTCAAGCTCCTGGAGCGCGGCTCGCTGAAGACCGGCTTCCCCGCCCCGTCCGTCAACCACTGGATCGTGGTCCCCGTCGGCGACGGCGCCAAGGCCGTCGCCCGACCCGAGGGCGAGGACGTCGTCCAGTACCAGGTGAAGCCGCACGAGATCCAGCGCATCTGCAACGAGAACCAGTTCGGCAAGGGCAACCGCCACTACCTCGGCGTGCAGTTCGTCCTCTGGGACGGCCAGTTGGTGCTGACCATGCTGGTCACCGTCACGGTCCTGCTGCACACCCTGCGCATCGAGGTCTCCGGGCACGCCCTCGGCCCGGTCCACTCCTTCTTCACCACCAAGCCGTCCGGGAAGAGCAAGCAGGTCGCCAAGGCCGTGCGGTTCTGGGAGACCCGCGAGATCAAGCTGCCCCTCGTGGAGACCAACGAGGTCGTCCGCCTCGCCGTCCGGGCGCCGTTGACCTGGTTCCCCCATATCCTGGACTTCCTCGGCGGCAAGCTCGTCCTGCCCGAGCCGTTCGGCCTGCGCCACGCCTGGGCCCAGGCCCCGTGGAAGCACCGCTTCATGGCCGACGACGTCATCCGCGCCTCCACCCCGGTGATGCGCGCCGTGCACGCCGCGACCGTCAAGATGCTCGACGAGCACGGCGTGGACACCGGCTCCATCGCCGGCAGCAACTTCACGGCCGACCCGGCGCCGAGGAAGGCCGACGTGTACGACGCCTGATCAGGCGTCGGGCCAGGCGTCCGCCAGCATCCGGCGCGTGTCGGCCAGGAGCTGCGGCAGGACCTTGGTGTGGGCGGTGACCGGCATGAAGTTGGTGTCGCCGCCCCACCTCGGCACGACGTGCTGGTGCAGGTGGGCGGCGATCCCCGCGCCGGCGGCGCCCCCCTGGTTCATGCCGATGTTGAACCCGTGCGCCCCGGAGGCCGTGCGCAGCGCGGTCATCGCCCGCTTGGTGAACACGGCCAGTTCGGCCGTCTCCGCCTCGTCGAGGTCGGTGTAGTCGGCGACGTGCCGGAACGGCACGACCATCAGGTGGCCGCCGTTGTACGGGTAGAGGTTGAGCACCGCGTAGACGCTCCCGCCCCGTGCGATGACCAGACCGTCCTCGTCGGACTTCGCCGGGATCGAGCAGAAGGGGCAGCCGTCGCCGGCCCCCGAGCCGGTGGGCTTGTTCTCCCCCTGGATGTACGCCATCCGGTGGGGCGTCCACAGGCGCTGGAACGCGTCCGGCGCCCCCACTCCGATCTGCTGCTCCGGCTCATTCGTCATGCGGGCCAGCATATGGCCACGGCGGGGCCCGGGAACGCCGAGGGGCGGTACCCGGCCCGGGTACCGCCCCTCGGTCGACCGCCCGCGTGCGGGGGCGCCCCCGCCCCCTCGGGGAGCCGTGTCACACCTGCGCGCGTGACTCCACGACGTCGACGAGCTTCGCGATGGCCCGGTCGCGCGGGATGCCGTTCTCCTGCGAGCCGTCGCGGTAGCGGAAGGAGACCGTGCCCGCGTTCATGTCGTCGTCACCGACGATGACCATGAACGGGACCTTCATCTTCTGGTGGTTGCGGATCTTCTTCTGCATGCGGTCCGAGGAGGCGTCCACCTCGACCCGCAGGCCCTTCCTCCTCGCCTCGGCCGCGAACTCCTGGAGGTACTCGACGTGGGCGTCGCCGATCGGGATGCCGACCGCCTGGACCGGGGCGAGCCACGGCGGCATGGCGCCCGCGTAGTGCTCCAGCAGGACCGCGAAGAACCGCTCGATGGAACCGAACAGCGCGCGGTGGATCATGACGGGGCGCTGCTTGGAGCCGTCGGCCCCGGTGTACTCCAGGTCGAAGCGCTCGGGCAGGTTGAAGTCGAGCTGGATGGTGGACATCTGCCAGGTGCGGCCGATGGCGTCGCGGGCCTGGACGGAGATCTTCGGACCGTAGAAGGCGGCGCCGCCCGGGTCGGGGGTGAGGGGCAGGCCCTGCTTCTCGGCGACCTGCTGGAGGACCGCGGTCGCCTCCTCCCACGCCTCGTCCGTGCCGACGAACTTCTCCGGGTCCTTGGTGGACAGCTCCAGGTAGAAGTCGGTCAGGCCGTAGTCGCGCAGCAGGTTCAGGACGAAGGTGAGCGTCCTGTCCAGCTCCTCCGCCATCTGCTCGCGGGTGCAGTAGATGTGCGCGTCGTCCTGGGTGAAGCCGCGGGCGCGGGTCAGGCCGTGCACGACGCCGGACTTCTCGTACCGGTACACCGTCCCGAACTCGAACAGCCTCAGGGGCAGTTCGCGGTAGGAGCGGCCCCGCGCGTCGAAGATGAGGTTGTGCATCGGGCAGTTCATGGGCTTGAGGTAGTAGTCCACGCCCTCGTCGAGCTGCATGGGCGGGTACATGCCGTCGGCGTACCAGTCCAGGTGGCCGGAGGTCTCGAAGAGCTTGCCCTTGGTGGCGTGCGGGGTGTAGACGAACTCGTAGCCCTCCTCCTCGTGCCGCTTGCGCGAGTAGTCCTCCATGACCCGGCGGATGATGCCGCCGCGCGGGTGGAAGACGGCGAGGCCCGAGCCGATCTGCTCGGGGACGGAGAACAGGTCCAGCTCGGAGCCGAGGCGGCGGTGGTCGCGCTTCTCGGCCTCGGCGAGGAAGTCCAGGTACTGCTTCAGCTCGTCCCTGGACGGCCAGGCGGTGCCGTAGATGCGCTGGAGCATCGGGTTCTTCTCGCTGCCGCGCCAGTACGCGGCGGCGTTGCGCATGAGCTTGAACGCCGGGATCGCGCGGGTCGAAGGCAGGTGCGGGCCGCGGCAGAGGTCCTTCCAGCACAGCTCGCCGGTCTTGGCGTCGAGGTTGTCGTAGATGGTCAGCTCGCCGCCGCCCACCTCGACGCTCGCGCCGTCCTCGCTGGTGGCGGAGCCCTTCAGGCCGATCAGCTCCAGCTTGTACGGCTCGCCCGCCAGTTCCTCGCGGGCGGCCTCCTCGGTGACGACGCGGCGGGCGAAGCGCTGGCCGCGCTTCTGGATCTCCTGCATCTTCTTCTCGATGGCCTTGAGGTCGTCCGGCGTGAACGGCCTGTCGACGTCGAAGTCGTAGTAGAAGCCGTCCTTGACCGGCGGGCCGATGCCGAGCTTGGCCTCCGGGAAGAGCTCCTGGACGGCCTGCGCCATGACGTGCGCGGTGGAGTGGCGCAGGATGTCCAGGCCGTCCTGGGAGGTGATCTCGACGCCTTCGACGGTCTCGCCGTCCTTCGGCTGGTACGCGAGGTCCTTCAGTTCGCCGTCCACGCGGGCCGCGACGACGGAGCGCTCGCCGGCGAAGAGGTCGGCGGCGGTGGTGCCCGTCGTCACCACGCGCTCTTCCCGCTCGGAATCGCGTTGGATGATCACACGGACGTCTGACACCGGTCTCTCCTGACTGAAGGGGTGGGCGCCCCGGGGGCGCACGCGGATACGGAATGGTACCGAGGCGCCGCGTCCCCCGGCGAAACGGTTTGCGGCCCGAACGTGCTCCCCGCCGGGGAACCCCACCGCTCCCGCCCGGCACCGCCGGGCCGCGTACGGGGAGCGGTGCGGGCGCCGCCGTCCCGGGCGGGGATCGGCCCTTCCGCCGCCGATGCGCGCGGGCTGCCGGGGTGCGGCGCCGGTTTCGAGGGCGCCCGGCCGTGTTCGGCGCGGAGACGGCGGAGGCGGACGCCGAACGGGACCGCGTCGTTTCGGCGGCCCTGGTGGCGCGGGAGGAGGACCGCCGGCCGCGGACGCCCCGGTGGCCGGTGGGCCCGGGCGTGCCGGTGCCCCTCCGAGACGGGGGCGGTGGACCCGGCGCACCCCCTGTGCCCGGAGCGGCCGGCGACGGCCCGGGAGCGGATGCCGGGGACGCGCGAAGGCCGGTCCGCTGAGGGGACCGGCCTTTTCGGTGGGCGATACTGGGATCGAACCAGTGACCTCTTCGGTGTGAACGAAGCGCTCTCCCGCTGAGCTAATCGCCCGGGAACGCACTGAACCATACAGGCCCCGACGCTTCCCGTTCAAACGGCCCGCGGGTACGCGGCCCGGCCCCGGCGGCCGGCCGCGCACCGTCGGCGCGCGGCCGGCGGGGAGGAGGAGCCGGCCGGGGACGGCGAGGCGGTACGGGAGCGGCTCGCGGGCGCACCCCTCCCGTGCTCGTACCGGACGCGGGTGCCGCGGGCGCGGTCCGCGGCCGGGGTCCGGCGGGCCCGGCCCCCACGTCTCCGGCGAGGGCGCTGCCCGGAACCGGGGCGCCGGGATCGCGGCGCCTCTCGGCGGGGGTGACGGAGGGGCCCGTACGGAGTTGGGGAAGCGGACGGTGGGGGTGGCGGTACGGCCGCCGAGGCGGCGGGCCGCGGGTACCCGGGGCGCCGACAGGGGCGGGGCCGGGGATGCTCCAGGACGGCGCCGGGCGGCCGGGGTCCAAAGGCCGCGGAGGCGGTGGTGGTCCCGGTGCACGGGGGCGTCCGCCGCGTACGGCGCCCGGCATGCCGAAGGCCCCGGAGGTGAACCTCCGGGGCCTTCGGGCCGGGTGGTGGGCGATACTGGGATCGAACCAGTGACCTCTTCGGTGTGAACGAAGCGCTCTCCCGCTGAGCTAATCGCCCGGGCGCACCGCAAACATTACCCCATGTCAGCCGGTGCCCCGACCCCGTACGGCACCGCCGGGGTCACTCGTCGGCCTCCCACGGCATGACGAGGCCGAGCTTCCACACGTACACCCCGGCCAGGGCTCCGGTGAGGACCAGACCGGTGACGGTCAGCACGAGGTTGCGGCGCCGGACGCGGGGGTCGAGTGCCCGCTGCGCGGCTTCCGTGACCTTGTGCTTGGTCCAGCGCAGGACGAGCTGCGCCCAGACGAACTCGGTCGCCCAGATGGCCATGCCGCCGAAGATCACGATCCAGCCGGGCCCGGGCAGCGGCAACATGATCACACCGATCACGACGACGGTGAGACCGATGAGGAAGACCCCGACCTGCCAGCTCAGGTGCAGGGGCCGTCGGGCTTTCACAAAGGCGGGTGCCCTGGAGCCGAGCGGCCGTTCGCCGTCGGTCCCCTCGGTGGCGCCCCCCGCCGCAGGCGTTCCGCCCGCCGCTCGGGCGGCCCCACCCCGCTCGTCACTCTCCGCGCTCATAAGGCCAAACTTACCCGACGAGCGGCGAGTGCGGATTACCGGAATCCGCCCATAACCGGCGGTTACTCACTGCCAGTCGAGGTACTCAATGCGCCCTAAAGCGGACAGAGGGGTTTACAACGGCACGGTAGGTGGGATGTCGATTTCGCCGACGTGCGAATCCCCGAGCGCACACTGAGCGAAAGGCCATGGCGCTTATGAACACCACGGTCAGCTGCGAGCTGCACCTGCGCCTCGTTGTGTCGAGCGAGTCCTCACTGCCTGTTCCGGCGGGCCTGCGGTATGACACGGCCGATCCGTATGCCGTGCACGCCACCTTCCACACCGGGGCCGAGGAGACGGTCGAGTGGGTCTTCGCCCGCGACCTCCTCGCCGAGGGGCTGCACCGGCCCACCGGCACCGGCGACGTCAGGGTCTGGCCCTCCCGCAGCCACGGCCAGGGCGTCGTCTGCATCGCCCTCAGCTCCCCGGAGGGCGAGGCCCTGCTGGAGGCCCCGGCGCGGGCCCTGGAGTCGTTCCTCAAGCGGACCGACGCCGCGGTGCCCCCCGGCACCGAACACCGTCACTTCGACCTCGACACGGAGCTCTCGCACATCCTCGCGGAGAGCTGAGCGACACAGGAGCCACCCGGCGCCGTCCGACTCGGGGCGACGGCGCCGGCACACCCCTCCGCGCCCCGGCACGGTGCACCCGGATCGGCGGACGGGGTGGACGGACGCGCCGCCACCGCACGTCGCCGCGGTGGCGGCGCACCGGTGCTCCCGACCGCGCCCGGCAAGCCCGGGGGGCCGCACCCGCGAGCCGCTAGAGTCGACGGGTCCGCCGGGCGCCCGCCCGCGGCAGGCCAGGGAGCGGAAGCGTGCTGATCCCCCACGACACCCGTATCGCCCTCGACACCGTCGTCGACCTGGTGAACACCGCGCCGGAAGGCGGCCGCGGCGAGGCCCTCGGGGACGTCCCGTCGCTGTACGCCTTCGTGGAGAGCCACCGGGTGAGCGGGGTCGGCGAGCTGGGACCGCAGGACCTGCGGGCCGTCCGGGAGGTGCGGAGCCGGTTCGCCGAGGTGTTCGACGCGCCCGACGCGCGGACGGCCGCCGAGGTGGTCAACCGGCTGGTCGCCGCGGCCGGCACCACCCCGCAGCTGACCGACCACGACGGCTACGACTGGCACGTCCACTACTTCGCGCCCGGCGCCTCGGTCGCCGACCACCTCGCCGCCGACTGCGGCATGGCGCTCGCCTTCCTCCTCGTGGCGGGCGAGCGCGAGCGGCTGCGCCGGTGCGAGGCGCCGGACTGCGGACGGGCCTTCGTGGACCTGTCCCGCAACCGTTCGCGCCGCTACTGCGACAGCCGCACCTGCGGCAACCGGCTGCACGTGGCGGCGTACCGGGCGCGGCGCAGGGACGCGGCGGCCGACTGACCGGCCGGCCCGCGCGGGGCCGCCCGGTCTCCGGAGCCCCGCGTGCGACGGCCCGGCACGCGCCCCGGGAGGGGAGCGCGGCCCGGGGCGGGAGGGCGGTCACAGCAGGAAGAGGTCGTGCACCGACGCCATCAGGAGGAGGGCGCCGATCACCCCCAGGAAGATCATGAGCGGTGGCTGGGAGAGCGCGAACAGGCAGCCGCGCGGTTCTCTGGTGGTGGCGGGGTCCTGTCCCCGCGGGGTATCGGACATCTCGCGGCCGATGATGGCGCACCCGGCACGGCGCCGCTCACCCAACAGACCAGGCAAACAGGGCGAGTTCACCGCATACTTCGATCAATCGCCGTCGCCCCGCCGCCCACCGCCACCCCTCGCGCCACCTCGCGCCGCCGCGGGGCGGCCTCAGATGCCGTGCTTCCTGAGGATGGCCTCGATCTCGTCGAAGTCGTCGGCGGAGGCGTTCCCGCCCGTGCGGCGCTCCCCCGCGGCCGGCGCCGCCGGCNGGCGGGCCGGCGCCNCCGCGGCCGGTCGCTCCGCCCCCGCCACCCCGCGCTCCCGGCGGGCGCCCCGGCGCCGCTCGACGGTCCGCGTGACCGCGAACAGCAGCCACGACGCCCCGAGCAGTCCGAAGCCGGCCCACGCCACCGGGCTGAGCGCCATGCCGGCCACCCACTCGACGGCGCCGGTCAGCACCAGGCCGAGGGGGACCAGCGCGTAGGCGGCGACATGGGCCGCGGCGAGGAACCGCCTGCGGTACGCCGTGATCGCCGCGATGCCCAACCCCGCCGCGGACACCGCGTAGCAGATCGTCTCGGCAAGCATCCGGTCCTCCAGCCCTGGGCGTCACGTCCCTTCCATCCTGCATCGGCCGGGCCCGCGCCGGCCACGGGTCCGGGCGGTCGGCGGGCGGTCTCCGGGAGATCTCCGGGTCGTCCTCCTCCCACGGTCCCGGTCGGGGCCCCGGACGTCCGGTCCCGCTTGGGCCGGTGCCGCCGGGCTGGAAGACTGGGCGCCATGAACGACTCCACCACCGACCACACCGCCCGGCCCGTCGTCCTGGACGTCTGGTGCGAACTGCAGTGCCCGGACTGCCGGACGGCCCTGGAGGACCTGCGGTCCCTGCGGGACCGCTACGGCGACCGGCTGGAGGTGCGGCTGCGCCACTTCCCCCTGGAGAAGCACAAGCACTCCTACGCCGCCGCCCAGGCCGCCGAGGAGGCCCTCGCGCAGGGCGCGGGCTGGCCGTACGTGGAGGAGGTCCTCGGGCGCGTCGAGGAACTGGACGCGCGGGGCGAGGCGTTCCTGCTGGAGGCGGCGCGCGGCCTGGGGCTGGACGAGGAGGAGTTCGACACGGCGCTCGTCGACGGCCGGCACCTGCTGGCGGTCGACGCCGACCAGGCCGAGGGCAAGGCCATCGGCGTCACCGGCACGCCCACCTACGTGATCGGCGGGGAGCGCCTGGACGGCGGCAGGAGCCAGGAGGGCCTGCGCGCCCGCGTCGAGGAGATCGCCGACCGCCTGCTCGCCGGGCGCTGACCCGCCGGGACCGCCGCGGGCCGCCGCCCGGCCCGGGTCAGTGCAGGGTCTTCTCGTGGTCCGTGAACAGCGGCCGGTAGCCGAGCGACGCGTACAGGGTGCGGGCCGGGGCGTTGCCGGGGTCCACCCGCAGGACGAGGCGGTCGCCGCCGGCGGCCCGCACCAGGCCCTCGGCGAAGCGCATCAGGGCCCGGCCGCACCCCCTGCGGCGTTCGCCCTCGGCGACGGCGATGTCCCACACGTACGGCACCCGGTCCCCCGTCGGCAGGTCGCGCCGGCCGGTCCACAGGTGGCCGACCCGCACGCCGTCCCGCACAGCGACGTGGAGCAGGGCCCCCGCGGCGGCCGGGCCGTCGGGGAGCAGGGCGGCGCGGCCCGGTTCGGCGGCGATCCAGCGGGCGGACTCCGCGTCCGTCATGGGGCGGATCTCCAGCCCGGCCGGGAGCGGCGGGGCGGCGCCGGCCGGGTCGAGGCCCTTGACCAGGACGTGACCGCTCTCGGTGTACCCCAGGGCCGCGGCGAGGCGCAGGGCGGCACGGGCGCCGGCGGGCACGGAGACCCGCACCCGGTCGCAGCGCCAACCCCGCAGCACCTCCTCGGCGGCGAGCGCGGCGACGGCGCCCCGGCCGCGGCCGCGGTCCGCCTCGTCGACGCGCAGGTCCGCGATGGTGCCGAGGATGCGGCCGGCCAGGCGGAGCGTACCCACCCGCACGGCGCCCACGGGGCGGCTGTCGACGCACACCGCGTAGGAGCGCGACAGGGTGCCGTCGTCGAACCGTCGGAGCGGCCCCGAAGGCCGCAGGGTGGTGGTCATCACCGCTTCCCTACCCGTCCCGGGCCGGATCCTCACCGGGTCACAGCAGGGCGGCCCGCTCCGCGAAGACGCGCATCGCCCCGGCGGTGACCGGGCCGGGCACGGGCGCGAGTTCGCGGTCGTCGACGCGGTGGACGGCCTGGACGTCGCGGAGCGTGGAGGTCAGGAAGACCTCGTCGGCGGTGTGCAGCACCTCCATGGGGAGGTCCGTCTCCCGGGCGCCGGTCCACTCGGCGGTCAGCCGGCGGGTGACGCCGGCGAGGCAGCCCGAGGCGAGCGGCGGGGTGTGGAGCACGCCGTCGAGGACGACGAAGACGTTGGAGCCGGTGCCCTCGCAGAGCTGCCCGACGGTGTTGGCGAACAGCGCCTCGGACGCGCCCCGCCGGTGGGCGTGGGCCAGGGCGACGACGTTCTCCGCGTACGAGGTGGTCTTCAGGCCGGCCAGGGCGCTGCGCTCGTTGCGGGTCCAGGGGACGGTGACGACGGCCGTGGTGTCCGGGCGGGGCGCGACCTCGCCGAGGGCGACGAAGAGGCTCGGGCCGGCGTCGCCGCGGTCGGAGCCGAGCGGGGCGGGGCCCCCGGTGTACGTGACGCGGAGGCGGCCGAGTTCCACCGGGTTGGCCTCGACGACGGCGGCGCAGGCGCGGCGCACCTCGTCGAGGTCCGGGTCGGGCAGGCCGAGGCCGCGCGCGGAGCGGACGAGCCGGTCGAGGTGGAGGTCGAGGGCGAAGGGCCGGCCCCGGACCGTCTTGAGCGTCTCGAAGACGCCGTCGCCCACGGTCAGGCCGTGGTCCAGGACGGAGGTCGTCGCGGCGTCCGCGTCCCGCAGTTCGCCGTTGACCCACAGTTTCATCGTCGGGTGGTCCTTCCGCTCGCCTCGTGGGCGCCCGACGCTACCGCGAGGAGCCGCGCGGCCTTCAGCTCGGTCTCCTGCCACTCCCGCTCGGGGTCGGAGCCCCAGGTGATGCCCGCGCCGGTGCCGAACCGCAGGACGCCCCGGCGTTCGCGCCGGTCGATCCAGAAGGTGCGGATCCCCACGGCCAGCTCGCCGGTGCCGCGGTCCGCGTCGACCCAGCCGATGCCGCCGCAGTACGGTCCGCGGGGCACCGTCTCCAGGGCCTCGATGATCCGCAGGGCGCTGGACTTGGGCGCGCCGGTGACGGAGCCGGGCGGGAAGGTGGCGTCCAGGAGGCCGGGCCAGCCCTCGCCGGGGGCCAGCTCGCCGCGGACGGTGGAGACGAGGTGGACGAGCCCGGGGTGGGGTTCGACGGCGCAGAGCGCCGGGACGGTGACGGTGCCGGTGGCGCAGACGCGGCCGAGGTCGTTGCGGACCAGGTCGACGATCATCACGTTCTCGGCATGGTCCTTCTCCAGCAGGTCCGCCGCGGTCCTGCCAGTGCCCTTGATGGGGCCGGACTCGACGGTGCGGCCGTCGCGGCGCAGGTACAGCTCGGGGGAGGCGGTGGCTATCTCCACGCCGTGCGCGGGCAGGCGAATCGTTCCGGCGTAGGGGGCCGGGTTGCCCCGGGCCAGCAGCGCGGTGAGGGCGTCCACGTCGGCGGTGCCGGCCGGGAGGGGGGCGGACAGGACGCGGCAGAGGTTCGCCTGGTAGACCTCGCCCGCCGCGATGTGCTCGCGGATGCGGCGCACCCCCGCGGTGTACGCGTCGCGGTCGAGCGACGACGTCCAGTCGCCGCGGGCGGGTCCGCGCCAGCGCCCCGGTACGGGGGCCGGCACCGGGTCGGGGCGGACGTCGCCGAAGCGGGCGCAGGTCAGGCGGCCCTCGAAATCGGCGGCGACGGCCCAGAAGCCGGAGGACTCCAGGGCCTCCGGGTCGCTGGTGACGTCCCGCAGGTCGGTGGCGAGGAGGCCGCCGAAGCGGGCCAGGGGGGCGAGGTCGTGCACGGATGCGAGTCTAGGGCGGGGTGTGCGGCGGGGCCGTCCGGGTGGCGCGGCCCCGGGCCGGGGCGGGGCGGCCGGGGGCGCGGGAGCCGGCCCCGGCAGGCGGTGGCGCAGCACGCTGCGGAAACGCGTTTTTGTGCTGGCCCGGGAATCCGCTAGAGTTCAACACGTCGCCGGGTCGCGTGAGCGGAACGGAAACGACAAGCGGACGTGGCTCAGTTGGTAGAGCATCACCTTGCCAAGGTGAGGGTCGCGAGTTCGAATCTCGTCGTCCGCTCGAAAGTGGGGGATCCTCCCGACCCCCGCACTCCGGGTGGAGTGGCCGAGAGGCGAGGCAACGGCCTGCAAAGCCGTCTACACGGGTTCAAATCCCGTCTCCACCTCCAAGGACGATTAGCTCAGCGGGAGAGCGCTTCCCTGACACGGAAGAGGTCACTGGTTCAATCCCAGTATCGTCCACCGACAGGAACCCCCGTCCGCCCGCCGCGGACGGGGGTTCCTCCGTTCGTGTACCGGACCGTCGGCCTCCGGGGGCCCGGAAGCCGACGGTCCGGTACGAAGAAGCGGCCGGCCGGCTCTCCAGCCGGCCGACCGCACCTGCCGTCCGCCGCTCCCCCGTCCTGCGGGGCGGGCCGCTCCCCCGGACCGGGCGCACCCGCTCAGCGCCCCAGCAGCGCGCTCACGGACGACGCCTGTCTCACCACCGCGTCCCACCCGCCGAACACGACGACCAGGAGCGTGGCCAGGGGGAGGACCATCGCCGTCGCCACCAGGGGATGACGACGGGCCGGCGGGCGGTCGCCGGACGGGGCGGGGACCGTCTTCCGCCCCCGCGTGCGGACCGCTGTCCGCGGTGCCGTGTCCGCCATGGCTCCCCTCCCGTTTCCGTGTGCGGCGGCGGGCGTCTGGCCTCGGGGGACGAGTGCTGCCGCCCGCCGCTCTCCGCCAACCCTAGGGAGACGGGCGGCACCGGGCGTCATGCCCTCGTACCGGCCGGTGGGCCTCCTCCGGGATGAGGCGCGCCCCGCGGCGTACTCCCCTGGTCGGAGGCGGTCGCCCGCCCTGCGGGTCTTCCCGGAGGGGGCGCCGCGGGGTGTGCGGCGACGCGGAGGCGCCGGGTGACATCATTCACGTGTCCGTCCCGCGCCCGCACGGTCCCGTGCGCCTCCCCCGCGACTCCGGGGCGGCGGGCCGGTTCCGGGAGGCCAACCCCCCTGCCGGTAAAGGATCTTGGCGGGCCGCAGGTCCGGCGGCACCGGTCCGGCGGGGCCCGGGGGCGGGTACGGAGACCGGCGCACGGCCGGGAATCGATCACGGCGCGAGGGCGCGGCCTATGAGCGGGCCCGGTTCCGGGTACGTAAGCTGGGCGGCGTCAGAAGGACCGCGACGGCGGGGTGGGGAGCTCCCACGGCAGGTAGGGGACGGACATGGCGATGATGCGGCTCCGGCGCGAGGACCCGCGTGTCGTCGGCTCGTTCAGGTTGCACCGGCGGCTGGGCGCGGGCGGGATGGGGGTCGTCTACCTCGGCTCCGACCGGCGCGGGCAGCGGGTGGCCCTGAAGGTGATCCGGCCGGATCTCGCCGAGGACCAGGAGTTCCGGTCGCGCTTCGCACGCGAGGTGTCCGCCGCGCGGCGGATCCGCGGCGGCTGCACGGCCCGGCTGGTGGCGGCCGACCTGGAGGCCGAGCGCCCCTGGTTCGCCACGCAGTACGTACCGGGTCCCTCGCTCCACGACAAGGTCGCCGAGGGGGGGCCGCTGCCCGCGGCCGACGTGGCCGCGATCGGCGCCGCGCTCTCGGAGGGCCTGGTCGCCGTCCACGAGGCGGGCGTCGTGCACCGGGACCTGAAGCCGTCGAACATCCTGCTGTCCCCGAAGGGGCCGCGGATCATCGACTTCGGCATCGCCTGGGCCACCGGCGCCTCCACCCTCACCCACGTCGGCACGGCGGTGGGTTCCCCCGGCTTCCTCGCGCCCGAGCAGGTGCGCGGCGCGGCCGTCACACCGGCGACGGACGTCTTCGCGCTCGGCGCGACCCTGGCGTACGCGGCGACGGGCGACTCGCCGTTCGGGCACGGCAGCTCCGAGGTGATGCTGTACCGCGTCGTCCACGAGGAGCCCCATCTGGACGGCGTCCCCGACGCGCTGGCCCCGCTGGTGCGCGCCTGCCTCGCGAAGGAGCCGGAGGAACGGCCGAGCACGCTGCAGCTCTCGCTGCGGCTGAAGGAGATCGCCGCGCGGGAGGCGCAGGGGCTGGGTATGGCGGCCGTGCCGGCGGAGGCGCGGACCGCCCTGTCGCGTTCCGGCCGGGCCGAGCGGCCGGAACGCGCCGACCGGGGCACCGGCGGCGGGCGGGCGGCGCACCCGGTGCCGGGTGCCACGGAGCGCTACACCGAGCGGACCATGCGGGGCCGGGCGCAGCGCACCCCCGCGCCGCGCGGGAGGGGCCCGCAACCGACGCCGCCGGGGACCGGCGGGTCCCGCGCCCGGCAGCACCCCTCGCAGCCGGGTACGCGCCCCGGGCCGCGCACGGGGCCGCGCCGGACCGGGACGGGGCCGGGGACCTCGCCGGGCCGGCTGCGGCCCGCCAACCCGCGGCTGCTGCGTCAGCGGCTGTTCGTGTTCGTCGTCGTGACGCTGGTGGTGCTGCTCGGCATCGCCGGGGCGCAGGCCCTTCAGGGCTGAGGACGGCCCGCCGTCACGGCGTAGAACGCGACGGCCGCCGCGGCTCCCACGTTCAGCGAGTCGACGCCGTGCGCCATCGGGATGCGCACCCGCGCGTCGGCCGCCTCCAGCGCCCGCGCCGACAGCCCCGAGCCCTCGGCGCCCAGCATCAGCGCCACCCGCTCCAGACGGTGCGGGGCCGCCTCGTCGAGGGTGATCGCCCCCTCGCCGGGCGTCAGCGCCAGCAACCGGAAGCCCGCCTCCCGCACCGCCCGGAGGCCGTGCGGCCAGTCGTCGAGGCGGGCGTGGGGCACGGAGAAGACCGCGCCCATCGACACCTTCACCGAACGCCGGTAGAGCGGGTCCGCGCAGTCCGGGGAGAGCAGGACCGCGTCCATGCCGAGGGCCGCGGCGCTGCGGAAGACGGCGCCGACGTTGGTGTGGTCGTTGACGGACTCCAGGACGGCCACGCGGCGGGCCGTCGCGAGCAGGTCCGGGGCCGCGGGCAGCGGCTCGCGGTGCATGGACGCCAGCGCGCCGCGGTGGACGTGGTAGCCGGTGACCCGCTCGGCGAGGGCCGGCTCCACCACGTACACCGGCGCGTCGGCCCGGTCGACGACGTCCCGCATGGCGTCCAGCCACTTCGGCGACAGCAGCATCGACCGCATCCGGTACCCGGCGTGCAGGGCGCGGCGGATGACCTTCTCGCCCTCGGCGATGAACAGCCCCTCCCGCGGTTCGCGGCGGCGGCGCAGTTCCACGTCGGTGAGGTCCGTGTAGTCGTGCAGGCGCGGGTCGCCGGGGTCGTCGACGGTGAGGAGTTCTGCCACGGGAAGCTGCCGCCTTGTCGGAGGTGGGGGGAGGGGGCCGGGGTCAGCGCCGGTGCTTGTCCGGGGCTTCGCAGACCACATCGCCGATCACGATGACGGCGGGCGGGCGGACGCCCTCGGCGCGCACCGTCTCCGCGACCGTGGCCAGGGTGGCGTCCACGCGGCGCTGCGCCGCGGTGGTGCCCTCCTGGACGAGGGCCAGGGGTGTGGCCGGGTCCTTGCCGTGGGCGATCAGCGCCTCCGCGATCCCGCCGATCTTGTCGACGCCCATGAGGACCACGAGCGTGCCGCGCAGTCTCGCCAGCGACGCCCAGTCGACGAGGGAGCGCGGGTCGTCGGGGGCGACGTGGCCGCTGACCACGGTGAACTCGTGGGCGACCCCGCGGTGGGTGACGGGGATCCCGGCGGCGCCGGGCACCGAGATCGAACTGGAGATGCCGGGGACGACCGTGCAGGGGATGCCCGCCTCGGCCAGGGCCTGCGCCTCCTCCATGCCGCGGCCGAAGACGAACGGGTCGCCGCCCTTGAGCCGGACCACGGACCTGCCCCGCCTGGCGTGCTCGATCAGCGCGTCGTTGATGGCCTCCTGCGCCATGAACCGGCCGTACGGGATCTTCGCCGCGTCGATCACCTCGACGTGCGGGGGCAGTTCGTCGAGCAGGTCGCGCGGCCCCAGCCGGTCGGCGATCACCACGTCCGCCTCGGCGAGGAGCCGCCGGCCGCGCACGGTGATGAGGTCCGGGTCGCCGGGGCCGCCGCCGACGAGGGCGACGAACGGGGCGCGGTCGCGGCGCTGGGGCGCGGCGAGGGTGCCGTCGCGCAGCCCCTCGACGACCGCGTCGCGCACGGCGGCCGAGCGGAGCGGGTCGGTGCCGGTGAGGACGGCGACGGTGACGCCCTCGACCCTGCCGGTCGCGGGGGTCCAGGCGGTGGCGGCCTCGGCGTCGTCGGCGCGCACGCACCAGATCCTGCTCCGCTCGGCCTCGGCGGACGCGCGGGCGTTGGCCTCCGGGTCGGTGGTGGCGACGAGCGCGTACCAGGCGCCGGCGAGGTCCCCCTCCTCGTACCGGCGGCGCTCCCAGCGGATCTCGCCGGTGTCGGCCATGGCCTCCACGGACGGCGTGGCGGACGGTGAGACGAGGGTGACGTCGGCGCCCGCGGCGATGAGCGCCGGGAGGCGGCGCTGCGCCACCTGGCCGCCGCCGAGGACGACGACACGGCGCCCGGAGAGGCGGAGTCCTACGGGGTAGGCGGGCTGGTCGGCGTTCTCGACCATGGTGGTGTGGTCTCCTCGGCGGATGGTGCGGGATACGGCCACTGCGGCGGTGAAGTGGCTGGTGGGACAGGGGATGCCGACACCACGATACGGGGCGCCGGCGTCCGGTCCCGGGGCGGGACGGCCGTCGCCCCGGCGGCCGGTCCCGGGGCGGGACGGCCGTCGCCCCGGCGGCCGGTCCCGCCGGGGCGACGGGCCGGCCGCCGGGGCGCGGGGACGCACGCCGAGGCGGGGCTACTTCTCGGTGACGCCCGCCGAGTCGAACGTCGCCACCTCGTGCATGGCGCGGGCCGCGCTCTGGACCAGCGGCAGCGCCAGCAGGGCGCCGGTGCCCTCGCCGAGGCGGAGGTCCAGGTCGACGAGCGGACGCAGGCCCAGCCTGCCGAGCGCGGCCGTGTGGCCGGGCTCCGCGCTGCGGTGGCCGGCGATGCACGCGGCGATCGACTCGGGGGCGATGGCGCGGGCCACGAGGGCGGCCGCGCCCGCGCTGACGCCGTCGAGGACGACGGGCGTGCGCAGCGACGCCCCGCCGAGGACGAAGCCGACCATCGCGGCGTGCTCCAGGCCGCCGACCGCGCCGAGGACGCCGATCGGGTCGGCCGGGTCCGGCCGGTGGAGGTCGAGGGCGCGTCGGACGACGTCGATCTTCCGGGCGTGCATCTCGTCGTCGACACCCGTGCCGCGGCCGGTGACCTCGGCCGGGTCGGCACCCGTGTAGACGGAGATCAGCGCGGCCGACGCGGTGGTGTTGGCGATGCCCATCTCACCGGTGAGGATCGCCTTGTTGCCGGCGGTGACGAGGTCGCGGGCGGTCTCGATGCCGACCCCGATCGCGGCGAGCACCTCGTCGCGGGTGAGGGCGGGGCCGGTGGTGAAGTCCGCCGTGCCGGCGCGGACCTTGCGGGGCAGCAGGCCGGGGGTGGCGGGGAGGTCGGCGGCGACGCCGACGTCCACGACGCAGACCTCGGCGCCGACCTGGTTGGCGAAGGCGTTGCAGACGGCGCCGCCGCCGAGGAAGTTGGCGACCATCTGGGCCGTCACCTCCTGCGGCCAGGCCGTGACGCCCTGGGCGTGCACCCCGTGGTCCCCGGCGAAGACCGCCACGGCGGCGGGCTCGGGAACGGGCGGCGGACAGGTCCGGGACAGGCCGCACAGCTGCGCGGAGATGATCTCCAGCATGCCGAGCGCGCCGGCCGGCTTCGTCATGCGCTTCTGCCGCTCCCACGCCTCGCCGAGCGCCTTGGCGTCCAGCGGGCGGATGGCGGCGACGGTCTCCCGCAGGAGGTCGTGCGGCTCCTCGCCGGGCAGGACGCGGCGGCCGTACGTCTCCTCGTGGACGACCCAGGACAGGGGGCGCCGCTTCGACCAGCCGGCCTGCATCAGCTCCGGCTCCTCGGGGAACTCGTCGACGTACCCGACGCACAGGTACGCGACGACTTCGAGGTGCTCGGGCAGGCCGAGGACGCGCACCATCTCACGCTCGTCGAAGAAGCTGACCCAGCCGACGCCGAGGCCCTCGGCGCGGGCGGCGAGCCACAGGTTCTCCACCGCGAGCGCGGAGGAGTACGGGGCCATCTGCGGCTGCGTGTGGCGGCCGAGGGTGTGGCGGCCGCCGCGGGTCGGGTCGGCGGTGACGACGATGTTCACCGGGGTGTCGAGGATGGCCTCGACCTTCAGCTCCTTGAACTGCTTCGCCCGGGCCTTGGGGAGCGACCTGGCGTACGCCTCGCGCTGGCGCTGGGCCAGTTCGTGCATCGCGCGGCGCGTCTCGGCGGAGCGGATGACGACGAAGTCCCACGGCTGGGAGTGCCCCACGGAGGGCGCCGTGTGGGCGGCCTCCAGGACGCGCAGCAGGACCTCGTGCGGGATGGGGTCGCCGCGGAAGCCGTTGCGGATGTCCCGCCGCTCCCGCATGACCCGCAGGATCGCCTCCCGCTCGGCGTCGGCGTAGCCGGGGGCGGGAGGNCCGGNGGNNCATGCNNCGGGGCGTCCGGGTTCGAGACCTCCGGGGCGACGGCGGTCGGGACCTCCGGGGCGACGGCGGTCGGGGCGGTCTCGCCGGAGGCNGGGGTCTCCGGGACGGCCTCGGCCGGGGTGTCCTCGGCCGGGACGTCCTCAGCGGGGGGCCCTCGGCCGGGGGGACGGGGGCACCCCCGCTGAGGACGTCGGAGATGTGGCTTCCGGGGCGTCGGGGGCCGGGGCGGCCTCTTCGGCGCCCGCGGCCTCCGGGGTGTCGGCGGCCGGGACTTCCGGGGCGGCCCCGTGGGTGTCCGGTGCCGCGACGGGCGCGTCCCCGACGGCGGGGGTCCGGACGGCCGCCGGATCGGCGGGAGCCGCCTCGTCCTGAACGGCCTGGGTGGGAGCGGTCTCCGTGGGAGCGGCCTCCGTGGGAGCGGCCTCCGTGGGAGCGGCCTCCGTGGGAGCGGCCTCGGTGGGGGGCGTACCGGCGGACGTGCCGTCTTCGGCGGCGGGGGCTTCGGCGGGTGCCTCCTCCTCGGCCGCCACCGGGGCCGGCACCGCCTCGGCGGGTGTCCCGACGGGCACGCCGGCGGCGTCCGGCACCTGCGCGGGCGCCGCCTCCTCCTCGGGGAGGGAGGCCGGTTCGGCGGGTGCCTCTCCCGTCATCGGAGCGGCGGGGGCCTCCCCGGCCCCGGGAGCGACGGGCACCTGCCCGGCCTCGGGAGCGGCGGGAGCCTCGGCCCCGGATCCGGTGGCCTCCTCGGTGGGAGCGGCCTCTTCGGCGGCACCGGTCGCGGCGACCGGTACGGCGGGCGCGTCACCGTCCCCGGAGCTCCCGGCGGGCGCCCCGGTGTGCGGCACGGCGGCTTCCGGTGCGCCCTCGGCGGGTGAGGCGTCGGCCGCGGGGCCCGCGGGCGCGTCCTCGGCGGACGGCTCCCCGGCGTCGGACGCGGCTGCGGCGGGAGCGTCACCGGCCTCGGGCGCGCCCTCGGCGGACGGCTCTCCGGCGGCGGGGGCGGCCACCTGCCCGGCGGGCGTACGAGCGGCCGGCTCGGCGGNTGCCGTGGCGGCNNGCGAGGGGGCTTCGGCCGTCTGCCCGGGCGGCGCACCGG
>NZ_CP095474.1:4511643-4511901 GCF_023614315.1 Streptomyces sudanensis | reverse complement strand
GGCGGGCGCGGCCCCGGCGGCCGGCGGCACCTCGGGAACGGGCACGCCGGCGGGCGGCGTCCGGGGGGTGTCCCCGGCGGGCGCGGGCGCCTGCCGGGGCGGGGCCTCGTGCGCGGGCGCCGGCTGCTCCTCCGGGAGGGAGCCGGCAGCCGGGGGGGCCTGGGCCGCTGCCGGTTCCGGGGCGGCAACCGGCTGCCCGGCCGGCACCGGCTCCGGGGCGGAGACCTGCGGGGCCTCCGCCGGAACGCCGTGGGCGGG
>NZ_CP095474.1:4473424-4511521 GCF_023614315.1 Streptomyces sudanensis | reverse complement strand
CCCGGGTGCTCCGGGCCGGGCACCGGCGCGGCCTGGGCCGGGGCGGCGCGGGGGCCGGCGGCACGGGCGCGGGCCCGCGGTCGGCGAGCGAACGTACGAGGCGGCCGGTGTCGGGCATGGGCGGGCCCATGTGCAGCGGCCGCCGCGGGGCCTGGGCGGGAGCCGGTGCCTGGGCGGCCCACGAGGCGTGCGCGGCGCCGCGGCCGTCGGTCCCGGGGCCCGGGTCCTGCCCGTACCCGGGGGCGGCGTCGCCCGCGGCGGCGGGCGGGTCGTACGCGAGGGGTTCCGCGGGCGGCGCCGGCACGGTGACGGGCGGGGCCGGGGGGACGCCGGGCTGCGGCTCCGTCCAGGCGCCCTGGGCGCCCGGCATCAGCAGGAGGTCGTCGTCGTCGGCGGTGGCGGGGCCGGAGGGGTCGAGGAAGGTGTACGGGTCCGGGACGGGCGTGCCCGGCTGCTCCACCATGCCTGCGTTCTCCGGCTGCCCCTCGTCCGGGACCTGGCCGGTGTCGGTCATGCGTACCCCTCGCCCATCGGTTGTGATCCTTCAGCCTTCCGCCCGTCGTCGACGACGAGCATGCGTGCCGCGCGGCACGAACGGCGTGCGGTCGTCCAGCATTCTCGCCGCGTTCGGGCCCCGTGGAAGCGGCTTCCCCCACGGGTCGCTGTGGACTGCGCCACGTCGCGCGCCCCGGTGGCGTTCTCCACGCGGTACCCCCGAAGGGGTGTCCTCCGGCGGATGCCGGTGGACGGGACGCCGGACGCCCGGCCGCGGTGGAACGGTCGGTCAGCCTACCGGTCCCCCTCCGGTGGGGAGATCACGGGGCGGGCCTGCGTCCGGAGATGAGGAAGGCCACCGAGCGGTCGCGTTCGGACCAGGCGGCCGGGTCGAGGTCGACGCACTGGAGGAGGACGCACTCGACGGTGTAGCCGCCGGCGCCGAGGACCGCGCCGACGGCCTCGGCCTCGTCGCGGGTGCCGGCATGCGTGACGATCCGTTCGGGGCGGCGGTCGGCGCAGGCGGCGACGACCTCCGCTCCCCCGCCGCCGACGCGTACGACGTCGGGTTCGGGGAGGCGTTCCAGTACGGAGGGGGCGCGGCCGGCGACGGCCTGGAGCTGGGCGCCGAAGCGGCGGGCGGCGGCCTCCGCGCGGGCGCAGGCGGCCGGGTCGGCGTCGACGGCGATGACCGCGGCCCCGAAGCGCGCGGCCTCGGCGGCGAAGGCGCCGGAACCGCTGCCGATGTCCCAGACGAGGTCGCCGACGCGCGGGCCGAGGCGGGCCAGTTGGGCGGCGCGCAGGACGGGCGCCTCGCCGGTGCCGGGCGCGGCGGGCGCGGGCTCGTCGCCGTACGCGCCGGGGGGGAGGCCCCAGCCGCGTACGGGGCCGGGGTCGGGGCCCATGAGCCAGCCGCCCCCGGTGGGCGCGGGAACGGAACCGCCGATGGCGATGACGACGTTGGGATCGCGCCAGGTGAGGTCGGCGGCCTTGTCGGAGGTGAGGACGGTGACCTGCTCGTGGTCGGTGCCCAGGGCCTCGCAGACGACGAAGGTGCGGTGGACGCCGTCGAGCATGAGGGCGAGTTCGGCGGGGCCGGCGCCCGGGGAGGTGAGGACGGCGACTTTGGGGTGGGCGCGGCAGACGTTGACGGCGCGGCGCAGCGTCCGGGTGTGGGCGGCGACGACGCGGGCGTCGTCCCAGGGCATCCCGGCGCGGGCGAAGGCGGCGGCGACGGAGGAGACGGCGGGGACGACCTCCACCTCCAGGCCGTGGCGGGGGTCGCGCAGGGCGCGGACGACGCCGAAGAAGCCGGGGTCGCCGTCGGCGAGGACGACGGCCGTGCCGCGGTGTCCGGCGATGCGGCGGGCGGCGAGGTCGACGCTGCCGAGGCGGATCCGCTCGGCCCGTTCGGGGACCTCGGGGAGCGCGAGGTGGTGGGCGGCTCCCGCGACGAGGGTGGCTGCCGAGAGGGCGGACCGCGCGGCGGCGGTGAGGGGTGAGCCGTCCCATCCGATCACCGTGACCCGGTCGGCCATCTTCGCGTGTCTCCCTGGGGTGTCGGTGCAGGTCGGGGCTGCTGCGAGCGTACCCGCAGGCGGGGCGTCCCGGCGGGTGGCGGGGCGGTCAGTTCCAGTCGGGGTACGCGGGNNGCCNGGGNTGGGCGTAGGGGTCGCCGGCGCCTTCGAGGTCCTCGGGCAGGAGGCTCCAGACGATGAGGTCGGTCCGGGTCTCGGTCCAGGTTCCGGCCTCCGTCCGGAGGCGGGCTATCCAGGCGTTGCGCAGGACGCCCTCGCTGACGCAGCCGATCTTCTGGGCGACCTGCTGGGAGGCGGTGTTGCCGGCGGCGGTGCGCAGTTCGAGGCGCTCGAAGCGCTGCTCGCGGAAGAGCCAGCGGGCGACGGCGAGGACGGACTCGGTGGCGTAGCCCTCGCCGCGGGCCCAGGGGGCGGTGATGCAGGCGATCTCGGCGGAGCGGGCGCGCCAGTCGGTGTGGTGGAGGCGGACGGCGCCGACGAGGCGCTGGGTGAGGAACTCGGTGACGGCGAGGACCAGTCCGCGGCCGCTGGTGCGTTCGGCGGGGGCGGCCCGGTGGACCCACTCCTCGGCGTGGGCGGTGGTGTAGGGGTGGGGCGCGGAGGTCCAGGCGACGACCAGCTCGTCGTTCATCATCTCGACGTGGGCGGGGACGTCCGCGTCGTCGTAGGGGCGCAGCACCAACCGTTCCGTGCTGATGGAGACGTCCGGAAAGGTGGTAGTCATGCGCAACTCCATGCCGGGGGCCGGGGACCGGGCGGTGAGACCGTGAACGGACAGCATGCAGCATGAGCGGGGGGCCGTGCATGGCGGGACGTGCGGGGCCCCGCGCACCGGCCGGTGCGCGGGGCCGCGGGCGGGGCCGCCGGGGTGGACGGGTTACTTGGTGGTGCCGGAGGCGGGGATCACCGAGCCCTTGTAGGTGTTCTCGATGTACGTGCGGACCTCGGGCGAGGCGAGGAGCTCGGCGAGCTTCCTCACGCGCGGGTCGTCCTCGTTGCCGTCCTTGACGGCGAGGAAGTTGGCGTACGGGTTGCCCTCGGGCTTCTCCAGGACCAGGGCGTCCTCGGCGGGGGTGAGCTCGGCCTCGATGGCGTAGTTGCCGTTGATGACGGCGGCGTCGACGTCGCTCAGGGCGCGCGGGATGGTGGCGGCCTCCAGCTCCTTGAACTCCAGGCCCTTGCTGTCGGCGACGTCGGAGAGCCCGGCGTCGGCGCCGACGCCGGCCTTGAGGGTGATCAGGCCGTTGTCGGCGAGGAGCTTGAGCGCGCGGCCCTCGTTGGTGGTGTCGTTGGGGACGGCGACGGTCTGGCCGGCCTTGAGGTCCTTGAGGGACGTGAGCTTCTGGGAGTACAGGCCGAGCGGCTCGAGGTGGACGTCGACCACGGGGACGATGGTGGTCTTGTTCTTCTTGTTGAAGTCGTCCAGGTACGGCTTGTGCTGGAAGTAGTTGGCGTCGACCTGGCCGTCCTGCGTGGCGGTGTTGGGCAGGACGTAGTCGGTGAACTCCTTGACCTCCAGCGTGAGGCCGGCCTTCTCGGCGAGGTTGTCCTTGACGTACGCGAGGATGTCGGCGTGCGGGGTCGGGGACGCGGCGACGACGAGCGGCTTGGACGCGTCGTCGCCGGAGCCGGAGGCGGCCGGGTCGGAGGCGGTGCCGCAGGCGGTGAGGCCGACGGCGAGGGCGGTGGTGCCGGTGAGGGCGGCGAGGGTCTTGATCCGGTTCAGCACGAAGAGTGCCTCTTTCTGGTGTGGTGGAACGCCCGGACAAGGAGTGCGGGCTCGTTCTTCGGCCGCGAGCGGTGAGGGTCGCGGGAAGTCTGGTGGGGCCGGTCAGGACGTGGCGCGTCCGCGGCGGGCGAGGAGCCGTACGACGCCGTCGCCGGCGAGTTGGACGGCGGAGACGAGCACGATCAGGACCACCACGGTGACGAGCATGAACGCGGTGTCGAACCGCTGGTAGCCGTAGGTGATGGCCTTGGACCCGAGGCCCTCGCCGCCGACCGCCCCGGCCATGGCCGAGTAGCCGATGAGGACGATCACGGTGGTGGTGACGGCGGAGACCAGGGACGGCAGGGCCTGCGGCAGGAGGACCTTGCGGACGATCGTGGGGACGGAGCCGCCCATGGACTGGACGGCCTCGACCAGGCCGTGGTCGACCTCGCGGACGGCGGTCTCGACGAGGCGCGCGAAGAAGGGGACGGCGCCGACAGCGAGGGGGACGATCATCGCGGTCGGGCCGATGAAGGTGCCCACGACGAGCTTGGTGAACGGGATCAGCGCGATCAGCAGGATGATGAACGGCAGCGAGCGGCCGACGTTCACGATCGCGCCGACGATTTTGCTGACCGCCTTGTTCCGCAGCAGTCCGCCCTGGTCGGTGAGGACGAGGAGGAGGCCGAGGGGGAGCCCGCCGAGCACGGAGGCGACGGTGGCCCACAGGACCATGTAGAGGGTGTCGACGGTGCCCTGGGCGAGCAGGGGCTGCATGTCCGACCAGGTCACTTGGCGGCCTCCTCGGCGAGCGGCGACGGCGAGCCGGTGCCGGGGTTCGTGGTGGGGGTCGTGGCGGGGTCCGCGGCGGGGGCGACGACGTCGACCTGGAGGCCCTGTTCGCGCAGGAAGCCGACGGGGACGACGTTCTCGTCGTAGCGGCCCGGGAGTTCGATGCGCATCCGGCCGATCTGCTTGCCGCCGACGGTGTCCATGGCGGCGCCGAGGATCGATATGTCGATGTTGTAGGTGCGGGCGAGCTGGGAGACGACCGGCCGGGCCGCGGCCTCGCCGTGGAAGGTCACGTCGACGACGGTGCGGTCCGGGCCGGTGGCGTGTCCGCTGACCGGGAACAGCTCGGCGGCGAGTTCGGAGCCGGGGGTGGCGAGGAGTCCGGCGACGGTGCCGGACTCGACGACGCGGCCCCCCTTCATCAGCGCGGCGGAGTCGCAGACGGTCTTCACGACGTCCATCTCGTGGGTGATCAGCAGGACGGTCAGCCCGAGCTGCCGGTTCAGGTCGCGCAGCAGCTGGAGGATGGAGCGGGTGGTCTCCGGGTCGAGGGCGCTGGTGGCCTCGTCGGAGAGGAGCACCCGGGGGTCGCCGGCCAGGGCGCGGGCGATGCCGACGCGCTGCTTCTGGCCGCCGGAGAGCTGGCCGGGGTACGCCTTGGCCTTGTCGGCGAGGCCGACGAGGTCGAGGAGTTCCAGGGCCCGGCGGGAGCGTTCGGCTCCGGAGGCGCCGAGGATCTCCAGGGGCAGTTCGACGTTGGCCTGGACGGTGCGCGAGGACAGCAGGTTGAAGTGCTGGAAGACCATGCCGATGCGGCTGCGGGCGCGGCGCAGGTCCCTGCCCGCGCGCCGGCCGCGTCCGGCGAGGGCGGTCAGGTCGGTGCCGTCGACCGTCACGGTGCCGGAGGTGGGGCGCTCCAGCAGGTTGACGCAGCGGATGAGGGAGGACTTGCCGGCGCCGCTCCGGCCGATGACGCCGAACACCTCGCCTTCGCGGACGTGCAGGTCGACACCGTCCAGAGCGGTGACCCGGCGGCCGCGCGACTCGTAGACCTTGGTCAGGCCCTTGGTGGTGATCACAGGATGGTCCGTCACTGTCGAGTGCGCGGCGCGGGGGTCCGCCGGGCACGGGGAGTTCGTCACTGCGCGCGGTGGGGCCGCCGTCGGGGAGGCGGGTGCGCGGGAGGGGCGCGGTCCGCGGTCTGTTCCACGCGGACGCGTCCGACTGGTGCGTCGGGTCTCGCTTCGGGGCGCGAGGCTCGTCAGGGGCCCTCTAGAAGGCGCGCATTCGACACATACAACGAGCACCGGGCGTCGTCATCGCCTCGGTCGCAAGGATGCGGGTGCTCGTCGTGGTCATGGCGCCCAGTAAAGCAGACCGTCTTCCGCACCGGCCGAAGGTGTCCGCATAGCGGACGCCTTGGTGGCGGCACGGCGGGGAACGCCGCAGGCGCGGTGGGCGGCCCCACGGCGATTGCAAGGCTCCGACCTGCGGGAACACCGGAGCGCTGCGGAGAGCCAGCGGGCAGGAGCGCGGGGGCGGCTGTGTCCGGGGCCACGCGGACGGGGCCGGTCGCGTCGGCGGCGGGGCCGGTCGCGTCGGCGGCGGGGCCGGTCGCGGCGGGGGTTTTCGTCCGTAATAGTCTCGGCGCATGTTCAACGCCCTGACGCTCACGGTGTCCCTCGCCGCGCTGGCCCTCGCCGCGTGGTGCGGTTTCGCCGCGTACCGGGACCAGCCGACGAAGGACCGGCACTTCGCCGGCATGGCCGTGGTGACCGTGCTGGCCCTGGCCCAGGCGGTGGTCGGCGTGGTGCGGCTCGCGCGGGGCGAGGAGGCCGACGAGGGTGCGGCGATCTTCGTGGCGTACCTGCTCGGGGCGCTGTTCGCGCTGCCGGCGGCGGGCTTCATGTCGCTGGTCGAGCGGAGCCGGTGGGGGTCGGCGACGGTCGCGGCCGGCGCGGTGGTCCTGGCCGTGCTGGAGGTGCGCCTCCACGACATCTGGTGGGAGGGCTGATGGCCGCCGATCGGCTGGTCAGGGGACCCGGCATGCTGCTGGTGTGGCTGTACGGGGTGATGTCGGTGGGCGCGGTGTCGCGCTCCGCGTACCAGTTCGCGACCGAGTTCGACCGGGCTCCGCTGGCGTACTCGCTGTCGGCCGTGGCGGCCGTCGTGTACGTCTTCATCACGTACACGCTGGTGCGCGGCGGTGAGACGGCCCGCAGGGCGGCGCTGGTGTGCTGCGCCGTCGAACTGGTGGGTGTGCTGGTGGTCGGGACGTGGACGCTGCTCGACCCGGCGGCCTTCCCCGACTCCACGGTGTGGTCGCAGTTCGGCTACGGCTACGTGTTCATCCCGGTCCTGCTGCCCGTGACCGGGATCCTGTGGCTGCGTCGCGCCCACCGGACCGCCCCGGCCGCCCGGTAGTCCTCCCCGGCCGACGGAGGCGGGGCGGGGCCGCCGTACGGCTCGGCCCCGCCCCGGCGGCGGCAACACGGCTCCGGGCCCCGTCCGGTGCGCCCGCCGCGGAAGGCGGCGCCCGTGAGCGCCCGGGGTCGCCCGGCCGCGCCGGGTCTACCGCGTCCCTCCCGGACGGGCGGGCGCGCCGGTCTCCGGCGCCAGCATCCTGCGCAGGCACCCCAGGCACCGGGAGCGCAGCGGGCCCAGGCTGCCCCGGGGGACGCCGAGCCCGCCCGCGATCTCGCGGTACGTCGGGTCGTCCGGCGAGAGCATCGCGGACAGCAGGCCCCGGCAGCGGGCCGGGGTCCGGTGGACGGCGGCGCGCAGCGCCCGGTGGCGTTCGGCCTGCACCGCGGCGTGTTCGGGGGTGGGGCCGGGCGCGGGCCCGGAGCGGGCGTCGGGGGCGGGCTCGCCGGTGTACGGGAGTTCCCGGGCGGCCGTGCGGCGGGCCCGGCGGGCCTCCTCCCGCACGGCGCGGCGCAGCCAGTCGGCGGGGCGGGCGGGGATGCCCGGCCCGTCGAGGTGTTCGAGGAGCCTGAGCCAGACGGCCTGCTGGAGGTCGCGGGGGTCGGCGCCCGACGCGGCGGCCTCGGCCTCGGACTCGGCGGCCAGGAGCGGGGCGAGCGCCCCGAGCGCTTCGGGGACGGCCGGCGCGCGCGGGAGGGTGTGACGGGGTTCCGGGAGCGGGTGGCGGGGCGTCATGCCGGGCACGACCCGCGGCGGGCCGGGGGAGTTGCCCGGCCGGAGGCGGATTCACCCGGCGGGGTGGCCGCGGGGGCACGCGGGTGACGGTCCGCGTGCCCCCGCGGGGCGTCAGCGGCCGCGGTGGTCGGCCGCGGCGAGCAGGGCCGTGTCGGGCTGGTCGGTGAAGATGCCGTCGATGCCGGTGGCGAAGTACGCCCGGTACGCGCCGAAGACGTCGCCGTACGCGTTGGGGTCCGTGCCGCGCCGGAAGTCGGCGGGCAGGAAGGCGTTCTCGTTGCGCAGCGTGTAGGGGTGGAGGACCAGGCCGCGGGCGTGGGCGTCGCGGACGAGGGTGGTCGGCTCGCCCAGCCGGCCGTCGGGGCGCTTGGGGATGACGAGGTCGAGGAGGGGGCCGATGCCCTGGGCGTAGGAGGCGATCCAGTCGAGGCCGCGGGGCGTCACCAGGTCGGCGACGGTGCGCGGGTCGCCCGCCTGGACGAAGTCGTACGGGCGGTCGTCGGTGGTCCACAGCAGGACGACGCGCGGCGTGGCGACGAGCTCCGCCATGCGCTGCATGCTGGTCGGCTCGAAGGACTGCAGGAAGGTCGGCGAGTCGGCGCGGTGGCGGCCGTAGCGGCGGAGCAGCCGGGCCAGGCGCTCCTCCAGGCCGAGGCCGATCCCGCGGAAGTACGTGGGGTGCTTGGTCTCGACGTGCAGCCACACCGGGTGCCCGCGGCGGCGGCCCTCCTTCTCGGCCCAGCGGAGCACCTCCTCGAAGCTGGGGACGGTCCAGCGGCCGTCGTACAGCGTGTTCTGCGGGCGGGTGCCGGGGATGCGCTCCTTGGCGCGCAGCGTCTTCAGCTCGGCGAGGGTGAAGTCCTCGGTGAACCAGCCGGTGATGGACTGGCCGTCGACCGTCTTGGTGGTGCGGCGGGAGGCGAACTCGGGGTGGTCGGCGACGTCCGTGGTGCCGCTGATGTCGTTCTCGTGACGGCACACCAGGTGCCCGTCGCGGGTGGGCACCAGGTCCTGCTCGATGACGTGGGCGCCCATGTCGAGGGCGAACTGGTAGGCGCCCAGGGTGTGCTCGGGGCGGTAGCCGCTGGCGCCGCGGTGGGCTATGACCGTGGGGACGGGCAGCCCCCGGCGGGCCCCGCCGCGGGCCCCCTCCGCGCCCTGGGCGGTCCCGGCGCCCCNGGCGGCCGCGGCGGGGGCGCCGACGGCGGACACGGCGGCCGCGGTGGTGAGCGCCGCGGCTCCCAGTACGGTCCTGCGGGCGGGACTCCTGCGCGCACCCTCGGTCATGGGGGCTCCTCCACTGAACGTGTCTTCGTCTGCGGGCTGTCGGGCGCGGCCGATCGTAGGGGGCCGCGCGTGACGTACGGGTGACGCCGGGCGAACGGGCGGGGAACGCGGGACGACACCGCGTGCGTCGCGGCGGTCGCGCGTGCGGTGGGGCGCGGCCCGCGAGTATCGTCCTCACCTGCACGGACCTCGTCGGCCACCACAGGGTCGCGACCGCTCACGACACCGGAGGACTCGTTGTCCCGCTTCGCGCTCATCAAGTCAGTGGTCGGCCCGGTCATGCGGCTGATGTTCCGCATGCGGGTGGAGGGCGCCGAGAGGATCCCCGGCTCCGGGCCGGTGATCCTGGCGGGCAACCACCTCACCTTCATCGACTCGATGATCCTGCCGCTGGTGGTGGACCGCCAGGTGTTCTTCATCGGCAAGGACGAGTACGTCACCGGCAAGGGCCTGAAGGGCCGGCTCATGGCGTGGTTCTTCACCGGGGTCGGCATGGTCCCGGTGGACCGGGACGGCGCGGGCGCCGCGGTGGCCGCCCTGCACACGGGCCGCCGGGTGCTGGAGGAGGGCAGGGTCTTCGGCATCTACCCGGAGGGCACCCGCTCCCCCGACGGCCGGCTGTACCGGGGCCGCACGGGCATCGCGCGGCTGACGCTGATGACGGGCGCGCCGGTGGTGCCGTTCGCGCTGATCGGCACGGACAAGCTGCAGCCGGGCGGCGCGGGGCTGCCCCGGCCGGGCCGGGTGACGGTGCGGTTCGGCGAGCCGATGGAGTTCTCGCGCTACGAGGGCATGGACCGCGACCGGTACGTGCTGCGGGCGGTGACGGACTCGGTGATGACGGAGGTCATGCGGCTGTCCGGGCAGGAGTACGTGGACATGTACGCCACCAAGGCGAAGGCGGCCTGACGGCCCCTCCCCGGCCGGCCGTGCCCGCGGCCGGGGTGCGTCCGGGCGCGACGCGCGCCGCGGCTCACGGGCGGTCGGCGCCGCCCTCCGCCGCCCGGTCGCGCAGCAGCAGCCGGGTCGCGGCGGCCGTCGCGAGGAGGACGGCCGCGCCGACGGCCGCCGCGGCGCGCAGGCCGTCCACGAACGCGTACTGCGCGGCCGTCACCAGCGCTTCGGCGGAACGTTGCGGCAGCGCCGATGCCGCCTCGACGGCTCCGCCCAGCGACTCGTGCGCGGCGGCGGCCACGTCGGCGGGGACGCCGGGAGGGGCGGCGAAGCCCCGGTAGGCGCCGGTCACGACGGAGCCCAGCAGGGCGATGCCGAGCGCCGCGCCCAGTTCGTAGGCCGTCTCGGAGACCGCGGAGGCCGCGCCCGCCTGCTCCTTGGGGACGCTCGACAGGATGACGTCGGCGGTGACGGTGAACGCCAGGCCCGCGCCGAGGCCGACCACGAGCAGGGCGGCGCCCAGCACGGGGTAGCCCGTGGCGGGGTCCAGCACGGTCAGCGCCGCCAGGGCCAGGCCGACCGCGGCGAGCCCGCAGGAGAGGACGGACCGGACGGAGAACCGCCGGGCGGCGGCCCCCGCGAGGAGTCCCGCGCCGACCGCGCCCAGCGCCGCGGGCAGTTCGGCGAGGCCGGCCTCCAGGGGACTGCGTCCCTGGACCAGTTGCAGGAACTGGGAGAGGAAGAAGATCAGCCCCGCGAGTCCCAGGACGGTGAGCAGGTCCGCGAGGACCGCGACCGAGAAGCCCCGGTTCCGGAACAGCCGCATGTCGAGCAGCGGCGCCGGGAGCGTGAGCTGGCGGCGCACGAACACCGTGAGCGCGGCCGTGCCGACGGCGGCGGCGGCGAGCACGTCCGGGCGGGCGCCGTGCGCGGCGGCCTCCTTGACCGCGTAGACGGCGCCGATCATGCCGAGGAGGGACAGGGCGACGCTCGGCAGGTCCCAGGGTCCGGGCGCCGGGTCCTTCGACTCGGGGAGGAGCCGGGCGCCGACGACGACGAGGACGGCCATCACGGGGAGGTTGATCAGGAAGACCGAACCCCACCAGAAGTGCTCCAGCAGGAAGCCGCCGACGACCGGGCCGACCGCGGCGCCGGCGGAGGCCGTCGCGCCCCAGACGCCGATGGCGAGGCTCCGCTCGCGCGGGTCGTGGAACAGGTTGCGGATCAGGGCGAGGGTGGAGGGCATGAGGGTCGCGCCCGCGACGCCGAGCAGGGCGCGCGCGGCGATCATCATTTCGGGGGTGGTGGCGTACGCGGTGAGGGCGGAGACCGCCCCGAACGCGGTCGCGCCGGCCAGGAGCAGCTTCTTGCGGCCGATGCGGTCGCCGAGGCCGCCCATGGAGACCAGGAGCCCGGCGATGACGAAGGAGTAGACGTCGCCGATCCACAGGAGCTGGGTGCCGGACGGTTCGAGGTCCTCGCTCAGGTACGGGGTGGCCAGGCCGAGCACCGTGGCGTCGACCGCGACCAGCAGGACGGCCAGGGCCAGGACGGCGAGCGCCACCCAGCGGCCCGGGCTGCGGGCGGTCTGCGTGTCCTCGGCCGTCCGTGCGGTCGCGGTCATCTCCCCACGCTCCTGCGCGTTCCGCCGAGCAGCAGCTCGACGATCATGTACTGGAAGTCCCGGCCGGCGACCCGGCCGTCCTGGACGGCCCAGGCGCAGGTGGCGACGAGGCCGTAGAGCGCCTCCGTCAGCCAGGCGGGGGTCAGGTCGAAGCGGAGCTCGCCGCGTTCCTGTCCGCGCCGGAACAGCGCGGAGACCCGGGCGTCCAGCCGGGACCACCCCTGGTGGACCTCGCCCTCGAAGAGCTGGTTCTCGGCGACGAGGAAGGACAGCAGGCCGGCGACCGGCTCCACCTCGGCGACCAGCCGCCGCAGGGCCTCCTCGGCGGTGCCGTCGTCGAGCCGGGCGGCGTCGACGGCGGCTTCGAACTCCTGGATGCCCAGCTCCTCCAGCGCCCTGACCAGGGCCTCCCGTCCGGCGAAGTGCCGGTGCAGGGTGGCGCGCCCGATTCCGGCGGCCCGGGCGACCTCGTCCATGGTGGCGGTCGGTCTGCGGGAGAGCAGCGCGGCGGCCGCGCGGAGCACCTGGTCACGGTCCACACTCATGAGACAACCCTAACCGAAGTGAGACGTGAACGTCTCATATGAAAAGCCGTTCGCTCCCCCTCGGTCGATCACACCGCGGTGGTACGGCGGTCGGCCCGCCCGGAGACGCGCCGGACCGGCCCGGGAACCCCGTCGGGCTTCCGGGCCGGTCCGGTGTGGGCGGGTCGGCGGGCGGAGGCGGGGCTACTTCCTCCCGGCCTCCGCCCATGCGCGCTGGACCGCCAGGTCGGCCTTCAGCTCGGCGAGCTGGACCGCCACCGCCGAGGGGGCCGTGCCGCCGCGGCCGTCGCGGGACGCCAGGGCGCCGGGCACGTCGAGGACCGTGCGGACCTCGGGCGTCAGGTGCTCGGAGATCTTCGCGAACTGCTCGTCCGTGAGGCCGTCCAGCTCCTTGCCGTCCGCCTCGGCGGCCTTCACGCACTCCCCCGCGACCTCGTGCGCCACCCGGAACGGCACGCCCCGCCTGACCAGCCACTCCGCGACGTCCGTCGCCAGCGAGAACCCGGCCGGGGCCAGTTCCTCCATCCGCTCCCGGTTCACCGTGAGGGTGGCCATCATGCCGGTGAGCGCCGGCAGCAGCACCTCCAGCTGGTCGCAGGAGTCGAAGACCGGCTCCTTGTCCTCCTGGAGGTCCCGGTTGTACGCCAGCGGCAGCGCCTTGAGCGTCGCCAGCAGGCCGGTGAGGTTGCCGATGAGGCGGCCCGCCTTGCCGCGCGCCAGCTCCGCGACGTCCGGGTTCTTCTTCTGCGGCATGATCGACGAACCGGTCGAGAAGGCGTCGTGGAGGGTGACGAAGGAGAACTCCTTCGTGTTCCAGATGATGACCTCCTCGGCGATCCGGGAGAGGTCCACCCCGATCATCGCGGTGACGAAGGCGAACTCCGCCGCGAAGTCCCGCGACGCCGTGCCGTCGATCGAGTTGCCCGCGCTGCCGTTCTCGAAGCCCAGGTCCCGGGCGACCGCCTCCGGGTCGAGCCCGAGGGAGGAACCGGCCAGCGCGCCGGAGCCGTACGGGGAGACGGCCGCCCGCCCGTCCCACTGGCGCAGCCGCTCGGCGTCCCGCGCGAGGGCCTGCACATGGGCGAGCACGTGGTGGGCGAAGAGGACCGGCTGGGCGTGCTGGAGGTGCGTACGGCCCGGCATCGCGACGTCCGGGTGCGCCTCGGCGAGGCCGACGAGGGCGCCTTGCAGGTCCGCGAGGAGGCCGCCGATGATCCGGGCGTGGTCGCGCAGGTACATCCGGAGCAGCGTGGCGACCTGGTCGTTGCGGGACCGGCCGGCGCGGAGCCGGCCGCCCAGCTCGGGGCCGAGGCGCTCCAGCAGGCCGCGCTCCAGGGCCGTGTGGACGTCCTCGTCGGCGAGGGTGCCGGTGAAGGCGCCGGACGCGACGTCCCGCTCCAGCTCGTCGAGGCCGGTGAGCATGCGGGCCAGCTCGTCCCCGCTGAGCAGTCCGGCCCCGTGGAGCACGCGCGCGTGGGCGCGGGACCCGGCGATGTCGTACGGGGCGAGCCGCCAGTCGAAGTGGACGGACGCGGAGAGTCGCGCCAGCGCCTCGGCCGGGCCGTCGGCGAAGCGACCTCCCCAGAGCCGGACGCCGCCGTCGTTGCTGCTGCTCACTGCGTGGAACTCCTCGGGAATCGGTGGTGCGGATGCGCGCCCGCCCCCCCGCGAGGGGGCGGGGAGGCGGGCGCGGAGGACGGCGGTGCGGCGCCGGGCGGGCCGCGGTCAGGCCAGGTCGCGCCGGGCCGCGATCTTCGCCGAGAGGCCGAAGATGTCGATGAAGCCCTGCGCCTTGGACTGGTCGAAGGTGTCGCCCGTGTCGTACGTGGCGAGGTTGAAGTCGTACAGCGACTGCTCGGAGCGCCGCCCCGTGACGACCGCCCGGCCGCCGTGCAGGGTCATCCGGATGTCGCCGGTGACGTGCCGGTTGGCCTCGTCGACGAAGCCGTCCAGGGCCCGCTTCAGCGGGGAGAACCACAGTCCGTCGTAGACCAGTTCGGCCCAGCGCTGCTCCACCTGCCGCTTGTAGCGCGCGAGTTCGCGCTCGACGGTGACGTTCTCCAGCTCCTGGTGGGCGGTGATCAGCGCGATCGCGCCGGGCGCCTCGTACACCTCGCGGGACTTGATGCCGACGAGGCGGTCCTCGACCATGTCGATCCGGCCGACGCCCTGGGCGCCCGCCCGCTCGTTGAGCTGCCGGATCGCCTGGAGGACCGTGACGGGCCGGCCGTCGAGGGCGACCGGCACACCCTGCTCGAAGGTGACGACGACCTCGTCCGGGTCGCGGGGGACGGCCGGGTCGGAGGTGTAGTCGTAGACGTCCTCGATCGGCGCGTTCCAGATGTCCTCCAGGAAGCCGGTCTCGACGGCCCGGCCGAAGACGTTCTGGTCGATGGAGTACGGGGACTTCTTGCTGGTGGCGATCGGCAGGTCGGCCCTCTCGGCGAACGCGATGGCCTTGTCGCGGGTCATCGCGTAGTCCCGGACCGGGGCGAGGCACCGCAGGTCGGGGCCGAGCGCGGCGATGCCGGCCTCGAAGCGGACCTGGTCGTTGCCCTTGCCGGTGCAGCCGTGGGCGACGGTGGAGGCGCCGTGCTTCCTCGCCGCGGCGACGAGGTGCCTGACGATCACCGGCCGGGAGAGCGCCGAGACCAGCGGATACCGGTCCATGTACAGGGCGTTCGCCTTGATCGCCGGGAGGCAGTAGCCGTCGGCGAACTCGTCCCTGGCGTCCGCGACCTCGGCCTCGACCGCACCGCAGGCGAGCGCGCGCTTGCGGATCACGTCCAGGTCCTCGCCGCCCTGGCCGACGTCCACGGCGACGGCGATGACCTCGGCACCCGTCTCCTCGGCGATCCAGCCGATGGCGACGGAGGTGTCCAGGCCGCCCGAGTAGGCGAGTACGACGCGCTCGGTCACGGGTTTCTCCTTAAACGGTGCATTCGCGATAGGCATAACTATGCAGAGGTCCGTATGTTTTGTCAAAGCGGCCGACCGGCCCTCCGGCGCGCGCCGGGCTGCGATGATCACCGCATGGGAAAGCGCTACGCGGCCGTCGAGGGCCGGATACGGACGTTCGTCGAGGAACAGCCCGTCTTCTTCACGGCCACCGCCCCGCTCGCCGGCGACGGGCACGTCAACATCTCCCCGAAGGGCCGCAAGGGCACCCTCGTCGTGATCGACGGGCTGACCCTGGCGTACCTGGACTTCGGCGGCAGCACCGCCGAGACCGTCGCCCACCTGCGCGAGCCGGGCAACGGGCGGATCACCCTGATGTGGTGCGCGTTCAGCGGCCCGCCGAAGGTGCTGCGGGTGCACGGCACGGGAGAGGCGGTCTTCCGGGACGACCCGCGCTGGGACGAGTACATCCGGCACTTCGAGGGCGCCGACGGGCCGTCGGCGCGGGCGATCGTCGTCGTGCGGGTGCGGCGCGTCAGCGACTCGTGCGGGTTCGCGGTGCCGTTCCTGGACTACCGGGAGGAACGCACCCAGCACGCGGAGCACTTCGCCCGGAAGACGGACGAGGAGTTCGCCGCGTACTGCGAGCGCAAGGAGCACGTCGGGCGGAGCCTCGACGGCCTGCCGGCCCTCCCGCTGCCGCTGCCGCCCCGGACGGACGCCCCCGAAGGCCCCTGACGGGCCGAACCGGCCCGCGGACCGCGTCCGGGGCGGGACCGAGGTGGGACCGGGGCGCGCACCGGCCCCGCGGCCCCGCTCCCGTCCGCCGGCGGGACCGCGCGACGGGTCCGCCCCGGAGCCGCGCACGGAGCGACGACCCGCGGGGCGTGCGCACCTCCGGCCGATGGAGGGCCGCGGGCGCGGACCGGAGTCCGCCGCGCGCCGGCGCGGGGGGCCGTTCACGAGCCGGAAGGACCGGGAGCGCCCGGCGCCCGGTCGTCACCGAAGGCGGCCGCCGTGGGTGCCGCCTACGCCCCGGGCCGCCCGGTCCGCGGGCGGGGCTCCGTCGGGCGGGGCGGCGCCGGGACGTACGGGGACGGGCTCAGCTCTCCTTCTGGGCGAGGCGCAGCAGGTGGTCGGCGAGGGCCTGCCCGCCGTCCGGGTCGCGGGAGATGAGCAGCAGGGTGTCGTCGCCCGCGATGGTGCCGAGGATGGCGTGGAGCTCCGCCTGGTCGATGGCCGAGGCGAGGAACTGGGCCGCTCCGGGCGGGGTGCGCAGGACGACCAGGTTGGCGGACGCCTCGGCGGAGATGAGGAGTTCGCCGGAGAGCCGCCGCATGCGCTCCTCCTTGGCGGACTCCCCCAGCGGTGCCTGGGGCGTGCGGAACCCTCCCTCGCTCGGTACGGCGTAGATCAGCTCGCCGCCGGTGTTGCGGATCTTCACCGCACCCAGTTCGTCGAGGTCGCGGCTGAGCGTCGCCTGGGTGACGCTCAGCCCGTCGTCCGCGAGGAGCTTGGCGAGCTGGCTCTGCGAGCGCACCGGCTGCCGGTTGAGGATGTCCACGATCCGGCGGTGCCGTGCCGTGCGGGTGTGCGGTACGGATGGCCCGCCGTGGCCGTTGTCCTGCGCCTCGGTCATATCTGTGTCATTCTCCGGCTCGTCTCTCCCCGTCGGCCGCGGTGGCCGCCTCCAGGACGCCGGGCAGGGCCCGGAGGAACGCGTCCACCTCGTCGTCCCCGGCGATCAGCGGCGGCGTGAGCCGGATCACGTCGGGAGCGGGCGCGTTCACCAGGAGGCCGGCGTCCTGAGCCGCCTGCTGCACCCGGGGTGCGAGGGGCTCGCCGAGCACGATACCCAGCAGCAGGCCCGCGCCGCGGACCCGGGACACCGACGGGTGCCCCAGGCCCTCGATCCCGTCGCGCAGCCGCCGGCCGAGGCGGCCGACCCGAGCGGGCCCCCCGTCGGCGGCGAGGGTGTCGAGGACGGCGAGCGCGGCGGCGCAGGCGACGGGGTTGCCGCCGAAGGTGGAGCCGTGGTGGCCGGGCCCGAGCAGGCCGGCCGCCTCGCCGAACGCGACGGCCGCGCCGATCGGGAGCCCGCCGCCCAGGCCCTTGGCGAGGGTGACGACGTCGGGGTCGACGCCGTGCGCCTGGTGCTCGAACCAGTGGCCGCAGCGCCCGACGCCCGTCTGCACCTCGTCGAGGACGAGGAGGGTGCCGGTGGCGCGGGTGATCTCGCGGGCGGCCCGCAGGTACCCCGGGGGCGGGACGACGACGCCGGCCTCGCCCTGGATCGGCTCGACGACGACGAGGGCGGTGTCGGTGGTGACGGCGGCCCGCAGGGCGTCCGCGTCGCCGTACGGGACATGGGTGACGTCCCCGGGCAGCGGGTGGAACGGCTTCCGCTTGCCCTCCTGGCCGGTGAGGGCGAGGGCGCCCATGGTGCGGCCGTGGAAGCCGCCGGTGGTGGCGACCGCGTGCTGGCGGCCCGTCAGGCGGCCGATCTTGAAGGCGGCTTCGTTGGCCTCGGCCCCCGAGTTGCAGAAGTAGACCCGGCCGGGGCGGCCGAACAGCTTCAGGAGCCGTTCGGCGAGGGCCACGGGCGGTTCGGCGGCGAAGAGGTTGGAGACGTGGGAGAGGGTGGCGACCTGCTCGCCGACCGCCCGGACGATCGCCGGGTGGGCGTGGCCGAGGGCGTTGACCGCGATGCCGCCGACGAAGTCCAGGTACTCCCTGCCGTCGGCGTCCCACACGCGGCAGCCCTCGCCGCGGACGAGCGGGAGGCGGGGGGTGCCGTAGGTGTCCGCGAGGGCTGCCCGCCAGCGCCGGGTGAGCTGCTCGTTGCTCATGCGGGGGCCTCCCGGCCGTCGGGCACGACCATGGTGCCGACTCCCTCGTCGGTGAAGATCTCCAGCAGGATCGCGTGCGGGACGCGCCCGTCGATGACGCGGGCGGTGCGGACGCCGTTGCGTACGGCGTGGAGGCAGCCCCGCATCTTGGGGACCATGCCGCTGGACAGCTCGGGCAGGAGCTTCTCCAGCTCGGTGGCGGTGAGGCGGCTGATGACCTCGTCGCTGCGGGGCCAGTCCTCGTAGAGGCCCTCGACGTCGGTGAGGACCATCAGCGTCTCGGCGCCAAGCGCCGCAGCGAGTGCCGCAGCCGCCGTATCAGCATTGACGTTGTAGACATGTTCGTCGTCCTCCGATCGGGCGATCGACGACACGACGGGGATGCGGCCGTCGGCGAGGAGCGCCTCGACGGCGCCCGTGTCGACGGCCGTGATCTCCCCGACGCGGCCGATGTCGACGGGCTCTCCGTCGACGAGGGGCTGGTGCCTGGTGGCGGTGAGGGTGCGGGCGTCCTCGCCGGTGAGGCCGACCGCGAGCGGGCCGTGCCGGTTGAGCAGTCCGACGAGTTCGCGCTGGACCCGGCCGGCGAGGACCATCCGTACGACGTCCATCGCCTCGGGCGTGGTGACCCGCAGGCCGGCCCTGAACTCGCTGGCCAGGCCGTGCCGGTCGAGGGCGGCGCTGATCTGGGGGCCGCCGCCGTGCACGACGACGGGCTTCAGGCCGGCGCGCCGGAGGAAGACGACGTCCTGGGCGAAGGCCGCCTTCAGGTCGTCGTCGACCATGGCGTTGCCGCCGAACTTGACGACGACCGTCCTGCCGTGGTGGCGGGTGAGCCAGGGCAGCGCCTCGACGAGGATCCGGGCCTTCGGCAGCGCGGTGTGCCTGCGGGTGCTCATGAGCTGTAGGCGCTGTTCTCGTGGACGTACTCGGCGGTGAGGTCGTTGGTGAGGACGGTGGCGGAGGCGGTGCCCGCGGCGAGGTCGGCGGTGATGACGACCTCGCGCCCGCTCATGTCGACGAGGTCGCGGTCCTCGCCGACGGAGCCGTCGCGGCAGACCCACACGCCGTTGATCGCGACGTTCAGGCGGTCCGGTTCGAAGGCGGCGCGGGTGGTGCCGATGGCGGCCAGCACCCGGCCCCAGTTGGGATCCTCGCCGTGCACGGCGCACTTGAGGAGGTTGTTGCGGGCGACGGACCGGCCGACCTCGACGGCGTCGGCCTCGCAGGCGGCGCCGACGACCTCGACGCGGATGTCCTTGGAGGCCCCCTCGGCGTCGGCGACGAGCTGCCGGGCGAGGTCGTCGCAGACCTCCCGCACCGCGTCGGCGAAGTCGTCGTACGCGGGGGTGGTGCCGGAGGCGCCGGACGCGAGGAGCAGGACGGTGTCGTTGGTCGACGTGCAGCCGTCGGAGTCGACCCGGTCGAAGGTGACGCGGGTGGCGGCCCGCAGCGCCCCGTCCAGCTCGGGTGCGCCCAGGTCGGCGTCGGTGGTGAGGACGGCGAGCATGGTGGCGAGGCCGGGAGCGAGCATGCCGGCGCCCTTGGCCATGCCGCCGACGGTCCAGCCGTCGCGGGTGGCGACGGCGGTCTTGTGGACCGTGTCGGTGGTCTTGATGGCGACGGCGGCCTTCTCACCCCCGTGCCCGGACAGTTCGGCGGCGGCCTTCTCGACGCCGGGCAGGAGCCTGTCCATGGGCAGGTGGACGCCGATGAGGCCGGTGGAGGCGACGGCGACCTCGCCCGCGCCGACGCCGAGGACCTCGGCGGCCTTCTCGGCGGTGGCGTGGGCGTCCTGGAATCCCCGGGGTCCGGTACAGGCGTTGGCGCCGCCCGAGTTGAGGACGACCGCGGCCAGTTCGCCGGTCTCGAGGACCTGCTGGGACCACAGGACGGGGGCGGCCTTGACGCGGTTGGAGGTGAAGACGCCCGCGGCGGCGCGGCGGGGGCCGCCGTTGACCACGAGGGCCAGGTCCGGGTCGCCGCTCTCCTTGATCCCGGCGGCGACGCCCGCCGCCGTGAACCCCTTGGCTGCCGTGACGCTCACTGTGCTCCTCCGTTCGCCCCGCCGTGGTGGCGGTTCTCGTCTCCGTCGCCCGTGCGGCGTACCGCCGCGGTCCTCGTCGTCACCCGCGGCCCGGTGGCCGCGCGCGTTCCCCCGGCCGCCGCCGGGAGGCGCCCCCGGCTCACGGTGCGACTCCCACCGCGGGGAGGCCGGTCTCCTCGGGGAGCCCGAGGGCGATGTTCATGCTCTGCACCGCGCCGCCCGCGGTGCCCTTGGTCAGGTTGTCGACGGCGCTGATCGCGATGACGCGGTCCGCCGCCCCGTCGTACGCCACCTGCACCTGGACGGTGTTGGAGCCCCGGACGGCCGCCGTGGCGGGCCACCGCCCCTCGGGCAGGAGGTGGACGAACGGCTCGTCGGTGTACGCCTTCTCGTACGCGGCCCGCAGGTCCCGCGGGGTGGTGCCGGGCCTCGCCCCGGCGCTGCACGTGGCGAGGATGCCGCGGGACATCGGGGCGAGGGTGGGCGTGAACGACACGGTGACGGGCCGGCCCGCGGCGGCGGAGAGGTTCTGGGCCATCTCCGGGGTGTGCCGGTGCCCGCCGCCGACGCCGTACGGCGACATGGAGCCCATGACCTCCGAACCGAGCAGGTGGGCCTTGGGCGTCCTGCCGGCGCCCGAGGTGCCGGACGCGGCGACGACCACCGCCTCGGGCTCGGCGAGGCCGTGCGCGTACGCCGGGAACAGCGCCAGCGACACGGCGGTCGGGTAGCAGCCGGGTACCGCGACGCGCCTGGCCCCCTCCAGGGCGGCCCGTGCGCCCGGCAGTTCGGGCAGTCCGTAGGGCCAGGCCCCGGCGTGCGGGGAGCCGTAGAACCGCTCCCAGTCGGCGGGGTCCCTCAGCCGGAAGTCGGCGCCCAGGTCGACGACCAGCGCCTCGTCGCCGAGCCGTTCGGCGACGGCGGCGGACCGGCCGTGCGGCAGGGCGAGGAACACCACGTCGTGCCCGGCGAGGGCGTCCGCGGTGGTCGGCTCCAGGACGCGGTCGGCGAGCGGGACCAGGTGCGGTTGGAGCTCGCCGAGCGGCCGCCCGGCGTTGGAGCCGCCGGTGAGCGCGCCGATCTCGACACCGGGGTGCGCGAGGAGCAGGCGCAGCAGCTCCCCGCCCGCGTAACCGCTCGCACCCGCCACTGCCACCCGTACCGTCATGGACCCTCCTTCTGGATGGCATGACTATACGGAGTAACGCAGATTTATGCAAGATCCATTCCGGGTGGTGCATGGTCGTGCCCGGCGGTACGGGGTCGGGCGGGTGGGCCGGGGTGCCGGTCGCGGGGCTCGCTACGATCCCCGGAAAGGCCCATCCCACCCGCGGCTCTCTGGAGGACGACATGGCGACGCCCCCGGTGGCGAGCGTGCTCGCCCGGATGACCGACCTCGTCCGCACGGCGCCGGCGGACCGGGGCGGCGTCCTGTGGAAACTGGCCGCTCCGGAGCGGCAGCTCGACGCGAACCTGGTGCGGCTGGCCCCCGGGGCGCGGGTGGACGTGCACGTCGAACCGGACCTGGACGTCCTGGTGTTCGTGGTGGACGGCAGCGGCGAGCTGGAGGCGGACGGCGGGGCGGAGGCGCTGGAGGCCGGGTGCGTGGTGTGGCTGCCGCGCGGGGCCCGGCGGGGGCTCGCGGCGGGCCCGCGGGGGCTCGGCTACCTCACGGCGCACCGCCGGCGTCCCGGCATGACGATCGGGCGGGCGCCCGGGGCGGAGCGGACCGGCGGGGAGCCGGCGTGCCTGCTGGACCGGGTGTGCCCGGAGTGCGGCCGGCTGGCGCCCGAGGGCGCCGAGGTGCGCTACTGCGCACGGTGCGGGACCGCCCTGCCGGAGCGCTGAGGGCCGCGGCCGGTGGCGGTTGGCAGCGGTCGCGGTTGGCAGCGGTGGCGACCGGTGGCCGTCGCGGTCGGCAGCGGTGGTGGCCGGTGGCCGTGGCGGTCGCGAAGGGGCCCGGCGGAGGATGCGCTCACCGGGGCGGCGGAGGGCGCGGCGGGTCAGCGCTTCACTGCGCGCAGCACCACGAACTTCGGGTTGCTGCCGACCACTTCGCAGTTGCCGAACACGCGGCGCAGGGTCACGTGGTAGCCGAGGTGCCGGTTGCCGACGACGCGCAGTTCGCCGCCGCCGCGCAGTACGCGGCGCGCGGCGGTGAACATCCGGCGGGCGGTCGCGTCGGTGAGGGCCTGGTGGCTGTGGAAGGGCGGGTTGTTCAGGACCACGTCGACGGAGCCGTCCGGCACGTCCGCGGTGCCGTCGCCGACGACGAAGCGCGCCCGGGCGCCGGGCGGCGCGGAGGCGCGGAAGGTCTCCTCGGCGGAGGCGACCGCCTGGTACGACTCGTCGGTGAGGATCACCTCGGCGCCCGGTTCCGCGACCGCGACCGCGAGGCCCACCACGCCGTTGCCGCAGCCCAGGTCGAGGACGCGGGCTCCGCCGAGGCCGCCCGGCAGGTGCTGCAGGAACAGGCGGGTGCCGATGTCGAGCCGGTCGGCGCAGAAGACGCCCGCGTGGTTGACGACGGTCAGCCCGGCCACCGCCGGGGCGTCGCCGGGCAGGGCGTACCGGTGCGGCCAGGGGTTTCGCGGGCGCGTGAGGCCCGGGTCGGGGGTCGTGTGGACGAGCCGGGCCTTCCGCACCGCGAGGGAGGTGCGGGTGGGGCCGACGAGCCGCTCGAAGAGGGCGAGGGTGGAGGTGTGGATCTCCTTGACCATGCCCGTGCCGACGACGGCCGTCCCGGCGTGCAGGGCGGGCGCGAGGCGGTGGAGCTGGTCCTCCAGGAGCGCGAGGCTCTTGGGGACGCGGACCAGCAGGACGTCGACGCGGGCGGGCGGGGCGTCCCGGGTGGTGAGGAGGCGGACCCGGTCCCCGGCGAGGCCGGCGCGGGCGAGGTTGGCGCGGGTCGCCTCGCGCCCGAGGTACGAGTCGGTGATCTGGACCAGCTCGCCGGGCTCGGGCCGGCCGGCGAGCGCGGTGGTGAGGGCGCCCCAGCGGTCGCCGACCACGGCCACGGTGCCCGGGAGCGCGGGGGCGTCCGGCTCCGCGAGGTGCCGCAGCAGGTACTCGTCGGCGGCGTCCCAGGCGCGGAGCGGGTCGCGGGGGTGTTCGGGGAAGCGGGTGAGCGCGTACTCGCCCCATGACGTGGTCAGACGGTTCATCGTGGGGTTCAGGCTAGCCTGCGGTGCCGGGCGCGGGCGTCCCGCGTCCCCGGGGGCCCGCCGGCCCGGGCGGCTGCCGCGGGTCCAGGCTCATCCAGAGGCCGGGGTCCTCCAGGGGGGTGAAGCCGACCTTCCCGTACACGCCGTGGGCGTCCCGCGTGGCGAGCAGGACGCGGCCGACGCCGTGCGGCGCGAGGTGGTCGCGGACGGCCGCGGCCAGGGCGGTGCCCAGGCCGGTGCCGCGGGCTCCGGGGGCGACGTACACGTCGCACAGCCAGGCGAACGTCGCGAGGTCGGTGACGACGCGCGCGTACGCCGCCATGGCGCCGCCCTCCCTCTCGTACGCCCCGAAGTTGAGCGAGCCGTCGATCGCGGCGTCCTGCTCCTCCCTGCTGCGGCCGAGCGCCCAGTACGTGTCGGTGGACAGCCACCGGTGGATCCGTGCGCGGTCGAGTCGGGCGGAGTCGGTCGAGATCTCGTACAGGCCGAAAGTGTTCGTCTCCTTCATGGTCGAACTCTTGCAGAGGGACGACCCGTTGTCGGAGGGGGCTGACACGATCGGGGCATGAACGCGACTGCCGCCGACTACCGCTGGCTCGGTGACCACTGCCCGGACCTGATCGAGGCCTACTGCGTGACGCTGGTGCGCGCGGTCTCCCCCGACGAGGCGCTCCGGCGGTTGCGCGCACGCGCGGACGGGCGGGTGACGGGGATAGCCGCGCTGGTCGGGGCCGCCGCGCGGGCGTGGCGGGAGTCCGGCGGCGACCGGCACTTCCTGGGGCTGTGCGCGGTCGACGGCTGGACGCTGATGGTGGAGCCGAACGGCTACCTGGGCAGCCTCCACGAGGCGGCGGCGCCCCTGTCGAGGGGCACCGAGCTGGTCGCGCACTTCCGGAACGTCAGCGCCGTGGACCACTTCAGCCGGTACGCGGACGGCGAGCCGCGGCTGCTCTTCGAGCCGCTGTCCCCGTACGCGCGGGACGGCGCCGGGCCGGGCGGGGCGGCGGCGCTGATGCGGGAGGTGGGCTTCGGGCCGCGCGAGGACGCCGCGGACCCGATGGCGGCGGCGGAGGCCGCGTTCGCCCTGGCGGAGCGGCTGACCGGGGTGCGGCTGACGCCGGAGCTGCTGGACGGGGCGGAGTTCCTCACCGGCTCGGCGCCCGGTTTCTGAAGGAGGTGCGCACGCCTCGGGTGACGCGGATCACATATCCGGACGTAGACTCCCACTTACGGGCAAACCGATGCGAGGAGGTCACCTTCGATGGAAGCAACCGTGGGCGACAAGCTGCTGGTGCACGGCCGCGTGGTCGGCCGGCACGACCGTACGGCCGAGATCGTCGAGGTCCTCGGCGAGCACGGCCACCCGCCGTACCGCGTCCGCTTCGACGACGACGGGCACGAGGCCGTGATGTCCCCGGGCCCGGACGCCGTCGTACGCCACAAGGAGCAGCCCGGGGAAGGCTCCTGAAGTCCTTCGACCGGTCCCCGCCCCGTCTCCGCGCGCCTCACGTCCCCGGAGGGCGGACCGGTGTCGGGTAGTGGTCGGCCACGACCCTGGCCATCGCCCCGATCCGGTCCGCGACCACGTCCCGGGCCCCGAAGAAGACGTGCCCCAGCACCTGGTCGTGGGCGCCGGCGAGGGTGAGGTGCCGGGACAGTTCCGCCGGGTCCTGCCACGGGGCGGGCGCCGCCGGGTCCCCGGCCCGGTACAGGGCCTCCCCCACGTAGAGGTGGACGCCGGTGCCGCGCACCGTGTCGTTCCACCACGGCACGAGCGCGGCGTAGTCGGCGGCGCCGAAGCCGATGTGCCAGTACAGCTGGGGGGCGATGTAGTCGATCCAGCCCTCCCGGACCCAGGTGCGGGTGTCGGCGTGCAGGTCGTCGTACGCCTGCAGGCCGCGCGTGTCGGAGCCGCGCGGGTCGGTGGCGGCGTTGCGCCAGATCCCGAAGGGGCTGATGCCGAACGCCGTGCCCGGCCTGACCTGGCCGATCCGCTCGGACGTCTCGCGCACCAGGAGGTCGACGTTGTCGCGCCGCCAGGCCGCCCGGTCGGGGAAGCCGCCGCCGTGCGCCTCGTAGGACGCGTCGTCGTCGAAGACCTCCCCGGCGACCGGGTAGGGGTAGAAGTAGTCGTCGAAGTGGACGGCGTCGAGGTCGTAGCGGCGTACGGCGTCGAGCACCGCGTCCTGGACGAAGCGCCGGACCTCCGGCAGACCCGGGTCGTAGTACAGCCTCCCCGCGTAGGGGACGACCCAGTGCGGGTTGCGGCGCGCCGGATGGTCCCCGGACAGGCGCGAGAGGTCGGCGTGCACGGCGACGCGGTACGGATTGAACCAGGCGTGCAGGTGCAGGCCGCGCCGGTGGGCCTCCGCGACGGCGGTGCCGAGCGGGTCCCAGCCGGGGTCCCGGCCCTGGACGCCGGTGAGGCACTCGGCCCACGGCTCGTACGGCGAGGGCCACAGGGCGTCGGCCGTCGGCCGCACCTGGAGGATCACCGTGTTCAGGCGGCGCTCCACGGCCAGGTCCAGCAGCGCGGCCAGCTCGGCGCGCTGGTCGGCCGCCGGCAGTCCGGCGCGGGAGGGCCAGTCGCGGTTGGCGACCGTCGCCACCCACATCCCCCGGAACTCCTCCCCGGCCGCCCGGCGGCGCCGGNCCCCGCCGCCGGGCGGCCGGGGAGNNGGNCCCGNNNCACCGGCCGCGTCGCCGGTGGCCAGCAGCGACGCCGCCAGCCCCGCCGCTGCCGCGACCATTCCGCGCCGCCCGATCCGGCCGCTCCCGTGTCCCATGTGCCCTCCCGGTCTTCCCCTCGATGCCCGGGCCGCGCCGGCCCCGGTCGGCGCGGTCCCCACCCGCCGTGCTCCTTCCGGCCGCCTCGCACCCCGNGCGCCCGGGGNGNNNGGCGGGCCCNGGGGNCCGTACGGCTGTCCTCACGGAGCATGCCCGGCCCGGGCGGCGGCCGATCCCCGCGAACGGAGTAACGTCGTGGGGTCGAGGCGGGAAGGGCCGCAGCCGTGCGGGCGCCCCGCCACCCGGAGATCAGCGAAAGGCACGAGGTGACGGACTCAATGGCCGACATTGCACGCGTCGGAGTGGTGGGCTGCGGTCAGATGGGCGCGGGCATCGCGGAGGTGTGCGCCCGCAGCGGCCTCGAGGTCAGGGTGGCCGAGACCACCGGCGAGGCGCTGGAGATCGGCCGCACCCGGCTGTACAACTCCCTCGACAGGGCCGCGGGGCGCGGGAAGATCAGCGAGGAGGAGCGCGACGCGGCGCGGGCCCGCCTGAGCTTCACGACCGACCTCGGGGAGTTCGCCGACCGCGATCTGGTCATCGAGGCGGTCGTCGAGAACGAGCAGGTGAAGACGGAGATCTTCCAGGTCCTCGACCAGGTGGTGACCCGGCAGGACGCCATCCTGGCGTCCAACACGTCCTCCATCCCGCTGGTGAAGCTGGCCGTGGCGACGTCCCGCCCCGACCGGGTCATCGGCATCCACTTCTTCAACCCGGCGCCGGTCCAGCAGCTGGTCGAGCTGATCCCCGCGCTGACCACCTCGGACGACACGCTCGGCCGCGCCCAGACCGTGGTCGAGAAGGTCCTCGGCAAGCACGCGATCCGCGCCCAGGACCGGTCCGGTTTCGTGGTGAACGCGCTGCTGATCCCGTACCTGCTGTCGGCGATCCGGATGTTCGAGTCGGGCATCGCCAGCCGCGAGGACATCGACAACGGCATGGAGATGGGCTGCGCGCACCCCATGGGCCCGCTGAGGCTGTCCGACCTGATCGGCCTGGACACGGTCGCCTCGGTCGCCGACTCGATGTACGCCGAGTACAAGGAGCCCCTGTACGCGGCTCCCCCGCTGCTCCAGCGCATGGTGGACGCGGGCCGCCTGGGCCGCAAGACGGGCTCGGGCTTCTACGCGTACTCCTGAGCACCCGCCGCCGCTCCGGGACCCCCTACGGGGCCGGGGCGGCGCCCTGGGAAAGCGTGAGGGGCGCGTCCGGTGGGTCCGGACGCGCCCCTCACGTACGGGCGCCGGGCGTCAGGCGCCGCGCAGCACCGCCCCGGTGCGCTCGGCGGCGAGCGCCACGGCGGCGTCGCGGGCGGCGGTGGCCTCCTCGACGGTCAGCGTGCGGTCCGCGGCGCGGAACCGCAGCGCGTACGCCAGGGACTTCTGGCCCTCGCCGATCTGCTCGCCGGTGAACACGTCGAACAGCCGGATGGACTCCAGCAGTCCGCCCGCGCCCTCGGTGAGGGCGCGCTCCACGTCGGCGGCCGGCACGCCCCGGTCGACGACCAGGGCGACGTCCTGCGTGGCCACCGGGAACGCGGAGATCCGCGGGGCGGGCACGGGACCGACGGAGGCCCGCTCGACCAGGTCGAGGTCGAGCTCCATCGCACAGGTGCGGGCGGGCAGGCCGAGCGCCTTGACGACGCGCGGGTGCAGCTCGCCGGCGTGGCCGGCGATCCGCTCGGCGCCGTCGGCGACGACGACCAGCTCGGCGCAGCGCCCCGGGTGCCACGGGCCGTACCGGCCCTGGCGGACGACCAGCTCGGCGCCGGTCTCGCGGGCGACGGTCCGGGCGGCCTCGACCGCGTCGGCCCAGTCGGCCGGGCGGCCCCCGCCCCACCAGCCGGCCTGCTCGCGCGCGCCGGCCAGGACCGCGGCGACGTGCCGCGGCTGCTCGGGCAGGACGGCGTCGACGCCGGCGAGCTCCGCGTCGGTCGGGCGGCGGTCGACGGGCAGCCGCGCCGCGACGCCCTGCTCGGGGGCGGCGCGGAAGACCAGGCCGGTCTCGAAGAGGGCCAGGTCGTGGCTGCCGCGGCCGTCGTTGCGGCGCAGCGCGGCGAGGAGGCCGGGCAGCAGCGTGGTGCGCAGCGCGGGCTCCTCGTCGGAGAGCGGGTTGACGAGCTTCACGACCCGGCGGGCCGGGTCGTCCGCCGGGAGGTCGAGCTGGTCGAGGACCTGCTCGCCGATGAACGGGTAGTTCAGCGCCTCGACGTACCCGGCGCCGGCCAGGGCGCGGCCCACCCGGCGGTGGGTGCGCTGGCGCTCGGTGAGCCCGCGGCCGGCGGGGGGCTTGGGCAGCGTGGAGGGGAGGTTCTCGTAGCCCTCCAGCCGGATGACCTCCTCCGCGAGGTCGTTCGGCTCGCTCAGGTCGGGACGCCAGGACGGGACGGTGACGGTGAGGTCGTCCTGCCCGTACACGTCGCAGCCGACCTCCTGGAGGCGGCGGACGACGGTCTCGCGGCCGTAGGCGACGCCCGCGACGCGGTCGGGGTGGTCGGCGCGCATGGCGATCGTGCGCGGTGCGCCCTGCGCGACGACCTCGGTGACGCCGGCCTCGGCCGTGCCGCCCGCGAGGAGGACCAGCAGGTCGACGGTGCGCTGTGCGGCGGCGGCCGCGGCCTGCGGGTCGACGCCCCGCTCGAACCGCTTGGACGCCTCGGAGGACAGCTTGTGGCGTCGGGCCGTGCGGGCGATGGAGATCGCGTCGAAGTGGGCGGCCTCGACGACGACCTCGGTGGTGCCGCGGACCTGGCCCGTCTCGGGGTCGGTCCCGGCGTCGGCGATCTCGGTGTCGGCACCGCCCATGACGCCCGCGATGCCGATGGGGCCGCGGTCGTCGGCGATGACGAGGTCGGCCGGGTCGAGGGTGCGGACGGTGCCGTCGAGGGTGGTGATCTTCTCGCCGGGCTCGGCGCGGCGCACGCCGATCGGGCCGTCGAGGCGGCTCCGGTCGTAGGCGTGGAGCGGCTGGCCCAGTTCGAGCATCACGTAGTTGGTGACGTCGACGGCGAGGGAGACCGGGCGCATGCCCGCCTTCTGCAGGCGGCGCTGCAGCCAGATCGGCGACCGCGCCTCGGGGTCGAGTCCGACGACGGTGCGCGCGGTGAAGCGGGGGCATCCGGCCGGGTCGGTGACCTGGACCGGGTAGCCGTACGAGTTCGGCGCGGGCACGTCCAGGAGGGCCGGGTCGCGCAGCGGCAGCCCGTACGCGATGGCGGTCTCGCGGGCGACGCCGCGCATCGACAGGCAGTAGCCGCGGTCGGGCGTGACGGCGATGTCGAGGACCTCGTCGTACAGCTCCAGCAGGGCGGTGGCGTCGGTGCCGACCTCGTGCTCGGGCGGCAGGACGATGATGCCGTGGGTGCCGTCGTCGCCCATGCCGAGCTCGTCGGAGGAGCAGATCATGCCGCGGGACATCCGGCCGTACGTCTTGCGCTCGGCGATGCGGAAGTCCCCGGGCAGGACGGCGCCGGGGAGGGCCACGACGACCTTGTCGCCCTCGGCGAAGTTCCGGGCGCCGCAGATGATCTCCTGGGGCTCGCCGGTGCCGTTGGACTCGCCGACGTCGACGGTGCAGTAGCGGATCGGCTTCTTGAACTCGGTCAGCTCCTCGATGGTGAGGACCCTGCCCACCACGAGGGGGCCGGTGAGGCCGGCGCCGAGCCGCTCGACGGTCTCGACCTCCAGCCCGGCCGAAACCAGCTTGGCCTGTACGTCGCGGCCGGTCTCCGTCGCCGGCAGGTCGACGTACTCCCGCAGCCACGAAAGCGGGACCCGCATCAGATCTCCATCCCGAACGGCCGGGCGAACCGGACGTCGCCCTCGACCATGTCTCGCATGTCCTCGACGTTGTGGCGGAACATCAGCATCCGCTCGATGCCGAACCCGAAGGCGAAGCCGCTGTACCTCTCCGGGTCGACACCGCAGGCGACGAGCACCTTGGGGTTGACCATGCCGCAGCCGCCCAGCTCGATCCAGCCCTCGCTGCCGCAGGTCCGGCAGGGCCGGCCGGGGTCGCCGACGGACTCGCCGCGGCAGACGTAGCAGAGCATGTCCATCTCGGCGGACGGCTCGGTGAACGGGAAGAAGTTCGGGCGGAGCCGGGTCTTCATGTCCGGCCCGAACAGCGCCCTGACCATGTGGTCGAGGGTGCCCTTGAGGTCGGCCATGGTGAGGCCCTCGTCGACGGCGAGGAGCTCGATCTGGTGGAAGACCGGGGTGTGCGTGGCGTCGAGCTCGTCGGTGCGGTAGACGCGGCCGGGGCAGACGACGTACACGGGCGGCTCGCGGTCGACGAGCGTGCGCGCCTGCACCGGCGAGGTGTGGGTGCGCAGGACGATGCCGGACTCGTCGCCGCCGGTGCCCGCGGGCCCCTGGACGAAGAAGGTGTCCTGCATCTGGCGGGCCGGGTGGTCGGGGACGAAGTTGAGGGCGTCGAAGTTGAACCACTCCGCCTCGGCCTCGGGGCCCTCGGCGACCTCGTAGCCCATGGAGACGAAGACGTCCGTGACGCGCTCCATGAGGGTGGTCAGCGGGTGCCGGGCGCCGGCCGGGACGCGGTCGTGGGGGAGGGTGACGTCCACCGCCTCCTCGACCAGCACACGGGCGTCGCGCTCGGCCTCCAGTTCGGCCTGGCGGGCGGCCAGGGCCTTGGACACCGCGCCGCGCGCCTGGCCGACGCGCTTGCCCGCCTCGGCCTTCGCGTGCGGGGGCAGGGCGCCGATCTCCCGGTTGGCGAGGGCGAGGGGCGAGGTGCCGCCCGTGTGGGCGACCTTCGCGTGGGCGAGTTCGTCGAGGTCGCCGGCGGCGGCGAAGGCGGCGAGCGCCTCGTCCCGCATGCGCTCGATCTCTTCTGGTTTCAGTGCCTCGACCTCGACTGGGTCGTACGACTTGTTGGGTGCCGACATCTCTTCCCGTGCTTCCGAATGGGCTGGCTGGAGCCCCCGCTCGACGACCGAGGACGCAAAGGTGCCAAAGGCCGAGTCTAACGGGGTGTGGCTGTCGCGGCTGAGCCCGTGGGCGCCGCCGGTCCGGACCGGCGGGGTCAGATCCCCCGGGTCAGGTACGCCGGGGCTCCCACGGGCAGGGTGAATCGGAACTCCGCGCCGCCCGCGGGGGCGCGGCCGACGGTGATGGCGCCGCCGTGGGCCTCGACGAGCCCCTTGACGATGTAGAGGCCGAGGCCGGTGCCGCCGCGGGTGCTCCCCCGCCAGAAGCGGGTGAAGACGCGGCCCATCGACTCCTCGGGGATGCCGGGGCCTTCGTCGCTCACGGTGATCGCCGTCCCTGTCTCGTCGTCCTGCGGGCCGGTGGGGGCCACCTCGATGGTGACGGTTCCCTCGCCGTGCCGCACGGCGTTTTCCAGGAGGTTCCCCAGGATCTGGTCGACCTTGTCGGGGTCGGCCCACAGTTCGGGCAGGGGGCGGCGGACGCGGACGAAGAAGCGGTCGGGCGACTGCCCGCGGGCGGTGAGGTTCTGGACGTGGCGGCCTACCGCGGCGGCGATGTCGACGGGCTGGCGGCGCACCTCCAGCCGGCCGGAGTCTATGCGGGAGATGTCGAGCAGCTCCGTGATGAGCCGGGTGACGCGCTTGGCGTCGGCGTCGACGGTCTCCAGGATGAGCCGCTTCTGCTCGTCGGTGAACCGCTCCCACTTGGCGAGGAGGGTCCGGGTGAAGCCCCGGACGGAGGTCAGCGGGGAGCGCAGCTCGTGGGCGACGGTGGCGATCAGCTCGGCGTGGCTGCGCTCGTTGCGGCGGCGGGCCTCGGCGCCCCGGAGCGTGACCACGACGCGGCGGACCGGGCCGAGCGGTTCGTCCCTGACGTACCGGGCGGAGACGAGGACCTCCCGGCCGCCGGGCAGCAGCAGGTACCGCTCGGGCTGGCCGGTGCGGGTGGCGAGGCCGCCGTACGGGTCGGTCAGCGGCCACCAGCGGCGCCCCTTGAGGTCCTCCAGCGGGAGGGCCTCCTCCAGGCGGCGGCCGAGCGCCCGCTCCCGGGGCACGGCGGTGATGCGCGCGGCCGGCGCGTTGAAGCAGACGATCCGGCCGTCGGCGCCGGCGACGACGAGCCCGTCCGGCAGCTCGTCCGCGTCGTACGTGCCGGGGCCCTGCCCCGCGGCGCCCCGGTGGGCCGCCCGGCGCGCTAAGGCGGCGTGGTCCTCCGCGTGGCTGCCGGTACCGAGCGTCATCCCCGTGTCCCCACCCTCAGTGTCGCCCGACGGGTCCTCGAACCCTCCACCCTACTGGCTCGCGGTGACGGAACGGCACCCTCCGGCCGCGCGCTGTGCCCGGGCGGAGGCGTAGAGGCAGACGGCGGCGGCGGTCGCCAGGTTCAGGCTCTCGGCCCTGCCGTGGATGGGGACGCGGACGACGGCGTCGGCGAGGGACCGGGTCTCCTCGGGGAGGCCCCACGCCTCGTTGCCGAAGATCCACGCGGTGGGGCCGCCCATGGTGCCCGCGTCGAGTTCGGCGTCGAGGTCCTCGGTGCCGGCGCCGTCGGCGGCGAGGACGCGGGCGCCCGCGGCCTTCAGGCCGGCGACGGCCTGCCCGACGGGGACGCCGACGGCGACCGGCAGGTGGAAGAGGGAGCCGGCGGAGGCGCGGACGGACTTGGGGTTGTACAGGTCGACGGAGGCGTCGGTGAGGACGACGGCGTCGGCGCCGGCCGCGTCGGCGCAGCGCAGGACGGTGCCGGCGTTGCCCGGGTCGCGCACGTGCGCCAGGACGGCGACCAGCCGGGGGCGGGCCGCGAGGACCTCCTCGAACGGGGAGTCCAGGAAGCCGCACACGCCGACGAGGCCCTGCGGGGTGACGGTCTGGGAGATCTCGGCGAGGACGGCGTCGGAGGCGTGGTGGACGCGGGCCCCGGCGGAGCGGGCGGCGTCGACGATGTCGGCGTACCGGGTGGCGGCCTCGGCGGTGGTGAAGAGTTCGCGGAGCGTCGCCTGGCCGTCCGGCCCCCGGTGTCCGGCGGCCTCGCGGACGGCCTGCGGCCCCTCGGCGATGAACCGGCGCTCCTTGCTCCGGAAGTTCCGCTTGGCGAGGCGCCGCGCGGCGGCGACGCGCGGGGAACGCGGCGAGATCAGCTCGGGGGTGCCCATGGTGCTCGGCGGCTCTTTCTGACTGCGGGGTCGGGGTCGTGGCGGGACGGCGAACGCGCCGGACCCGCAGGCGCGGGGCCTGCGGGTCCGGTCGGAAGGAACGGCGGCCTGGGGCTCAGGCGGCGGCCTTCGGGGCGTTCACGTCGCTCGGGAGGGCCTTCTGGGCGACCTCGACGAGGGCGGCGAACGCGGTGGCGTCGTTGACCGCGAGCTCGGCCAGGATCTTGCGGTCGACCTCGATGTTGGCGGCCTTCAGACCCTGGATGAAGCGGTTGTACGTGATGCCGTTGGCGCGGGCGGCGGCGTTGATGCGCTGGATCCACAGCTGGCGGAAGTCGCCCTTGCGCTTCTTGCGGTCGTTGTAGTTGTAGACCAGCGAGTGGGTGACCTGCTCCTTCGCCTTGCGGTACAGGCGGGAGCGCTGGCCGCGGTAACCGCTGGCCTGCTCGAGGATCGCACGGCGCTTCTTGTGAGCGTTGACTGCGCGCTTGACGCGTGCCACTTGTTGACTCCTTGTAGCGGGGCCGCGGGGATGGTCACACGGCCCGGAAACGAATGGGTCCCGGCTTCCGGGGGCTTCGGATCAGGTGATCGGGGTCAGATGCCCAGCATCTTCTTGATCTTGGCGCTGTCACCCGGGGCCATCTCGGCGTTGCCGGTGAGGCGGCGCGTCAGCTTGGACGACTTGTGCTCGAGCAGGTGGCGCTTGCCGGCGCGCTCGCGGAGCACCTTGCCGGAGCCGGTGATCTTGAAGCGCTTCTTGGCACCGCTGTGCGTCTTGTTCTTCGGCATAGCGCCGTTATCTCCTCGTCAGTGGCGCTCCCAGCCGGTCCGGGGACCGGCGCGCGGGAGCGTCAGGTGGATCTGTCCCGCGTCCCGGGCGGGATGCCCCGGACACGGCCTTGCGGACTACTGGGCGGACGAGTCCGCCTGGGCGGGCGACTCCGCCTCGACGGACGGTTCCGCCTGGGCGGGCTGCCCCTGGCGCTCCGCCTTGCGGGCGGCCTGCGCCTCACGGGCCTCGGCCATGGCCTCGGTCTTCTTCTTGTGCGGACCGAGAACCATGATCATGTTGCGGCCGTCCTGCTTCGGGTTCGACTCGACGAAACCGAGGTCCTGGACGTCCTCCGCGAGCCGCTGCAGGAGCCGGTAGCCGAGCTCCGGCCGGGACTGCTCGCGTCCGCGGAACATGATCGTGATCTTGACCTTGTCACCCTGCTTGAGGAACCGGACGACGTGACCCTTCTTGGTGTCGTAGTCGTGCGGGTCGATCTTCGGCCGGAGCTTCATCTCCTTGATGACCGTGTGCGCCTGGTTCTTGCGCGCCTCACGGGCCTTCATGGCCGACTCGTACTTGAACTTCCCGTAGTCCATGAGCTTGCACACGGGCGGACGGGCGTTCGCCGCGACCTCGACCAGGTCGAGGTCGTACTCCTGGGCAAGCTCCAGGGCCTTGGCGAGCGGAACGATTCCGACCTGCTCGCCGCTGGGACCGACAAGTCGCACCTCGGGAACGCGAATCCGGTCGTTGATGCGGGGCTCGGCGCTGATGGATCCTCCTCGGTAGCACCATGCGACCGCCTGGCGGACGGACGCATAACGTCTGTGTGGTGAGACCAACCGCGCCGGCGCATGGGAAACGCCCCGGACGGGACACAGGCGGGGCTCCTGGTGATACCGGAACACCGCCACGGCGGACCGCGGGGCGCTGTACTCGGGCGGGTCCATCGTCCGTACGGAACGATGGGCGCCACCTGACCGGTGACCCGCCGTCCCGGAGGGCGGTCGGGTGGGAGACGGAGCCTCCACTTGTGGGCCGGAGCTCATGGGTTCCGGCCGGTCGTCACACCAGGCTACCAGCTGCCCGGCGGTGGGCCCAACCGGGCGGGCNNGGCNGGCNGGNNGGCGCGACCGCCTATCGTGTGGGGCATGAGTGACGCCACGCCCAGCGAGCCCGGACCCGACTTCGCCGCCATGACCCGCGACATCGCGGAGGTCCCCGCGGTGGAGGTGATCGTCACGGTGGCTGTGAACCTGATGAGCGCCGCCGCCGTGAAGCTCGGGCTGACCGAGGAGGGCGACGCGCACAAGGACCTCGACGAGGCCCGCAAGCTGGTGCACGCCCTGGCGGGCCTGCTGGACGCGAGCGCGACGGAGATCAGCTCCTTCCACGCGGCGCCGCTGCGGGACGGGCTGAAGTCCCTGCAGCTGGCGTTCCGCGAGGCGTCGCTGGTGCCGGACGAGCCGGGCCGGGGGCCGGGCGAGAAGTACACCGGCCCGGTCTTCGGCTGACCCGGTCCCTCCTCCTACTCCCGTACGTACAAGGGCCCGCCCGGCGGGGTGGCCCCGGCCGGCAGCAGCGCCAGGTCGAGGCCCCGCACCAGGCGGGCCCTGAGCGTCTCGTCCGCCGCCATGGCCGCGGCCACGCGGCGCGCCGCCTCCGCCGGGACCGCGTCCGGCGCGAGGACCAGGGCCAGCGTGCCGTCCGTGCCGTCGCCGCGGCCCAGGTGGGCGCGCAGCACCGCCGGCTCGGCGGCGACGATCGCCCGCACGGCCCCGGTGACGGCGGGGTCCGCGAGGGGGTCGGTGCTGGTGCGGCCCTCGGCGAGGGCGAGCAGCGCCCGGCCGGTCAGCTCGTACGGCACCGGGCCCGCCATGTCCAGGACCAGCGTGTCGGCCTTCTCGTGCGCGGCGGCCTGGAGCGCCTGGTGCAGCGGCACGGCGACGGGGCGGGCCGCCGGGTCCCAGCGGGCCAGCGCCTCGGTGGAGGTGAACGCGGGCAGCGCGCGGCGGTCGCCCGCGGTGAGCGTGGGCACCGCCATGTCGCTGGTCTTCTCGCGGCGCAGCCCGTTCTCGTCCTGCTCGACCTCGCCGAGGACGGTGACGACGGGGACGAGGAGCCGGGCCCCCTTCAGCGCCTCCAGCACGCGCGGCTCGGCGCCGCGGTCCTCGGCCCACGCCGCGAGGGCCTCGGCGAGCCGGGGGTCGGCGGAGCCGTCGTCGTCGGAGAAACCGGGGTCGGGAATGTTCTTGAGCGCCACGCACCGAGCCTATCGGGGCGGCGTGCTCACCCCGTACGGCGCCCTCCGCGCCACAGCACGGCGGCGGTCGCCACCAGCAGCGCGCCGACGCCGCCCGCGATCGGGGCGACGGGGCCGGCGGGCTCCTCGGGGCCGGGGCCGCGGCGCGGGCCGGGCCCGAAGTACTCGCGGCCGTAGCCGGCGGCGGCGGTCTTGAGGTCGGCGGGGCGCAGAGCGGCGCCGGCCTCGATCGCGGCGGCCGGGTCGACCGTCCCGTGCCCCTTGTGGTCGTCGCGGCCGCCCTCGGGGCCGTCGCTCGCGGTGTCGGCGAGCAGCTTCCTGATCTGGGAGGGCGTGAGGCCGGGGTGCGCGGCGCGGACGAGGGCGACGGCGCCGGAGACGAACGCCGCGGCGGCGCTGGTGCCCCAGCCCTCGTAGTACCGGCGGTCCGGGTCGGCGATGACGACGTCGACGCCGGGCGCGCTGACCGCGGCGTACCAGCGGCTGGTGGAGAACGAGGCGCGGGTGCCGTAGCGGTCGACGGCGGTCACGGCGATCACGCCCGGGTAGGCGGCGGGGTACGAGACCCGGTCGCCCTTCTCGCCGCCGTTGCCGGCGGAGGCGACGACGACGGCGCCCTTGGCGAGGGCGTACTGGACGGCGGCGTCCTCGGCGGCCTCGGGGTGGGCGGACTCGCTGTCGTCGCCGAGGGAGAGGTTGATCACGTCGGCGCCCTGGTCGGCGGCCCAGCGGATGCCCTGGGCGAGGGCGCCGCCGCGGGTCTGGCGGGCGCGGACGCGGGCCTGGTCGGCGCCCTCGAGGATGACGCGGACGGGGAGGATCTTCGCCTCGGGGGCCACGCCGACGACGCCGTCGCCGTTGCCGGGGCCGTGTCCGTGCCCCGCGATGATGCCGGCCATGGCGGTGCCGTGGCGGGCCCAGGCGCGGTCTCCGCGCTTGGCCCCGAACCCGACGAGGTCCTTGCCGGGGAGGACGTTGCCGACCAGGTCGGGGTGGGTCTCGTCCACTCCGGTGTCGAGGACGGCGACGGTGACGCCCTCGCCCCTGGTGGTGGCCCAGGCCCGCTCGGCGTTGATCGCCTCGTTGCCCCACTGGCGGGCGCGGATGCCGTCCGCGCGGGCGGGGGCGGCGGGCAGGAGCGCCAGGGCGGTGGCCGTGAGGGCGGCGAGGAGCAGGCGGGCGGTGTTCCCGAGGCCCGGCGCGGCGGCGGCGCCCGGCGCGGCGGTGTGCTTCATCGCTCCCCCTCCCCCGCGGGCCCCTCGACCGCTCTGGTGACCGCCGTGCGCAGGGCCTTCTCCACCTCGCCTGCGACGCCGCGCGCCTCGTGGCCGAGCCCGGCCTGCGCGGGGGCGGTGGTCCGGCCCTCGGCCATCGCCTGCCGGGCGGGCTCGGGGCGGGGTACGGAACGGCCGTCCGCGAAACCGGAGACCCCGTACACGACGACGGGGGCCCCGGCGAGGACGTTCACGTGCCAGCTGGCGCGCTGGGCCTCGCCGAACCGGGCGGCGACGGTGCCGGGCGCGGCGAACGCCGGGGGTATCAGGCCGGGGTCCTCGCCGAGGCCGCCGGTGGTGAAGCGGGCGCGGAGGGCGGCCGTGCCGGCGGCGTCGCCCCGCAGGAAGACCATGCCGACGGTGGTAACGCTGCTGGAGGTCGCGTCGGTGTAGGTGGCGCGGAGCACGCGCAGGCAGCCGGCGAGGGCGGCGGCGAGCCGCGGCCGGAGCACGGTGACGCAGGGCGCGTCGGGCGCGACGGCGACGCGCGTCCAGGAGCGGTCCGCCCCGCCCGGGCCGGCGTCCGCGCCCGCGAGGGTGCGGGGGAAGAGGGAGTCGACGGGGGTGCTGTGCCAGAGCGTGGCGGCCTCGGTGTAGGCCGTGCGCTCGGGTGTGCCGCCGGGGTCCCGGAGCATCCAGGTCCCGGCGGCCGACCCCGCGACGAGCCCGGTCCCGAGGACGAGGCAGGCGAGGGCCGCCGCGGTCCGCGCGGGGCGGCGCGGCGCGGGGACGGGCCGCAGGCGCACGGTCGTCTCGCGGGGCGTCTCGGGCGGGGCCGTCCGGTACGCCGGCGGGTACGGTGCCGGGGCCCCGGCNNCGTACCGNACGGCGTNCCCNNGTCCTTAAACCCAACCGACGCCGCCGACGGCCCCCTACCGGTATAAATCATAG
>NZ_CP095474.1:4473117-4473317 GCF_023614315.1 Streptomyces sudanensis | reverse complement strand
TGCCTGAGCCGCCGGCCCGGGTGCGGGCCTGCGGTGGGGGGCGGGCGCCCGGTCGCCGTTCCCGGCCGTGTCCGGTGCGGCCGGGNNCGNCNNCCNNNCACNGCGGAGGGCCGGGGGGCCGGTGCGGGAGCGGACGGCCGGTGCGCGGGTGCGGAGGCCGCCTCGCGCGGCCCGTTCGCGGAGGCCGGGCGGGTGCCCGG
>NZ_CP095474.1:4439047-4473099 GCF_023614315.1 Streptomyces sudanensis | reverse complement strand
GGGCGGCCGGCGGCCGGGNNNGCNCCCCCCCGGCCGGGGGCCGGGGGCNGGCGGGTATCGGCGCCGTGCCGCCGGCTCCCGCGGGAGCCGGGGGCCGGCCGGNGGCCCCCCGGCACGGNGNGCCNCCGGCCGCCGCCTCCCGGCGGTCCTCCCGGCCGGCGCCCNNNNGCGCCGGCCGGGAGGACCGCCGGGAGGGCGGANCCGCGCCGNGNNGNGCCGGCCGGCGGAGGTCCGCGGGGGGTTCGTCGCCGCTCGGGGCCGGCCGGGCCGGTACGGGGCGCGGGCGGGCCGTGGTCTCCTCGGGGGAGTCGGGCCGGGAGGCCGGGCGCCGTGCCTCGGTGCTCATCCGCCCCCCTCGCGCTCGTACCGGCGACGCCGTCGGAACAGGCCCGTTCACGGCGTGTAGGCGTCACTCTAAAGGCTGTTCGCGGCCCCACGGGAACACAGCCGCGCGGTCGGGGCGGATCTGACCGGAACGTCCCGTGCACCGCCCCCTACCCCTCGGTAACGGGGTCTGGCACGCTCTGGCCATGCCTCCCCGCGCCGCCGATCGCGCCCGCTACGACCGGGCCACCGCGCACCTCGACGCCCCGTTCGCCGTCGTCGACCTGGACGCCTTCGAGGCCAACGCCGACGACCTCGCACGCCGCGCCGGGGGCAAGCCGATCCGGGTCGCGAGCAAGTCGCTGCGCTGCCGCGCGCTGCTGGAGCGGGTGCTGGCCCGGCCCGGTTTCACGGGGGTGATGTCGTTCACCCTGGGCGAGTCGCTGTGGCTGGCCCGGGCCGGTTTCGACGACGTGCTGCTGGCGTACCCGTCGGCGGACCGCGCCGGCTTCGCGGAGCTGACCGCCGACGCCCGGCTCGCACGCGCCGTCACGGTGACGGTGGACGACCCGGCGCAACTGGACCTCGTCGACGCGGCGCGCGGGGACGGCCGGGAGGAGGTGCGGATCTGCCTGGAGCTGGACACGTCGCTGCGGCTGCTCGGCGGGCGCGTACGCGTCGGCGCGCTGCGGTCGCCGCTGCGGGAGCCCGCCGAACTGGCGGAGCTGGCGGGCGCGGTGGTGCGGCGGCGCGGATTCCGGCTGGTGGGACTGATGGCGTACGAGGGGCACGTCGCGGGGGTCGGCGACGCGGTGGCGGACCGGCCGCTGCGGTCGCGGGCGGTCCGGCTGATGCAGTCGGTGGCGCGGCGGGAGCTGGCGGGGCGGCGGGCGGCCGCGGTGGCCGCCGTCCGGGCCGTGGCGCCGGACCTGGAGTTCGTCAACGGCGGCGGGACCGGGAGCGTGCAGTACACGGCGGCCGAGGAGGCGGTGACGGAGGTCGCAGCGGGTTCGGGGCTGTACGTGCCGGGGCTGTTCGACCACTACACGTCGTTCAGCGGCCGGCCCGCCGCCCTGTTCGCGCAGCCGGTGGTGCGCCGGCCGGGCGCGGGCGTCGTGACGGTGCTGGGCGGCGGGTACCCCGCGTCGGGGGCGCCGGGCCGGGACCGGCTGCCGGTGCCGTACCTGCCGGAGGGGCTGCGGTACGACCCGATGGAGGGGCCGGGCGAGGTGCAGACGCCGCTGCTGGGCCCGGCCGCCGACGGCCTGCTGGTCGGCGACCGGGTGTGGTTCCGGCACGCGAAGGCGGGCGAGCTGTGCGAGCGGTTCGACCGGCTGCACCTGGTCGAGGGCGAACGGGTGGCGGCGACCGTGCCCACCTACCGCGGCGAGGGCCGGACGTTCCTGTAGCGCTCGGAGCCGCCCGCTCCGCCGGGGCGGGAGGCCGCCGCCCGGGTGGCGTCCGTCCGCGGCGCGGCGGCGGGCCGCCGCGGACGGACGCCGGAGGCGGACCGGACGGCGGCGGGTGGCTCGCGGCCGGGCGGGGCAGGGCCCGTACGCGGGGTCCGGCCGGCGGTGACGTGCCGTCGGACGGGCGGGCGGCGGCGTGCCGTTCAGCGGGCCCGCGACAGGGACAGCAGGTCCCGCGCCGGGCCGGTGGGGCGGGGGCCGGCCGGCCACACGGCGCGCAGGGCGCGGCGCAGGTCGGCGCCCTCGACCGGGACCTCCGCCAGGCGGCGGGACGCCAGCTCCTCGGTGACCGCCAGTTCGCTGAGGACGGCCGGTCCGGCACCGCTCACGGCGGCCGCCTTCACCGCCGTCGTCGACGCCAGCTCCATCAGCGGCGCCGCGAGCCCCCCGTGCGCGGCCAGCGCCGAGTCCAGGACCTGCCGGGTCCCGGAGCCGTGCTCGCGCAGCACCAGCGGCGTCGCGGCCAGTTCGGCGGGGTCGAGCGGGGCCCGGCGGCGGGCCCAGCGGTGCGACGGCGCCGCGACGACCACCAGCCGGTCCCGGGCGACGACCACGCCGTCCAGCCCGCCCGGGACGGCGAGGCCCTCCACGTACCCGAGGTCCGCGTCGCCCGCGAGCAGCAGGGCGGCGACCGAGGCGGAGTTGCCCGCCCGCAGCGACACGGCCGTACCGGGCCGCTCGGCGCGCAGCGCGATCAGCCAGCCGGGCAGCAGGTACTCGGCGATGGTCATCGACGCGGCGACGCGCAGCCGGGAGTCCCGGCGGTCGCGCAGTGCCTGGGCTCCGGCGTCGAACGCCTCCGCCGCCTCGACGACGCGCCGCGCCCAGTCGGTGACCAGGGCGCCCGCCTCGGTGAGCCGTGAGCCCCGGGGCGAGCGGTCGACGAGGGCGACCCCCAGGAGCCGCTCCATGGAGCGGATGCGGGCGCTGGCGGCCGGCTGCGTGATGCCGACCTCGCGGGCCGCCCGGCCGAGGCTGCCGTGCCGTGCGACGGCGAGCAGCAGCTCCAGGGCTCCGAGATCCGGCACGCGGTGGGAGAGGCTCATCAGCTCAGCTTATGGGCCCATAGGGACAAGACCCCTGGTCGGGGGCTTTCCGGCCGGTCAGGGTGGTGCCATGACCGTCGCCGCTCCGCCCCGCCCCCGCCCCGCGCCCGGTGTGCGNCCCCGCCGCGCCCCCGGTGTGCGGCACCTCGGCCCGCAGTTCCACGCCGCCGTCATGGGCACCGGGATCGTCGGCACCGCGGGCGCCTCCCTGCCCGCGCCCGTACCGGGCCTGCGCACGGCCGGTACGGCGCTGTGGGCCCTGGCCCTGCTCGCGCTGGCCGTACTGCTGGCCGCCCGGGCCGCGCACTGGGCGTACCACCGCGACCGGGCGCGGGCGCACCTGCTGGACCCGGCGGTCGCCCCGTTCCACGGCTGCCTGTCGATGGCGCTGACCTCGGTTGGCGGCGGGACGCTGCTCCTGGGGCGGGACTGGATCGGCGAGGGCCCGGCGGTGGCGGTGGCGGCCGCCCTGTGGGTCTCGGGGACGGCGGCCGGCCTGGTGGTGGCGGTGGGGGTGCCGTACCTGATGGTGGTGCGGCACCGCGTCGAGGGGCCCTCCCCGCTGTGGCTGCTGCCGGTGGTCGCGCCGATGGTGTCGGCGGCCACCGGGCCGCCGCTGGCCGCGTACCTGCCCGCGGGGCAGGCGCGGGGGACGCTGCTCGCGGGCTGCCTCGGCATGTTCGGGCTGAGCCTGCTGGCGACGCTGCTGGTCCTGCCGCCGGTCTTCGGCCGGCTGGTGACGGACGGCCCTCCCCCGGACGCGGCGGCGCCGGCGCTGCTGCTGGTCCTGGGGCCGCTGGGCCAGTCGGTGACCGCCGCGGGAGCCCTCGCGGACGCGGCGCCGGGCGTGCCGTACGCGCGGGTGCTCGCCGTGGCGTACGGGCTGCCGGTGGCGGGGTTCGCGCTGCTGTGGCTGGCGCTGGCCGGGGCGCTGGTGGTGCGGGCCCGGCGCCGCGGGATGCGCTTCGCGATGACGTGGTGGGCGTTCACCTTCCCCGTCGGGACGTGTGTGACGGGGCTGGGGGCGCTGGCCCGGCACACGGGCCTGGCGGTGCTCGGCGGGGCCGCGGCGGCGCTGTACGCGCTGCTGGTCGCCGGGTGGCTGGCGGCGGCTTCGGGGACGGTGCGGGGCCTGGTCAGCGGGACGCTGCTCGCAGGGCCCGGCCCAGTACCCGCGGCGCCCGGGCGAGGGACGGGCCGTACCAGGTGAGGTGCCGCCCGTCGACGAGCGCGGCGGGCAGGCCGGGGAACGCCTCGGGTCCGTCGCCGGCGGTGAACCGGTACGGCTCGTCGGGCAGGACGACCAGGTCGGCGCCGCGGGTGCGCAGTTCGTCGAGCGGGACGCGCGGATAGCGCTCGGGGTGGTCCGCGTACGCGTTGGCGACGCCGAGCCGGGCGAGGAGGTCGCCGGCGAACGTGTCGCGCCCGAGCACCATCCAGGGCCGCCGCCAGATCGGCACGACCGCCGTGCGGGGCGGCCCGTCCGGGGCGGGCGCGGCCCAGGCGGCCTCGGCCTCGTCGAGCCAGCGGGGCCGGGAGGCGGCGCCGCAGGCGCGCAGGACCCGGTCCAGTTCGCGCAGCGCCTGCTCCAGGCCGCGGATCTCGGTGACCAGGACGTCGAGGCCGGCGGAGCGCAGGGCGTCGAGGTCGGCGGGGCGGTTCTCCTCCTCGTTGGCGACGACGAGGTCCGGGCGGAGGGCGGTGATCGCCGCCACGTCCGGGTTCTTCGTGCCGCCGATCCGGGGGACGTCGAGGCCCGCCGGGTGGACGCACCAGTCGGTGCGGCCCGCGAGGGCACCGGGCACGGTCGCGGCGACGGCCTCGGTGAGGGACGGGACCAGGGACACGACGCGGATCACCGCTCCGCCGCCTCCATGTGGGGCGCCACCGACACGACCAGGACGCGCGCGCCCGGTCCGGAGGCGCGCCAGCGGTGGCGGACCCCGCCGGACAGGTAGAGCGTGTCGCCGCGCTCCAGCCGGTACGCGCGGCCCTCGGCCTCCGCCTCCACGGTGCCGTCGGCGACGTACAGCAGGGCGTCGTTGCGGAGGACCAGCTCGCGCCCCGCGTCGTGCTCGCCGGTGAACTCCTCGGCCTGCATCTGGTGCTCGCCGCGCACCAGCGCGCGGACGCCGGCCGGGGCGCCCGGGTCGTCGGCGCACGCCGCGGCCCGCACGACGTCGACCGTGCGGGCGGCGTCGCCCGCGTCGAGCAGCTCGACCGCGGTGGTCTTCAGCGCGTCGGCGATGCACTCCAGGGACCGCGCGCTGGGGCGGGCGCGCTCGTTCTCGATCTGGCTGAGAAAGGGCACGGACAGGCCGCTGCGCTCGGCGACGGCGGCGAGGGTCAGCGACAGCGCCCTGCGCCTCCTGCGCACGGCCGCACCGACCCGCGGTGTCTCCTTGTCGTCCATGTCTTCCCTCCCTTCCCTCCTCTCCCGACAACCTTACGCAGCGCGAGTACCCCCGAGTAGCGCGAACGGCCGAAGCCTTGCGCCGGCCGCCCGCCGGTGGCGCCGCGGCACCGTCCCCGGGCCGCGCGGCTCCTCCCCGGCCGTGCGGGGCGCGGCGGAGCGGCGTGCGATCCTGACGGCATGTCGACCCGAACCGGCAGGTGCCTCCTGCTCGACACCGCGTCCCTGTACTTCCGGGCCTACTTCGGGGTCCCCGAATCGGTGCGCGCCCCGGACGGCACGCCGGTGAACGCGGTGCGCGGGCTGCTGGACTTCATCGCCCGGCTGGTGGCCGACCACCGCCCGGACACCCTGGTGGCCTGCATGGACGCGGACTGGCGGCCGGCCTGGCGGGTGGAGCTGATCCCCTCGTACAAGGCCCACCGGGTCGCCGCGGGGACGGGCCCCGGCGCGCCGGACGCGGAGGAGGTGCCGGACGCGCTGTCGCCGCAGGTCCCGGTGATCGAGGCGGTGCTGGACGCGGTGGGCGTGGCGCGGGTGGGGGTCGCCGGGTACGAGGCGGACGACGTGATCGGCACCCTCGCGGGCCGGGCGGCGGGGCCGGTGGACATCGTCACGGGCGACCGGGACCTGTTCCAGCTGGTGGACGACGCGCGCGGGGTCCGGGTGCTGTACCCGGTCAAGGGCGTGGGGACGCTGCAGGTGGTGGACGGGGAGTGGCTGCGCGGGAAGTACGGCGTGGACGGGCCGGGCTACGCGGACCTGGCCGTGCTGCGGGGCGATCCGAGCGACGGGCTGCCGGGGGTGCCGGGCGTCGGCGAGAAGACCGCCGCGAAGCTGCTGGAGTCGTTCGGGGACCTGGCCGGGATCACGGCCGCGCTGGACGACCCGGCGGCGGGGCTGACGCCGGCGCAGCGGCGGCGGCTGGACGCGGCGCGGGACTACCTGGCGGTCGCGCCGAAGGTGGTGCGGGTCGCGGACGACGTCCCGCTGCCCCCGTTCGACCCGGCGCTGCCGACCGCGCCGAAGGACCCGGAGGCACTGGGCACTTTGGCGGAAAGATGGGGTCTCGGCGGGTCGTTGCAGCGCCTGCTCGCCGCCCTCTCCCGATGAAGTGTTAGCTTAGGCATACCTAAGCAACTACTCTCCGGGGAGTACACCGTGGCGGACGAGCCGTCCCGCAGGACACCGAAGGTCCACGAGGCCCAGGTGGTGCGCACGGAGCGAATCGCTCCGCACCTGGTGCGGGTCGTGCTCGGCGGCCGGGGGCTGGACTCCTTCGCCACCGGCGGCCTCACCGACCACTACGTCAAGATCCTGTTCCCGCCGGAGGGCGTGACGTACCCGGAGCCGTTCGACCTGGAGCGGATCCGGCAGGAGCTGCCGCGCGACCGGTGGCCGGCGCAGCGCACCTACACGGTGCGCGCCTGGGACCCGGTCGAGCGGGAGCTGACGATCGACTTCGTGGTGCACGGCGACGAGGGGCTGGCCGGCCCCTGGGCGGCGCGGGCGCGGGCCGGCGAGACGGTCCGGTTCCTCGGCCCGGGCGGGGGGTACGCGCCGGACCCGGAGGCCGACTGGCATCTGCTGGCGGGCGACGAGAGCGCCCTGCCGGCGATCGCGGCCGCGCTGGAGGCGCTGCCGGACGACGCCGTGGCGCACGCGTTGATCGAGGTGGACGGGCCGGACGACGAGCTGAAGATCGCCGCGCCGGCCGGCGCGCGGGTGCGCTGGCTGCCGCGCCGCGGCCGCCCGGTCGGCGAGGCGCTGGTCGAGGCCGTACGGGAGCTGGACTTCCCCGAGGGCACCGTCCACGCCTTCGTCCACGGCGAGGCGGGAGCGGTGCGGGAGTTGCGCCGGCACCTGCGCGGGGACCGCGGAATCCCCCTGGAGCGCCTGTCGATCTCGGGCTACTGGCGCCTGGGCAAGTCGGACGAGGCGTGGCGCGCGGTCAAGCGCGAGTGGAACGCCCAGGTGGAGCGCGAGGAGCAGTCCTCCTAGCGCTCCGGCCCGCGGCCCGGCGGGCAGGACCCCCCGGGCGCCGCGGCCGGGACCGCACCGGGCCCGGGCCTCGCCGTCCCTCCCGCCGCGAAGCACGGTGGGCGCCTCGCGGGCGTGCGCCGCGGCGCTTCGCCGTCCGCCGGCGCGCCCGGGCGGCGCCGGGCAGGGGCCCGGCGGGCGTGAAGCGGGCGACGGGCACGGTGGCGCTCCGGTGGGGGACGCCCCCGTCGCGTACACGGGAAAGCGCGGCGGAGCCGGCGGATGCCCCGCGGACGGGGGAAGGCGCGGCTGGAGGCGGAGCCACCCTTGTCGCCCCGCCTGCCCCACGGGCACGGAGACGTGCGTGGAGCCGGGTGCGAGGGTCTCGGGGCGTCAGGCGCCCCTCACGTGCACGGGGGCGTGCCGCGAAGCGGCCGCCCGCCCCCGACGACGTTCCGGCACGGCCCGCGGCCGCTGTCCGCCGGGGACGCCGGCCCCTCGGCGGAGGACTTCGGGGGACCTCAGGGGCGCCGGGCGGATCCGTGCTCCGGCCGGGGCACAGCGCGGATCCGCCCGGTTGCGGGTCGGCCGAGCGGGGTGCGGCCGATCGGGGCGGCGTGCGGCCGACCGGGGCGGCGTGCGGCTTCGGCCGCGGGTCCGGCCGGTGGGGGAGGTTCCCCCGTCCGCCCTTCCCGGATGGCGCAGTCGTCCGGTTCGCCTGTTACATGAAGCGAACCGCGCGCCCGGTCGGCGCACGACGACCGACACGGGGTGTGCCTCACCGGAGTCCGGCGAACGGAGCCACGCCATGACAACCGACGACCCCGCCACCCCCGCCGGGGCGGCTCCTGTCCGAAAGCAGCCGCCCGACAGCCGGGGCCCCCGGCCCGGGGCCCACGGCGTTCCGACCGCCGTCCCCGCGACCACCGCCCGCGACGAGGCGCCGCTCCCCGGCGGGACGTACGCCAGGCCCCCGGGGGCAGAGCTCGTACCGGTCCGGGCAGCGCACCCGGACGGTGCGTTCCCGGGGGAGGCGCCCGCTTCCCGGACCGCGCACCCGGACGGCGTCCACCCGGCCGGTGCGGCGGGCCCCACCGGCCGGGTGGACGGCACGTACACCCCGCTGCCGGGTGCGGTCGGCCCCCTGCGATCCGGCAGCGGCCGGGCCGCGGCCGACGGGGCCGCGCCCCCGGACCTCCCGCGTGCCGAGGCCGGGTACGGGAGGACCGCGCCGGCCGGAGCCGAGGCCGCCCCCCGTTCCGCCGGTACACCTCCGGCCGGCACCGCGCCGGACGACATGGAGCCCTCGGTCCCGGGCGGCTCCGCTGCCCCCTTCCGGCCTTCCGACCCCGGGGACCCNTTNNNCCNNTCAGTCNNANANNGNCNNGGNGNGNACNGNNNGCCNNCCACCGCCCCCGGCGCCCCGAACGCGGTGGCCGAGGCCGTACTCGCCGAGGCCGCACTCGCCGAGACGGCGGGCACGGACCCGGACCCGACCCTGGACGCGGGCACGGGCACGGCCCGGCATGCGGGCACGGGCGCGGACACGGGCGGCGGGGACGGCGACGAGGCCGAGGACGGCGACGAGCGCATACGGACGCTGATCTGGACGGCGGCCACGTACCGCCCGCTGGAGGAGGTCGCCGCGCTGGTGACCCAGCTCAAGCACACCAAGGCCGTCGACAGCCCCGCGGACGAGGCACTGCGGGCGGCCGCGGTGGCCCGGCCCCTGGAGGAGGTGCGGCGACTGGTCGCCATGCTGAACGAGGCCGGCCACACCCTCGACGAGAACGACACCACGCTCCGCGCCGCGGCGGTCGGCAGGCCGATCGAGGACGTCGTCGAGTTGGTGAGCATCCTCGGCGACGCCGACGGTCCGGTGCCGCCGCGCCCGGACACGGCGGCACCCGGTTCCCCGGACGCGGGTGCGGTGGACGGCAGTGCCCAGCCGGTGCCGGAGGACCCCAGGGTCCGTCCGCCCCGCTCCCTCTCCACCGGGATCTCCGCGCCGGCGCCCGCGAGGGAGACCCCGGTCAGGGTCCTCACCCCCGAGTCGGTGGGCGAGGGCACCGTGCCGGCCTCCCGGTCCGCACTGCGCTGGCCCGCCGCGGCCGCCCTGTTCGCCTGCGGCCTCCTCCACCTGCCCACCGACTTCGCGGCGCTGTGGTCCGGCGGGTACGCGCACGCCATGGCGCTCGTCGTCGCCGTGCTGTGCCTGGTGCTCGGCGAGTGGCTGATCGTCCGGGACACCGTGCGCGTCTGGGGGTCCTCGGCCGCCCTGTCCATCGGCGTCGTGGCGCTCCACGGGATGACGGGCAGCAGCGGGGTCGCCCTGCTGCAGAGCAGCCTCGGCCGTTCGTGGACCTGGTCGGGAGCGGCCGCGGTGACGTGCGCGATGCTGGCCGCCCTCCTGGCCGGTTCGGCGCTGCTGCACCGGCAGCGGGAGGCGGGCGCGGCCGACGGCACCTGACGGGCGGCTCGCGGGCACCGGTGCGGGGTGCCCCCTGCCGATCGGCGGGGACACCCCGCACGCCGGTCAGTCCCCGGTGGGCGGTTCCCCCACGCCGTACGCGCGGGCCGAGGCGTCGACCTGGGCGAGGCGCCGCAGCGCCCCGAGGACCGCGTCGCCCAGGACCGTGCCGACCACGACGCTCTCCACCAGGTCCTCCCGCACCACCTCCCGCATCACGTACGCCACGTCGGCGGCGGCGACCCGTTCCGCCGCCTCGGCGTACGCCTCCAGCGACACCTCCGCGAACCGGGCGTGCCCCAACCGGTCGAACGCCGCCAGCGCGTCGGCCAGGGACCCGATCGCCGGGTCGCCGTCGTCCACGCGCCACCCGCGACGGGCGACCAGTTCCTCGGCCCGCCTGCGGGCGGCGTCCCGCGCCGCGTCGTCCGGCCCGCCCCCGCGCGGTGCGATGCGGCCGTGTGCCGCGCCGAGGACCTCGTGCACCGGGCGTCCGGGGTCCTCGACGGCCGCCAGCACGTCCCGGACCGCCGCCACCGAGAGCCCGCCCACGTCGATGAGGGCCCGCACGAGCCGCAGCCTGCGGACATGCGACTCGTCGTACCGGGCCTGGTTGGGGCTGCTCAGCTCCCCCGCGGGCAGCAGGCCCTCCCGTACGTAGTACTTGATCGTCGGCACCGAGACCCCGGTCCTGCGACTCAACTCGCCCACGCGCACACCGGCTCGCCTCCTCGTTCCCGCTCCGCTCCGGCCCCCTGCCCGGCCCCATCATAGATAGTTCCACTATCAGTCAGGGGCGCGTGGCCCTGCCCGCTCCTCTCAGGGGTGCCCCATGCCCTCGTTCGCGCTCCGCCCGGCCGGCCCGCCGCCGCCCGGACCGTCCCCGCCGGGGCCGAATCCACCGGTTCCGCACCCGTCGCCGCCCGGCCGCCGCTCCCCTCCCCCGCGTCCGCCCGGCGGTGAACGGCGAAGGGCCCGGCCGCCGACGGCCGGACCCCCACCGCGGCTCGGCGGACTTCAGCCCACCGAGCTGTACGCGACCACCCCGCGCAGCAGCCCGTCGACCGCCTTGCGGGCGCTCTTCGCGACCGTGCCGCCGTCCTGCGGGGCGGCCGCCGCGATCTGGCCCAGCACGTCGACGACCTGCTTGCACCAGCGGACGAAGTCGCCGGCCGGCATCTCCGCCTCGCGCAGCACCTCGTCCAGGCCCTTTCCGGACACCCACTGGTACGCCACCCAGGCGAAGCCGAAGTCCGGCTCGCGCTGTCCGACGCCCTCCGCCTGGTTGACCCGGAAGTCCTCCTCCAGCGCGTCCAGGCGGCCCCAGATGCGGACCATCTCGCCCAGCGCCGCCTTGGCCCTGCCCGTCGGCACCTTCGGCACGACCGCGTCGTCGGACTGGCGCGCCTCGTACACCAGGGCCGACACGCACGCGGCGAGCTCGGCGGGGTCCAGCCCCTCCCAGACCCGCTCGCGCAGGCACTCGCTGGCCAGCAGGTCCAGCTCGCCGTAGAGCCGGGCGAGCCTCTTGCCGTGCTCGGTGACCTCGTCGTCGCGCAGGTAGTCCAGCTCGGTCAGCAGCGCCACGATCCGGTCGAAGGTGCGGGCGATCGTGTTGGTGCGGCCCTCGATGCGCCGCTCCAGCTGCCGGGTGTCCCGCTGCAGCCGGTGGTACCGCTCCGCCCAGCGGGCGTGGTCCTCCCGCTCGTCGCAGCCGTGGCACGGATGCGCGCGCAGCTCGGAACGGAGCCGCGCGATCTGCCGGTCGTCCACGGCGCCCGACCGCTGCTTGCGGTGCCGTTCCGGGACGATGTGCCCGGCCTTCGTCCGCAGCGCGGACGCCAGGTCGCGGCGCGACTGCGGGGAGCGCGGGTTGAACGAGCGCGGGATGCGCATCCGCTCCAGCGGCTCCACCGGCACCGGGAAGTCGATCGACGCGAGCCGTTTGACCTGCCGCTCCGCGGTGAGGACCAGCGGGCGGGGTCCGTCGTGCTGGTCGAAGCCGCGGTGCCCGTTGGACCGGCCGGCGGGCAGGCCCGGGTCCAGGACCAGGGCCAGCCCGGCGAACTTCCCGGTCGGCACGTGGATGACGTCACCGGGCTTGAGCCGCTCCAGTGACGTGGCCGCCGCGGCGCGCCGCTGGGCCGCCCCCTGCTTGGCCAGCTCGTTCTCCCGGTCCTTCAGCTCGCGGCGCAGCCGCGCGTACTCCTCGAAGTCCCCGAGGTGGCAGGTCATGCCCTCCCGGTAGCCCTCCAGGCCCTCCTCGTTGCGCTGGACCTGCCGGGAGATGCCGACGACCGACCGGTCCGCCTGGAACTGGGCGAACGAGGTCTCCAGCAGTTCCCGCGAGCGGCGCCGGCCGAACTGGTCGACCAGGTTGACCGCCATGTTGTACGACGGCTTGAAGCTGGAGCGCAGGGGGTACGTCCGCGTGCCCGCCAGGCCCGCGAGGTGCGTCGGGTCCATGCCGCGCTGCCAGAGCACCACGGCGTGCCCCTCGACGTCGATGCCGCGCCGGCCCGCACGGCCGGTGAGCTGCGTGTACTCGCCGGGAGTGATGTCGGCGTGCTGCTCGCCGTTCCACTTCACCAGCTTCTCCAGCACCACCGACCGGGCGGGCATGTTGATGCCCAGCGCCAGCGTCTCGGTGGCGAAGACCGCCTTGACCAGGCCGCGGACGAACAGCTCCTCGACGACCTCCTTGGAGGGACGCCGTGCGCGCCTCGACGATCTCGCGGACCCGGACGCGGGCCGCCTCGTCGTTGAGCCGCAGCCCCGCGTGGAGGCACTGCTGGACGGCGGCCTCGCAGCCGGCGCGGCTGAAGATGAACGTGATCGCCGGCAGCAGCCCCTCCGCGTCGAGCCGATCGATGACCTCGGGCCGGCCCGGCGTCCAGATCCGCGACCGCTGGCGGCGCTCCCGCTCCCGGTCGGCCTCGCGGACCATCTTGCCGCGCCGCCGGTCGCGCGGGTTGTACGTGCGCGAGTTCTCCATCTGGGCCAGGCGGACGAGGTCGGGGTTGACCTCCCGCCGGGCGACGCCGCGGCCGCCGTGGTCCGTCTCCTCCTCGAAGAGGTCGTAGATCCGGCGCCCGGCCAGGACGTGCTGCCACAGCGGTACGGGGCGGCTCTCGGAGACGATCACCTCCGTGTCGCCGCGCACCGTGTCGAGCCAGTCGCCGAACTCCTCGGCGTTGGAGACGGTCGCGGAGAGCGAGACGAGCGTCACCGACTCGGGAAGGTGGATGATCACCTCTTCCCACACGGCGCCGCGGAAGCGGTCGGAGAGGTAGTGCACCTCGTCCATGACCACGTACCCCAGGCCCCGCAGGGACTGGGAGCCCGCGTAGAGCATGTTGCGGAGGACCTCGGTGGTCATGACGATCACGGGCGCGTCGGAGTTGACGCTGTTGTCGCCGGTGAGCAGGCCGACCTTGTCGGGCCCGTAGCGCTTGACGAGGTCGGTGTACTTCTGGTTGGACAACGCCTTGATCGGCGTGGTGTAGAAGCACTTGCGGCCCTGTGCGAGGGCGAGGTGGACGGCGAACTCGCCGACGATGGTCTTGCCCGAGCCCGTCGGCGCGGCGACGAGCACGCCCTTGCCCGTCTCCAGGGCCCGGCATGCCTCGATCTGGAACGGGTCCAGTTCGAAGTCGTAGAGCGCGCGGAAGGCGTGGAACGCGGTGGCCTCCTCGGCGGCCCGGCGCCGGGCCGCCGCGTACGCTTCCGCTGGTGTGAGGTCGTCTGTCATCTTGTCATCGAGCCTACCCGGCGCCGCTGACAGTCAGCCCGGCATTTGTTCGACTCCGCCCCGGCACGTGCGCCGGGCCGCCGGCCGCCCCGGGCCGGGCCGGGGTCAGGTGACGTCGTCGTAGGAGCCCGCGTGCCGGGCGGGGGCGGTGCCGGCGCCTCCGCCCGCCTGCTCGGGCAGGGCCGCGGGCGCGGTGACGGGCTCCACGGGGGCGATCGGCTCGGGCGTGAGGTCGAGGCGGGACGCCTCGTCGTCGTCGAGCTCGGGCCCCTGCTGCCGGCGCCGCCGGCGGTCGTTGAGCAGGGCGAAGCCGACGGCCGCGAAGTACAGCGCCGTGAGCGGAACCTGGAGCGCGATCATGGACAGCGGGTCGGTGGGCGTGACGATCGCCGCGAAGATCGCGATGCCCATCACCATCCCGCGCCACCAGCCGAGCATCCGCGCACCGCTGACCACGCCGCCCATGTTGAGCAGGATGAGCAGCAGCGGGAGCTGGAAGGCGAGGCCGAACGCGAGGACCAGCTTGACGGTCATGCCGATCATGTCGTCGACGGTGATGTAGTTCACCGAGTCCTCGACGCTGAAGCTGAGCAGCAGCGGCACCGCGTGCGGGAGGATCCAGTACGCCAGGTAGCTCCCCGCGAGGAACAGCGGCGTGCCGATGACGACCGTGGAGACCGCGTACTTCTTCTCGCTCTTGTGCAGGCCGGGCGCGATGAAGGCCCAGAGCTGGTAGAGCCAGACCGGGGCGGAGACGACGAGGCCGGCCATGATGCCGACCTTGACGTACGTGGTGAAGGGGGACGTGATGCCGATCTGCGAGAGCACGGCGCACTTGCCGGCCCGTGCGGCCGGCTCCAGCTCGCTCACGCACCGGGGCACAGGCAGGGTCAGGAACTCGGCGATGTCCTTGGAGAAGAACAGCGCCACGCTCATCAGCGGGATGAAGGCCAGCAGGGACTTGACCAGCCGGTTGCGGAGCTCGCGCAGATGGTCGACGAGGGGCATCCGCCCCTCGGGGTCCTTGGGCTTCTTGCGGGCGGACTTGAGCAACCCACGTCCTTGTCTCGGAGGGCGGCCGACCGTCCGGGCCACCCGGGTGCCTGTGGTGAACGGTGAACCGCGTACCCGGGCGTCAGCCCTGGGCGGTCCGCTTGGACTCGTCCACGGGGCGGGCCGACGCGACGTCGCCGGGAGCGGCCTGGATGGTCCTGGGTGCGGCGGTCTGCTCGGCGGTGCCGGTCTGCGACGCGTCCTCCCGGGAGGCGCCGTCGTTCTTCATGGCGGCGGCCTCGCTCTTGAGGATGCGGGCGGACTTGCCGAGCGAGCGGGCCACCTCCGGCAGTTTCTTCGCGCCGAACAGCAGCACGAAGATCCCCACGACGATGGCCAGATGCCAGATACCGACCTGACCCATGTTTCCCTACCTTCTGATCGAGGTCCCGAACCGGGGTGGCGCGGACGCATGGCCCTGCGGGCCGCCCGCGCGGCATTCATCGTAACCCTCGCCGGTGAACAGGGGGCAATCCCCGGGCGTACCCCCCGTAACGGGATCAGTGGGGCGGTGTACGGGGCGTGTCCTCCCCTTCGGCCGCGGGCCGGCGGCGCGGCAGGCCGTCGCCGGTCCGCGCGAGGTGCAGCGAGGCCCTCTCCAGTTCCCCGGCGGCCCGGCCGATGCGCTCCGTGGCGTGTGCCACCTGGCGGCCGAGGCACCGGACCTCGACGAACACCCGGACGCCGAGGAGGCCGAGGACGGTGATCCCGAGGAATCCCAGGGCGACGGCGAGCATGGACCAGAGCATGGGCAGAGCCTAGACCGTGTCAGACGGTGGAGTGGAGCCGGAGCGTCCGCACCCCGCCGCCGGTGAGGAGCTCGACGATCCGCTCCCCGGCGGGCCTGCGGACGGCGGAGCCGCACTCGGGGCAGGTGAAGGAGTAGAAGGTGGTCCGCCGGCTGGCGCCGATGGCGAGCCGCAGGGAGTTCGGAGGCAGTTCGCACCGGGCCCGGCACTCGGGGCAGGCCGCCTTGAAGAGGACCGGGTGGCACGGCTGCGGGGCGCCGGGCAGCACGGCGGTGTCTCCCGTCTCCCTCACGGTCCCCCTCCCTCCTGCGGCGTCCCGGCGCGACGTGGTTCCCGGCGCGGTGTCAGTCCTGGACACCGTACGCGGCGAGCGCCTCCCGGGCCGCGCGGCGCGCGCTCTCGGCGAGCGCCTCCGGGGAGACGATGCGCCCGTCGCGGCCGAGGCGGAAGGCGAGCCGCCGCAGCGACGCCGGGTCGGGGGTGCGCAGGGTGATGCGCAGCCCGCCGTCGGGCAGTTCCTCGGCGCTGTCGTGCGGGTAGTACTCGGCGACCCAGCGGCCGCCGGGGCCGACCTCGACGACGACCTCGGGATCGTCCGCCGAGGGCTGGACGAGGCCTTCGGACAGGTCGCGCAGTTCGATCTCCGGGGGCGCGGACGGCTCGTCGAGGAGCCGGATCTCGGCCACCCGGTCGAGGCGGAAGGTGCGCCGGGCCTCGGAGAGCCGGCACCACGCCTCCATGTACGTGTGGCCGACGGCGAACAGCCTGATCGGGTCGACCTCGCGCTCCGTGAGCTCGTCGCGCGCCGGGGAGTAGTAGCGCAGCCAGAGCCTGCGCCGCTCGGAGATGGCCCGGTCGACCTCGGCGAAGACGCCTCCCTCGGACTCGAAGGTGACCGACAGCCGCGAGCTGGCGCCGGCGGCCTCTCCCGCGGCGGCCTCCAGTTTGGCGGTGGCGCGCAGCAGTGCCTCGCGGTCGCCCTCCCGCAGTCCGGGCAGGGTGGCGACGGCACGGGCGGCGACGAGCAGGGCGGTGGCCTCGTCGGCGGCGATGCGCAGCGGCTCGGCCACGTCGTCGGGGTTGTGCCACCAGATCTGCTCGCCGTCGGTGTCGATGTCGAGCAGGTCGCCGCCGCGGAAGCTGGTGCCGCACATGGGCAGGACGTCGAGGTCGGCGATCAGTTCGGCCTCGGTGATGCCGAAGGCGCGGGCCACGTCGCCGACGTGGGCGCCCGGGCGTTCCCGCAGGTAGGTCACCAGGGAGAGCATCCGCCTGGTCTGGTCGATCGCGTTGGTCGCCATCGCTCGTCCGTCCTTCTTCCTCGGCGTCCGCCGGTCAGCTGCCCTCGGCGACGGCCCGCAGCCGGTCCACCACGTCGGCGCGCAGGTCCGCCGGCTCCCGTACGACGACGTCGGGGCCGAACTCGGCGAGCCAGGCGTCCAGACCGTGCCCGTACGGGATCTCCAGCTCGTCCCAGCCGTCACCGCAGTCCCGTACGGACAGGGCGCGGGCGCGCAGCGGATAGCCGCATTCGGCGCGCAGCCGGATCAGCGCCGTGCGGGTGGCGCTCTCACCCGCCCAGCGCTCCACGGCCTCGCGGACGGTGGACACGTCCGGGACGGGAGCGGTGAAGGCGCCCGCGCGGGACCGGACCCTGCCGGTGATGCGGGAGAGGCGGAAGACCCGCTCGGCACCGCGGTCCCGGTCCCAGCCGGCGAGGTACCAGTGGCCGCGCCAGCACTCCAGGGTCCACGGCTCGACGTGCCGCGTCTCCGCACGGGCGGCGTTGGACTTGCGGTACTCGAAGACGACCGGCCTGCGGTCGCGGCAGGCGAGCATCAGCGGTTCGAAGGCGGCCTCGCGGACCGGGATGCGCGGCTCCAGGGCGCCGGGCCGGTCGTCGTACGGGTCCCCCGCCTCCGGCATCCCGGCGGCGCGCAGCTTCTGCAGGGCGCCGCTGGCGGCGCCGGCGAGGCGGGCCTGCTGCCAGACCTTGGCGGCCAGGCCGAGGGCGGCGGCCTCCTCGGCGTCCAGCTGGACGGGCGGCAGGCGGTTGGAGTCGCGGCGGGCGAGGTAGCCGATCTCGCCGTCCAGGTTCTCGACGGTCTCGATGACCAGCCCGAGCTCGCGCAGGTCGTCCTTGTCCCGCTCGAACATGCGGTTGAAGGAGTCGTCGGCCGAGGAGGGCCCGCCGTCACCGAGGCCGAACGCCTCGACGTACGCCTCGATGGAGCCGCGCAACTCGCGCTTGCTGAGCGGCCGCCGCGTGCCCAGCAGGCACAGCGCGAGATTCATCAGCCGCTCGGCCTTGGCAATGGCCATCGACGCCCAGCACCTCTTCGTAGTGGAGTCCCTGTCGCCCGACGACCGTACCGCTCCGGGGCCGCGCGGCCAAAGCCGTCCCCCTCCGCTCCCCTCTCCCCTGCGCACCCCGCGTCCGGGACGCGCCGGGAGCGGGCGCTCCCCCGGCTCCGCGAGCGGCGCCGCCGGGCCTGGCGGTACGCGCGGACGCCGGAGGACCGGCGGGAGGCGAACGGGGTGAGGGCCCGCACCGGCGGGGTGCGGACCCTCCTCACACGCGGGGAGCGGATCAGACCGCGACGAGGTCGCAGACGAAGATCAGCGTCTCGCCGGGCTTGATCTTGCCGCCCGCGCCGCGGTCCCCGTAGGCCAGGTGCGGCGGGATGACCAGCTGGCGGCGGCCGCCGACCTTCATGCCCTGGACGCCCTGGTCCCAGCCGGGGATGACCTGGCCGACGCCGAGCTGGAACTGCAGCGGCGTGCCGCGGTTCCAGGAGGCGTCGAACTCCTCGCCGGAGGAGAAGGACACGCCGACGTAGTGGACCTTCACCACATCGCCGGCCTTGGCCTCGGCGCCGTCGCCGACCCAGATGTCCTTGATCTCCAGATCCGCCGGCGGCTCGCCACCCGGGAAGTCGACCTCGGGCTTGTCGATGCTCACGTCAGTGCTCCTGTTGATCGTTTGTGCACAACCCGCACAGTGTTACATCTTCGCCAGGATGTCGAGCGTGAAGACCAGGGTGGAGTTGGCCGGGATCTCGCCGGAGGCCTGGTTGCCGTAGCCCTTGTCCGGGGGCACGACCAGCATGACGCGGCTGCCGACCTTCTTGCCCGCGAGGCCCTCCTGCCAGCCCTTGATGAGCTGTTCGAGCGGGAAGGCGGCGAGCTGCTGGCGGGAGTAGCTGGAGTCGAACTCCTTGCCGCCGTTCCACAGCACGCCCTTGTACTGGAGCAGCAGCTTGTCGGTCGGCCGCACCTCCTCGCCGTCGCCCTCCAGGACGTACTTCGCGACGAGCTTCTTCGGGGCGGCGGCCTTCGGGACGGTGACGGCGGGTGCCTTGCCGTCCGTGTTCGTCCCGACCTTCGGGAGGGCCGCGTCGTCCTGCGGGACCTCCTTGCCCTTGGCGGAGGACCTGCCGTTGAAGGTCTCCTCGATGTCGATGACGAAGACCATGGTGTCCGTGCCCTTGATGTCGCCGCGGCCCTCGGAGCCGTAGCCCAGGGCCGGCGGGACGGCCATCTCGACGCGGCTCTTCGTCTTCTTGCCGGCCAGGCCGAGGCGCCAGCCGTCGATGACCCCGCCCTGCTGGAGCTGGATGACGAGCGGCTGCTTGCGGTCGTAGGAGTTGTCGAAGACCTTCGCCGTGTCCCAGATCTGGCCCAGGTAGTGCGCACGGACGTAGTCGCCCTCGGCGACCGCCGTGCCGGAGCCGGCGATGACCGTCTTCACGGCCAGGTCGGTGGACGGCTTGCCGGAGCCCTTGGCGACGGTCGGCTTCTCACCGAACTTCGCACCGTCCGTGATGGCGGGCAGCGGTCCGTCCACGATCTTCGCGGACGCGCCCGGCTCCGGCGCCGACGGGCTCTCGGCGGCCTGGTCCTTGTCCTGGTCTGACTTTTCGTCGCCGCAGGCCGACAGGGTGAGCAGGCCGGCGGGCACGGCGAGGAGGAGGGAGCGACGACGCACGGGAAGCCTCGTATCTGGTCGGGGATCGATCTTGCGGTTGGGTGCGCGCCACTCTACGGCGTGCGGAAGGCGCCGCACGAGGAGTACGGCGCCCCGCGTCACGTTCCCCGACCGCAGACGGGCCCCGCACCGGCAGTCCGGTACGGGGCCCGAGGTGCCCGGTCCGCTCACATCCCGGCGATGAGCTTCTCCACCCGGTCGTCGACCGACCGGAACGGGTCCTTGCAGAGCACGGTGCGCTGCGCCTGGTCGTTCAGCTTCAGGTGCACCCAGTCCACCGTGAAGTCCCGGCGCTGCTCCTGGGCCCGCCGGATGAAGTCGCCGCGCAGCCGCGCGCGGGTGGTCTGCGGCGGCACCGACTTCCCCTCGAAGATCTTCAGGTCGTTGCAGACGCGGGCCGCCTGGCCCTTCCGCTCCAGCAGGTAGTACAGGCCCCGGCGGCGGTGGATGTCGTGGTAGGCGAGGTCTATCTGCGCGATCCTCGGGTGCGACATGGTCATGTTGTGCTTGGCCCGGTAGCGCTCCAGCAGCTTGTACTTGATGACCCAGTCGATCTCGGTGTCGATCCGGTCCAGGTCCTCCGCCTCGATCGCCTCCAGCGCGCGGCCCCACAGCTCCACGACCCGCGCCACCGTGCCCGTGCGGATGCCCCTCCGGTCGGCGAAGTCGACCGCCTTCTCGTAGTACTCGCGCTGCACCTCCAGCGCGGACGCCTCGCGGCCGCTGGCCAGGCGGACCTTGCGCCGGCCGGTGATGTCGTGGCTGACCTCGCGGATCGCCCGGATCGGGTTCTCCAGGGTGAGGTCCCGCATGACCGTGCCGGCCTCGATCATCCGCAGCACCAGGTCGGTCGCGCCGACCTTCAGCAGCGTCGTCGTCTCCGACATGTTGGAGTCGCCGACGATGACGTGCAGCCGCCGGTAGCGCTCGGCGTCGGCGTGGGGCTCGTCCCGCGTGTTGATGATCGGCCGGGAGCGGGTCGTCGCCGAGCTGACGCCCTCCCAGATGTGCTCCGCGCGCTGGCTCACGCAGTACACGGCGCCGCGCGGGGTCTGCAGCACCTTGCCCGCGCCGCACACCAGCTGGCGGGTCACGAGGAACGGGATGAGGATGTCCGCGAGGCGCGAGAACTCGCCGTGCCGCGCCACGAGGTAGTTCTCGTGGCAGCCGTAGGAGTTTCCCGCCGAGTCGGTGTTGTTCTTGAAGAGGTAGACGTCGCCCGCGATTCCCTCCTCGTGCAGGCGGCGTTCGGCGTCCACGAGCAGACCTTCGAGAATGCGCTCGCCCGCCTTGTCGTGCGTGACCAGTTCGGTCACGTTGTCGCATTCCGGCGTCGCGTATTCCGGATGCGAACCCACGTCGAGGTAGAGGCGGGCGCCGTTCCGCAGAAAGACGTTGCTGCTGCGGCCCCATGACACGACACGGCGGAAGAGGTAGCGCGCCACTTCGTCAGGAGACAGCCGGCGCTGTCCCCTGAACGTGCACGTGACGCCGTACTCGTTCTCCAGCCCGAAAATGCGGCGGTCCATGACAGAACATTACGCCCGGAGGCGCTCACTGAAACCGGCTTCGACGGCACCGCTTCGATCGTTTTCCGGTCCACGCACCGGTTCTCCCCCTTCCGGCGGGTCCGCCGCTCGCGTCCCCGCCCGCTCCGCGCCGGCCGGAACGGGCGGCACCGGGAGCGCCGCCCCGCCNCCCCGCTCCCGGCCGCCGGGNGCGGNNNGNNCCGCATCCCCGCGCCCCGGACCGCGCGCCCTCCGAGGGCGCGTCCGCCACCGGTTCCGGCGGGTCGGTCCTCGCGGCCGCCCGGTCGGAACCCGCGGTCTACCTCCTGCCGGGCGAGTCGGGGAGCGCGACGACCCCACGCAGTCCTCGGCGGGTCGGCGGTTCTGCGCGTACGGACCTCCCAGCGCCCCGCCGGCCGGTGGCGGCCGCCCCGGGCGAACGGAAAGAACCCCGGTGCGCCCGTGGGGCGTACCGGGGCTCACCTCGCCTCCGGGAGCCGGTCAGGCCTCGGAGTCCGCCGGGCCCTCGGCCTCGTCGTCCGCGGCGTCCGTGGGGGCCGTCGCCGGCTCCCGGGCCGCCAGGAGTCGCGCCAGCTGCCGGCCCACGATCCGCTTGAACTTCCGCGACTGCGGGCGCGTACGGTCCAGCACAGCCACCTCCAGGCGCTCCGCGGGGATCTCCCGCTCACTGCCGTTGGTGTCCCGCGACAGGGCCTGCACCGCCAGCTTCAGCGCCTCCGCCAGCGACATCCCGTCGCGGTGCCGCTGGTCCAGGAAGCTGCCGATCTGCTCGGCGTTGCCCCCCACGGCCACCGAGCCGTGCTCGTCCACGATCGAGCCGTCGTGCGGCAGCCGGTAGATCTGGTCGCCCTCCGGCGACGTGCCGACCTCGGCGACGACCAGCTCCACCTCGTACGGCTTCTCACCCGCGCTGGAGAAGATCGTGCCGAGCGTCTGCGCGTAGACATTCGCCAGCCCGCGCGCCGTCACGTCGTCGCGGTCGTAGGTGTAGCCGCGCAGGTCCGCGTAGCGCACACCGCCGATCCGCAGGTTCTCGTACTCGTTGTACTTGCCCGCGGCGGCGAAACCGATCCGGTCGTAGATCTCGCTGAACTTGTGCAGCGCGCGGGACGGGTTCTCGCCGACGAAGACGATGCCGTCGGCGTACTGCATCACGACGAGGCTCCGGCCCCGCGCGATGCCCTTGCGGGCGTACTCCGCCCGGTCGGCCATGGCCTGCTGGGGTGAGACGTAGAACGGCGTCGACACCGGCTGTCCGTCCCTTTCTGTCGGTGGCGGAAAAAATCAGGGCAACATCAGAGCAGCTCGGCGCGGGGGCCGTCGGGCTGGTCCATCCGGCGCTCCAGCACCGCACGCGACACCTCCGACGTCTCCGCCTCCGCCAGCCGGCGGAAACCGTCCTCCGTGATCACCGTGACGACCGGGTAGATCCGGCGCGCCACGTCGGGGCCGCCCGTCGCCGAGTCGTCGTCCGCCGCGTCGTACAGCGCCTGCACCACCAGTGTCACGGCCTGCCGCTCGGTGAGGTCCTCGCGGTAGAGCTTCTTCATCGACCCTCGTGCGAACAGCGAGCCGGAGCCCGTCGCCGCGTACCCCTGCTCCTCGGAGCGCCCGCCCGTGACGTCGTACGAGAAGATCCGGCCCTTCTCCCGGTCCACGTCCCAGCCGGCGAACAGCGGGACCACGGCGAGGCCCTGCATGGCCATGCCCAGATTGCCGCGGATCATCGTGGAGAGCCGGTTCGCCTTGCCCTCCAGGGAGAGCTGGGTGCCCTCGACCTTCTCGAAGTGCTCCAGTTCCAGCTGGAACAGCTTCACCATCTCCACGGCGAGCCCCGCCGTACCGGCGATGCCCACGGCCGAGTACTCGTCGGCGGGGAAGACCTTCTCGATGTCGCGCTGCGCGATCATGTTGCCCATGGTGGCCCGCCGGTCTCCGGCGAGGACCACGCCCCCGGGGAAGGCGGCGGCGACGATCGTCGTGCCGTGCGGGACCTCGACCGCTCCCTGTACGGCGGGCAGTGTCCGGCGCCCGGGGAGCAGCTCCGGGGAGTGCTCGGCGAGGAAGTCCATGAAGGACGAGGACCCGGGTGTCAGGAAGGCAGCCGGCAGACGCCCTGTGGTTCGAGTGTTGGCTTCCACGAGTTCCCCTCCACGTGTGCGGCGGCCCGCCCGGTGACGCCGCGGTCACCCCTCGGCTTGCCGATGGCCGGATTGCAGTTGAAGCACAGTACGCCAGGGACCTTACCCGCAGCATGGCGAAGATCCACATGCCGCCGGACGGCCGCCGGACGGGCGGGCCCGGCACGGCGGCGCCCCGCCGGGGCGGCGCGGTCCCGGGCCGTCCGCGGGCGAGCGCCGCGCGCGGTGCGGTCGGGCCGGGACGCGTGCGGCGCTCCCCTCCCCGACCCCGGCCCCGGCCAGGAGGTCACGCGGCCGTCACTGGCCGCCCTTCTGGACGAAGGACCGCACGAAGTCCTCCGCGTTCTCCTCCAGGACGTCGTCGATCTCGTCCAGGACCGAGTCCACGTCGTCGCTGAGCTTCTCGTGGCGCTCCTTGAGATCCTCCGAGGCCTGCGCCTCGGGTGCCTGGTCCTCGGCCTCTTCAGTGGAACGCGTGGCCTTCTGCTGGCCGCCGCCGGTGTCCTTGGTCGCCATGTCCCTCACCCCGCTCGGAATTGCCCGCTTGGTCAGGTGTCTCAAGGTCAGACCCTACAAGCACGGTCTGACATCGGCCCTGTCTTCTCGACGTCCGGGCCACCTCCATGATTCCCTGCGGCGGCCCCGTGAAGCGCCCCTCAGCCGCCCGAAAGGGTCCGGACCAGCTCCTCGGCCGTACGGCAGCGGTCGAGGAGGTCCTTCACGTGCTCCCGGGTGCCCCGCAGCGGCTCCAGCGTGGGCACCCGCTGCAGGGAGTCGCGGCCGGGGAGGTCGAAGATCACCGAGTCCCAGGAGGCCGCGGCCACGTCGTCCGCGTACTGCTCCAGGCACCGGCCGCGGAAGTAGGCCCTGGTGTCCTCCGGCGGCCTCCTCTCGGCCCGCTCCACCTCCCGCTCGTCCAGCAGCCGCTTCATGCGCCCGCGGGCCACCAGACGGTTGTACAGGCCCTTCTCGGGGCGCACGTCGGCGTACTGGAGGTCCACCAGGTGGAGGCGCGCGGCGTCCCAGTCGAGGCGGTCGCGGCGCCGGTAGCCCTCCATCAGCTCCAGCTTCGCCACCCAGTCCAGTTCCCCGGCGAGGCTCATGGGGTCGCTCTCCAGCCTGCGGAGGGTGTCCTCCCAGCGGGTGAGGACGTCCAGGGTCTGCTCGTCGGCGTCGGCGCCGAAACGGTTCTCGACGTACTTGCGGGCGAGCTCGCAGTACTCCGTCTGGAGTTGCACCGCGGTCAGTGTCCGGCCGCTGCGGAGCGTGATCAGCCGCCGGAGCGTGGGGTCGTGCGAGACCTGGTGGAGGGTGCGCACCGGCTGGTCGACGGCGAGGTCGACGGTGATGAAGCCGTCCTCGATCATCGACAGGACCAGCGCGGTCGTGCCGAGCTTCAGGTAGGTGGAGATCTCCGAGAGGTTGGCGTCGCCGATGATGACATGGAGGCGGCGGTACTTCTCGGCGTCCGCGTGCGGCTCGTCGCGCGTGTTGATGATGGGCCGTTTGAGTGTCGTCTCCAGCCCGACCTCGACCTCGAAGTAGTCCGCGCGCTGACTGATCTGGAAGCCGTGCTCCTGGCCGTCCTGGCCGATGCCGACGCGACCGGCCCCGGTGACGACCTGGCGGGAGACGAAGAAGGGCGTGAGGTGGCGCACGATGTCCGAGAAGGGGGTCTCCCGCTTCATCAGGTAGTTCTCGTGCGTGCCGTAGGAGGCGCCCTTGTTGTCGGTGTTGTTCTTGTAGAGGTGGATGGGCTGGGCGCCGGGCAGCTGGGTGGCCCGTTCGGCGGCCTCGGCCATGATCCGCTCGCCGGCCTTGTCCCACAGGACCGCGTCGCGGGGGTTGGTGACCTCGGGCGCGCTGTACTCCGGGTGGGCGTGGTCCACGTAGAGGCGGGCGCCGTTGGTCAGGATGACGTTGGCGAGACCGATGTCCTCGTCGGTGAGCTGGGTGGAGTCGGCGGCCTCGCGGGCGAGGTCGAAGCCGCGGGCGTCCCGCAGCGGGTTCTCCTCCTCGAAGTCCCAGCGGGCGCGGCGCGCCCGGTGCATCGCCGCCGCGTAGGCGTTGACGATCTGGGACGAGGTGAGCATGGCATTGGCGTTCGGGTGGCCGGGGACGGAGATCCCGTACTCCGTCTCGATGCCCATTACTCGCCGTACGGTCATGCGACCCTCCTTGCCCGGCGGCGTCCCCACGCGGGGACGGCGCCCGAGTACCGGTTCTCCGATGCGTGTGCGGTGCCCGACCCCGCACTGCGCGATTCGGCGGTACGGATGAGCCTAGAGCGCCTTCGCGCTGGAGGGGAGATCAAATACGCCATTGCTGCGGCGCGGCCCTCTGTCCGGCGGTGTCCGGCGGAATGCGACCGGCTGCGACGCGCCCTCCCCCTTTCGGGGGGCCGGGGACGCCGCAGCCGGTTCTGCGCGCTCCTAGAGGTACTGGCCGGTATTCGCCACCGTGTCGATGGAGCGCCCGGTGTCCGCGCCCTGCTTTCCGGTGACGAGGGTGCGGATGAAGACGATCCGCTCGCCCTTCTTTCCGGAGATGCGGGCCCAGTCGTCCGGGTTGGTGGTGTTGGGCAGGTCCTCGTTCTCCTTGAACTCGTCCACGCACGCCTGGAGGAGGTGGGAGACCCGGATGCCCTTCTGGTTCTGGTCGAGGTAGGCCTTGATGGCCATCTTCTTGGCCCGGTCGACGATGTTCTGGATCATCGCACCGGAATTGAAGTCCTTGAAGTACAGGACTTCCTTGTCGCCGTTGGCGTACGTGACCTCCAGGAAGCGGTTCTCCTCGGATTCCGCGTACATCTGCTCCACGACCGACTGGATCATGGCCTGTGCGGCGGCTTCCTTGGAGCCGTTGTGCTCGGCGATGTCGTCCGCGTGGAGCGGCAGGGACGGGGTGAGGTACTTGGCGAAGATGTCCTTGGCGGCCTCGGCGTCCGGACGCTCGATCTTGATCTTCACGTCCAGGCGGCCGGGCCGGAGGATCGCCGGGTCGATCATGTCCTCGCGGTTGGAGGCGCCGATGACGATGACGTTCTCGAGTCCTTCGACGCCGTCGATCTCGGCGAGCAGCTGGGGGACGATGGTGTTCTCCACGTCCGAGCTGACGCCGGAGCCGCGGGTGCGGAAGAGGGACTCCATCTCGTCGAAGAAGACGATCACGGGAGTGCCCTCGGACGCCTTCTCCCGGGCCCGCTGGAAGACCAGGCGGATGTGCCGCTCGGTCTCGCCGACGTACTTGTTGAGGAGCTCGGGGCCCTTGATGTTGAGGAAGTAGCTCTTGCCGGCGGGCTGCCCGGTGACCTCGGCGACCTTCTTCGCGAGGGAGTTGGCCACGGCCTTGGCGATGAGGGTCTTGCCGCAGCCGGGCGGGCCGTACAGCAGGATGCCCTTCGGGGGCCGCAGCTCGTGCTCGCTGAAGAGGTCGGGGTGGAGGTACGGCAGCTCGACCGCGTCGCGGATCAGTTCGATCTGGTTGCCCAGGCCGCCGATCTTGTCGTAGTCGACGTCCGGGACCTCCTCCAGGACGAGCTCCTCGACCTCGCTCTTGGGGATGACCTCGTAGACGTAGCCGGAGCGGGGCTCGAGCAGGAGGGCGTCGCCGGGCCGGATGGTGGCCTCCAGCAGGGGCTCGGCGAGCCGTACGACCCGTTCCTCGTCGGTGTGGCCGATGACCAGGGCGCGCTCGCCGTCCTCGAGGACCTCTTTCAGGGTGACGATGTCCCCGGCGCGCTCGAACTCCATGGCCTCGACCACGTTGAGCGCCTCGTTGAGCATGACCTCCTGGCCCCGCCGGAGCCGGTCGGGCTCGACGCTGGGGCTGACGTTCACGCGGAGCTTGCGGCCGCCGGTGAAGATGTCGCAGGTGCCGTCCTCGTTGGCCTGCAGGAAGACGCCGAAGCCGGCCGGCGGCTGCGCGAGGCGGTCGACCTCCTCCTTGAGGGCCACGATCTGGTCGCGGGCCTCACGGAGCGTGTTGGCGAGCCGTTCGTTCTGCGCGGACACGCCGGCCAGACTGGTCTGCAACTCGACGATCCGCTCCTCGAGAATCCTCGTGTGACGCGGAGAGTCGGCGAGCTTGCGTCGCAGGACGGCGATTTCCTGCTCGAGATAGGCGACCTGGCCGGCGGGGTCGTCGGACCCCCGCCCCGGCCGGATGCCGCGGTTGATGTCGTCGTCGTGGGCTGCCACGGTCCTCACCTCCTCCAAGGGGAGCTGGACGCTTCCAGACCCTACCTGCGTGGGTGACGGTTGAAACCCCAGATCACAAAGACTCTCGCAGCGGGTCCGATCTTCACCCTTGCGCTTTCCCCACGGGAAGGGAATACCCACCCATCAACATCGGAAAGCGGCCGGTTGTATCGTCGTCAGTGGCCAACACCCTTCGGTGCGGGCCGGACTTACTTCCCGACGCTTCACCGAGGCAGGAAACGGCAGGCATATGACCGCGCAGCACGAGGCCCCCACCACGGCCGCCGGAGAGGCGCTGGAGGTCTGGATCGACCAGGACCTCTGCACCGGGGACGGAATCTGCGCCCAGTACGCGCCGGAGGTGTTCGAACTCGACATCGACGGCCTGGCCTACGTCAAGAGCGCCGACGACGAACTCCTCCAGGAGCCGGGCGCGGCGGCGCCGGTGCCGCTGCCGCTGCTGCGCGACGTGGTGGACTCCGCCAGGGAGTGCCCGGGCGACTGCATCCACGTGCGGAGGGCTTCGGACGGGGTCGAGGTGTACGGCCCGGACGCCGGGTAGCCGTACGTCAGCGGACGGTCGCGGCGGTGCGGAGGAACGTACCGCCGGACCACCGCCATATGACGGCCTCGCGCTCGTCGGGGCAGCAACGGGGCACGTCGGGGGACGAGTAGCCGAACAAGGTCGCCGTGACGAGGCCGTCACGCACGGCGAGGGAGCCGACGGAGAGGGCGTCCGCGGGGGCGACGAGGGTCGCCACCACGCGGGCGCCCTTCGCGCTCCCGGCCGCAGCCGTGAGGACGTACAGGCCCTGCGGCGGGGTGCCCGAACCGGCCTGGCAGCGGGCGGCGGCGACCGTCTCGGGCCGGCCGTCGCCGTCGAGGTCGCCGGAGGCGGTCCTGAAGGCGGCGACGGGGGCTCCGGCGCAGTCCAGGGGGTAGGAGGCGGTCGCCGCGTCGGGTGCGGGCGCCTGGGCCGCCGGCTCCTGCCGGGCGCCGGCCGCCGGACCGGTGGCGGTGGCCGGATCGGGTTGCGCGACACCGGCCAGGGCGATGACGCCGGCCAGGGCGGCGGCCGTCGCGAGCCAGTGCGCGGGGCGGGCGTGGGTGTGCGCGAGGTCCGGGGCGGCGGAGGTCTGCACGCGGGCTGTCTCCTGTGGTCGTGCGGTGGCGGTGGGTCGCCTCCGGGGGGAGTGGGCAGCATCGTTCCACACGGCGCGGGGCACGGTGAACCGGGGCGGGACCGCACGGGGCGGCCGGCGTCCGGACGAACGCCGCGGCGCCGCCCGGGAGTTCCCCGTTCGGCGGGGGAAGTCCATGGCGGCGCCGCGGCGTTGCGGGCGGGTCAGCCCTTGTTGGGGCCCTCGTAGTCCTCGCCGTAGGCGCCCTTGGCCGGGCGGCGGCGGCGCATGGGCGGCTCGACGCCGTCCGCGAGGCGGCGGGCGGTGACGAGGAAGCCGGTGTGGCCGATCATGCGGTGGTCCGGGCGGACGGCCAGCCCCTCGACGTGCCAGTTGCGGATCATCGACTCCCAGGGCTGCGGTTCGGCGTAGCAGCCGATCTCGCGGATCGACTCGACGGTCCGGGCGAGCTGGGTGGTCGTCGCGACGTAGCAGCAGAGGATGCCGCCGGGGACGAGGGCCTTGGAGACGGCCTCCAGGCACTCCCAGGGGGCGAGCATGTCCAGGATGACGCGGTCGACGTCGGTGTCCGACAGGTTGTCCTGGAGGTCGCCGACGGTGAGCCGCCAGGCGGGGTGCGGGCCGCCGAAGTAGCGCTCCACGTTGGCCTTGGCGATCTCCGCGAAGTCCTCGCGGCGCTCGTAGGAGTGGAGCATGCCGCTGTCGCCGACGGCGCGGAGCAGGAAGCTGCTGAGCGAGCCCGAGCCGACACCGGCCTCCACGACGCGGGCGCCGGGGAAGATGTCGGCGAAGGCGAGGATCTGTCCCGCGTCCTTCGGGTAGACGACTGCGGCCCCGCGGGGCATGGACAGGACGTAGTCGGGGAGCAGGGGGCGCAGCGCGAGGTAGGCGACGTTTCCCGTGGTACGGACAACACTGCCCTCGGGAGCGCCGATCAGCTCGTCGTGCGGGAAGGAACCCTTGTGGGTGTGGAAGTTCTTCCCGGCTTCGAGCGTGAACGTGTAGTGGCGTCCCTTGGGGTCGGTGAGCTGGACCTGGTCCCCGACCTCGAAGGGCCCGCGACGGCGGGCGGCACCGGTCGGTTCGGACATGTGACCAGGGTACCCGGCGGCGGCGGGGCGTCCGACCACGGTGCGGAGGGGCCGGGCTAGCGGGGGGCGGCGCCCGGGCGGGCCATGGCCTGCACGAAGGCGCGCTCGACGTCGGCGGTGGACAGCACGCCGTACACCTCGCCGGTCTCCTCGACGACGAGGTACTCGGTGGCGGGGGTCTCGCGGAGCCTGTCGAGGAGGGGCTCGCCCGCGAGGTCGGCGGGGATCCGCATGCCGTCGGTGAGGTCCTGGGCGAGGCCGCCGACGGCGACCCAGGGGCGGCGGTGCCGGGGCACGCCGACGATGGCGGTCTCGCGGACGAGGGCGGTGGGCTCGCCCTGGCCGTCGACGACGACGAGGGCGCGGGCACCGGCCTCGTTGGCGCGGCGGAGCGCCTCGGACAGGGGGGTGTCGGGGGCGACGGGGACGGCGCGCCGGGTGAGGGTGCGGGCGCCCAGGGCGGGGAGGCGCTCGCGGAGGCGGGCCATGCGGAGGCTGTTGCCGGCGCCGGTCCAGATGATCGCGGCGAGGATGGCGGCGAGGAGCGCGTCCATGACCGTGTCCATGCCGCTGAGGTCGGAGGTGCCGCCCAGGGCGCCGGTCCGGGTGAGCAGGGGCAGGCCGAGGAGCACGGTGACGGCGAGGGCGCGGCCCGCCCAGGCGGCGGCGACGGTGCCGCTCATGGGGTTGCCGGTGACCTTCCAGACGACGGCGCGGAGCATGCGCCCGCCGTCGAGGGGGAGGCCGGGCAGGAGGTTGAAGGCGGCGACGATCAGGTTGGAGATCATCAGGCCGGCCAGGAGGACGCCGGGGACCGTGCCGGGTTCGACGGCGTGCAGGGCGGCGTAGAAGGCGCCGGAGAGCACCAGGGACAGGAGGGGGCCCACGAAGGCCAGGACGAACTCGCGGCCCGGGGTCTCGGACTCCTTCTCGATCTCGGAGACGCCGCCGAAGAACTGGAGCTGGATGCGGCGGACCGGGAGCCCGAACCGGAGCGCGGCGACGGTGTGGGCGAGTTCGTGGACGAGGACGGACGCGTAGAACGCGACGGCGAAGAAGAGCGACACCAGGTAGCGGACACCGCCCAGCTCGGGCAGGACGCGGTCGAGCTGGCCGCCGAAGACCCAGGTGATGAGGGCCGCCACGAGGAACCAGCTGGGGGCGACGTGGACGGGCACGCCGAGGATCCGGCCCATGAGCAGGCCGCCGCCGGGCTCGGTGCGGCGCTTGCCGGGGGCGTCTCCGGTGGGCGCGGGCCGGCGTGTGCTCTCGCCGCTCTCGTCGTCCTGGTTCACGGGTTCCCTTCGGCGTGGGGGCGGGCGGGTCGGGGNTTCCCGCTCGGTCGTGCGGTGTGGGGTGGTCCTTGCCGTCGATGGTATGCCGACGGCTGTCGGTGGCGGGTCGTAGGGTCGGGGACATGACTTCGAGCCCGCGGCCGCCCGTGTCGCTCTCGCCGTCCCGTGCCGGGGACTTCATGCAGTGCCCCCTGCTCTACCGGTTCCGGGTGATCGACCGGCTGCCGGAGAAGCCGAGTCCAGCGGCCACCCGGGGCACCCTGGTGCACGCGGTGCTGGAGCGGCTCTTCGACGACCCGGCGGCGGAGCGTACGGCTCCGAGGGCGCGGGCGATGGTTCCCGGCCAGTGGTCGCGGCTGCTGGAGTCGCGTCCGGAGCTGGCGTCGCTGTTCGAGGACGACGCGGACGGGGAGCGGCTGGCGCGCTGGCTGCGGGAGGCCGAGGAGCTGGTCGAGCGGTGGTTCACGCTGGAGGACCCGACGCGGCTGGAGCCGGCGGAGCGGGAGGTGTTCGTGGAGGCGGAGCTGGAGTCGGGGCTCCGGCTGCGGGGGGTGATCGACCGGGTCGACGTGGCGCCGTCGGGCGAGGTGCGGATCGTCGACTACAAGACGGGCAAGGCGCCGCGCCCGGAGTACGGGGAGGGCGCGCTGTTCCAGATGACGTTCTACGCGCTGGTGGTGTGGCGGCTGAAGGGGGTGCTGCCGCGGCGGTTGCAGCTGGTGTACCTGGGCAGCGGCGACGTGGTGACGTACGACCCGGTGATGGCGGACCTGAGGCGGGTGGAGCGGAAGCTGCTGGCGTTGTGGGAGGCCATCGGAAGGGCGACGGAGACGGGCGACTGGCGGCCGCGGCCGACGAAGCTGTGCGGTTGGTGCGACCATCAGGCGTTCTGTCCGGAGTTCGGGGGGACTCCCCCGGTCTACCCGCTGCCGGTGCGGCCGGCCGGGTCGGGGCAGAATGGGCCGGGTCCAGCGATCTCTTGAGGAGTGCCCGTGGCCATCCGCGTCCTACTGGTCGACGACCAGCCGCTGTTGCGTACCGGTTTCCGGATGATCCTGGAGGCGGAGCAGGACATCGCGGTGGTGGGTGAGGCCGGGGACGGCCTGCAGGCGCTCGACCGGGTGCGGGCGCTGCAGCCGGACGTGGTGCTGATGGACGTCCGGATGCCGCGGATGGACGGGGTGGAGGCGACGCGGCAGATCGCGGGGCCGGGGCGGGACGGGCCGGTGAAGGTGCTGGTGCTGACCACGTTCGACCTGGACGAGTACGTGGTGGAGGCGCTGCGCGCGGGGGCGAGCGGGTTCCTGCTGAAGGACGCCCCGGCGAACGAGCTGGTGCAGGCGATCCGGGTGGTGGCGGCCGGCGAGGCGATGCTGGCGCCGAGCATCACGCGCAGGCTGCTGGACAAGTACGCGGGGCACCTGCCGTCGGGGGACGAGCCGGTGCCGGACGCGCTGAACAGCCTGACCGACCGTGAGCGGGAGGTGCTGAAGCTGGTGGCGCGGGGGTTGTCGAACGCGGAGATCGCGGCGGACCTGTTCGTCTCGGAGACGACGGTGAAGACCCACGTGGGCCACGTGCTGACGAAGCTGCGCCTGCGGGACCGGGTGCAGGCGGCGGTGTACGCGTACGAGAGCGGCCTGGTGCGTCCGGGCGCGCAGTAGCCGCCGGCCCTCCCCCGCCCGCGGGGCGGGCGCGCGGCGCCGGTGCCCCGCCCATGGGGGCACCGGCGGCCGGTGGGTCAGCCCTTCTTGATCTCCCAGAACCGGAAGACGGTGGACGCGTCGAGGGTCCACTCCAGGCCGGAGACCGTGTTGCGGGCGACGGCGTACTGCTTGGCCTGCCAGAGCGGGAGGAGGGGGACGTCCTCGGCGACGAGGTTCTGGAGCCGGTCGAAGTCGTCCTGGGCGGAGCTGCGGTCGGCGGCCGCCGCGGTGTCCGGGATGATCCGGCCGGTGATCTCGGCGTTCCGGTAGTGGTTGCCGAGGACGCCGTCCCCGCCGAAGAACGGCTGGGTGAAGTTGTCCGGGTCCGGGTAGTCGGGGATCCAGCCCTTGACGTACACGCCGTACTTGCCGGCCTGGATGTCCTTCTCGTACTGGCCGTACTCGACGGACTCCACCCGGGCCTCGAACAGCCCGCTCCTGTTGAGCTGGTCGGCGATGGCCTCGACCTGCTGGTCCGTGCCGGGGCCGTAGCGGCTGGGCGTGGAGTGGAGCGTGATCCTGACCTTGCCCTCGATGCCCTCCTCGCGGAGCGCCTTCTCCGCGAGGTCCTGCTGCGGGCGGTCGCCGTAGCGGTCGAAGAAGGCGGTGTTGTGCCCGAGGATGCCGGCGGGGACGACCGAGTACAGCGGGGTCGCGGTGGACCGGTAGACGTCCTGGACGAGCGCCTGGCGGTCGACGAGGTGGGCGATGGCCCTGCGGACGCCGAGCTTCCCGGCGACCGGGTCCTTCATGTTGAAGACCAGGTACTGGACTTCGGCGCTGGAGCCCTCGATGACCTCGATGCCGTTCCGGCCCGCGGTCGGGGAGCCGTTGAGCTTCCGGATGTCCTCGGCGGCGAGGCCCCGGTAGGCGACGTCGATCTGACCCTTCGTCATCGCCTCGGCGAGGGCCTTGCGGTCGCCGTCGTAGAACTTCAGGGTGACGCCGTCGTTCTTGACCTTGGCGGTGCCCTTGTACTCGGGGTTGACGGAGAAGACGGCCCTCTCGTCGCTGAAGGACTCCAGCCGGTACGGGCCGGACCCGACGGCCTTGCCGTCGGTGCGCAGGCCGTCGGCCTGGTACTCGCGGTGGTCGACGATGGAGCCGGCACCGGAGGCGATCTTGCTGGGGAAGGTGGCGTCGGGCACCTTGAGGAAGAAGACGACGGTCCTGTCGTCGGGGGTCTCGATCCTGTCGATGGTGGACAGGAGCGGACCGGGGCCGTTCTCGTCGTCGATCCGCAGTGCGCGTTCGAAGGAGAACCTGACGTCCTCGGAGGTGAGCGGGTTGCCGTTGCTGAACTTCAGCCCCTCGCGGAGGGTGCACCGGTAGACGGTGCTGGCGCCCTTGTCGAAGTCGCACCGCTCGGCCGCTTCCGGCTGGGGCGTGGTGGCGCCCCTGGGGAAGCTCAGCAGGGACTGGAAGACGTTGTTGAACAGCAGCCAGGAGCCGGGGTCGTACCCGGCGGCGGGGTCGGTGGCCAGGATCTGGTCGGACATGCCGACGACGATCGACCCGGAGCCGTCGCCGGCGCCGGCGTCCTGGTCGGTGCCGCAGCCGCTGAGCGCGGCGGCGGCGAGCCCCGCGGCGAGCGGGGCCGTCAGCCACTTGTTGTGTGCCTTCACGGGAACCTTGTCTCCGGTCTCTTCGGTACGACGGGGATCGGGCGCCGCCCCGGCCGGGCTGCCGGGGTCACGGGGCCGAGA
>NZ_CP095474.1:4430413-4439042 GCF_023614315.1 Streptomyces sudanensis | reverse complement strand
GGGGNGTGTCGGCCGGTCCGCCGGGGCGGGCCGGCCGGGGTGTCGTCGGCGACGGCCGCGCCGCCCCCGCCGGGCCGGTTACGCGGGGCGGCGGGGAGGAGGTCCGCCGGCGGCACCGGGCTCTTGCGGTTCATGGGGGTCGTACTCCTGGTCCGGCACGGGGATGGCGCGTCCGCGGAGCCTCCGCCGCGGGCCTCCGGCGGGGCGCGACGGTCGCGGACGGGGGTGCGAACGGTCGGCCCCGTGTCCGCGGTCGCCTCGGGACGGCCGCGGCGCGGGGAATTCGGCGGAGTGCTCGGCGAGAAGATTAGTGGTATCACCACCGACCCTGGGCCGGGGCGGCGCCGAGGGGTCGGCGGGGGCCGGTCTCCCACAGTGACCGTGCGGTCCGCGGACGGGGAAGATCGTGCGGACATTGCCTCCAAACCGGGCGCGCGGCCTCACGGGAAGTGTCCGGATCCGGGCGTGCGCGGGGTGGTGAACGCCGGATTGGCACCATGCTGGGTGAGGAAGGTCACGTGTGCGGCTTTTCCCCTGTAACGCACGGCGCACGCCCCGGCACCGAGGGTCCTCGCCGCTCTGCGGACGCCCTTGGGGCGGGGTTCAGCCCGCGTCCGCGACCAGGGCGCGCAGGAACCGCAGGTCGACCTCTTCGAGGGAGCCGACGACGGCCCGGCCGTCGGCGGGCGCGATGGGAGCGAGGGACGGTACGGCGACGACCCGGCAGCCGGCCGCCTCGGCGGCCGCGACCCCGGTGGCCGTGTCCTCGACGACGGCGCACCGGGCCGGGTCGGCGCCGACGCGCCGGGCGGCGAGGAGGTAGGGGTCCGGGTGCGGCTTGGTCCGGGGCACCTCGTCGCCGGCGACCGTGAGGGTGAAGTGCTCGGCGCCCAGGGAGCGCAGGACGCGGTCGATGATGCGGCGGTGGGAGGCGGACACCAGTGCCGTGGGCACGGAGTGCCCGCTCAGCTCCGCCAGGAGCCGGGCGGCGCCGGGCATGAGGGGGACGCCGCCGTCGATGCGCTCCTCGAACCGGTCGTTGAGCAGCGTGGTGAGCTCGGGGAGGGTGATGTCGGCGCCCGTGGCCTCGATGAGGTAGCCGGCGCTGCGGCTCATGGGGCCGCCGACGACGACGTCGCGCCAGGACTCGTCCAGTTCGTGCCCGAGGTCCCGGAAGACCGCGGCCTCCACGTCCCACCAGAAGCCCTCGGTGTCGACGAGTGTGCCGTCCATGTCGAGGAACACGGCCTGAAGGGCCGACCCGTCGGCCGTTCGGGGCAGGGACGCGGGGACCGTGCTGGTCATCCGACACACCTCCATGGGACGGGAAGGCCGGCCGCCGGCCCCACCGGTGGCTTCCGGGCGGGGCCGGCGGCCGGCCTGCACTGGGCCGACCAGTGTACGGCCCGACGCGCCCCGCCCGGCGCCCGGCGCGGGCGGGGCGCGTCGGGCGGATCAGCGGGCGTTGAAGTACTTCGCCTCCGGATGGTGGAGGACGATGGCGTCGGTGGACTGCTCGGGGTGGAGCTGGAACTCCTCGGAGAGGTGGACGCCGATCCGCTCGGGCCGCAGCAGGTCCGCGATCTTGGCGCGGTCCTCCAGGTCGGGGCAGGCGCCGTAGCCCAGGGAGAAGCGCGCTCCGCGGTACTTGAGCGCGAACATGTCCTCGACGTCCGCCGGATCCTCCCCGGCGAAGCCGAGTTCGGCCCGGACGCGGGCGTGCCAGTACTCGGCGAGGGCCTCGGCGAGCTGGACGGACAGGCCGTGCAGCTCCAGGTAGTCGCGGTAGGCGTCGGAGGCGAACAGCCGGGCCGTCTCCTCGCCGACGCGGGAGCCGACGGTGACCACCTGGAAGCCGACGACGTCGGTCTCGCCCGACTCCTCCGGCCGGAAGAAGTCGGCCAGGCACAGGCGGCGGCCGCGGCGCTGGCGGGGGAAGGTGAAGCGGGTGCGCTCGTGGCCGGACTCGTCGAGGACGATCAGGTCGTCGCCCTTGGACACGCAGGGGAAGTAGCCGTGGACGACGGCCGCTTCGAGCAGGTTGTCCGTGTGGAGCCGGTCGAGCCAGCCGCGCAGCCGGGGGCGGCCCTCGGTCTCGACGAGTTCCTCGTACGAGGGGCCCTCGCCGGTACGGGCCTGCCTGAGGCCCCACTGCCCCTTGAACAGGGCCCCCTCGTCCAGCCAGGACGCGTACTCCCTGAGCCGGATCCCCTTGACGACGCGGGTGCCCCAGAAGGGCGGGACGGGCACGGGGTTGTCGACGGCCACGTCGGAGCGTACGCCGGTCTCGGGCTCGCGCTCCTCGACGGCCGCGCCGGCGGTGGCGCGGACGCGGCGCTTGCGGAGTTCGGGCAGGGCCGCGCCGGGGACGCCGCGCTTGACGGCGACGAGGGCGTCCATGAGGCGCAGCCCCTCGAAGGCGTCGCGGGCGTAGCGGACTTCGCCCTGGTAGACCTCGTGGAGGTCCTGTTCGACATAGGCGCGGGTGAGGGCGGCACCGCCGAGGATGACGGGGTACTCGGCGGCCAGGCCGCGCCGGTTGAGCTCCTCCAGGTTCTCCTTCATGATCACGGTGGACTTGACGAGGAGTCCGGACATGCCGATGACGTCGGCCCGGTGCTCCTCGGCGGCCTCCACGATCGCGGAGACGGGCTGCTTGATCCCGAGGTTGACGACGTTGTAGCCGTTGTTGGACAGGATGATGTCGACGAGGTTCTTGCCGATGTCGTGGACGTCGCCGCGGACGGTGGCGAGCACGATGGTGCCCTTGCCCACGGCGTCCCCGCCCTCTTCGACCTTCTCCATGTGGGGTTCCAGGTGGGCGACGGCCGTCTTCATGACCTCGGCGGACTGCAGGACGAACGGCAGCTGCATCCGCCCGGAGCCGAACAGCTCGCCCACGACCTTCATGCCGTCCAGGAGCGTGTCGTTGACGATGTCGAGCGCCTTGCGGGTGCGCAGGGCCTCGTCGAGGTCGGCCTCCAGGCCGTTCCTCTCGCCGTCGACGATGCGGCGCTTGAGGCGCTCCTCCAACGGGAGGGCGGCGAGTTCCTCGGCCTTGCCGGCCTTGAGGGACGTGGCGGTGGCGCCCTCGAACAGCTCCATGAGCCGCTGGAGGGGGTCGTAGCCCTCGCGGCGGCGGTCGTGGATCAGGTCCAGGGCGGTGGTGACCTGCTCCTCGTCGAAGCGGGCGATCGGCAGGATCTTGGAGGCGTGGACGATCGCGGAGTCGAGGCCGGCCTTGACGCACTCGTCGAGGAAGACGGAGTTGAGCAGGATGCGGGCGGCCGGGTTCAGGCCGAAGGAGATGTTGGACAGGCCGAGGGTGGTCTGCACCGCCGGGTGGCGGCGCTTGAGCTCGCGGATGGCCTCGATGGTGGCGACGCCGTCCTTGCGGGACTCCTCCTGGCCGGTGCAGATGGTGAAGGTGAGGCAGTCGACGAGGATGTCCTCCTCGCGGATGCCCCAGTTGCCGGTGAGGTCGGCGATCAGCCGCTCGGCGATCTCGACCTTCTTCTCCGCGGTGCGGGCCTGGCCCTCCTCGTCGATGGTGAGCGCGATGAGCGCGGCGCCGTGCTCCCGGGCGAGGGCGGTGACCCGGGCGAAGCGGGACTCCGGTCCGTCGCCGTCCTCGTAGTTGACGGAGTTGACGACGGCGCGGCCGCCCAGCCTCTCCAGCCCGGCGCGCAGCACGTCGATCTCGGTGGAGTCCAGCACCAGGGGCAGGGTGGAGGCGGTGGCGAGGCGGCCGGCCAGCTCCGCCATGTCGGCGACGCCGTCGCGGCCCACGTAGTCGACGCACAGGTCGAGCATGTGGGCGCCCTCGCGGATCTGGTCGCGGGCCATCTCCACGCAGTCGTCCCAGCGCCCCTCCAGCATGGCCTCGCGGAACTTCCTGGACCCGTTGGCGTTGGTCCGCTCGCCGATCGCGAGGTACGAGGTGTCCTGCCGGAACGGCACGTTCTGGTACAGGGACGCGGCGCCCGGCTCGGGGCGCGGGTCCCGGGCCGCGGGGGCCAGGCCCCGCACCCGCTCGACGACCCGGCGCAGGTGCTCGGGCGTCGTACCGCAGCAGCCGCCGACCAGGGAGATGCCGTACTCGCGGACGAAGCCCTCCTGGGCGTCGGCGAGTTCGGACGCGGTGAGCGGGTAGTGGGCGCCGTCCTTGCCGAGGACCGGGAGGCCCGCGTTGGGCATGCAGGACAGGGGGACGCGGGAGTGGCGGGCGAGGTGGCGCAGGTGCTCGCTCATCTCGGCGGGGCCGGTGGCGCAGTTCAGGCCGATCATGTCGATGCCGAGGGGTTCGAGCGCGGTGAGCGCGGCGCCGATCTCCGAGCCGAGGAGCATGGTGCCGGTGGTCTCGACGGTGACGGAGACGATGAGCGGCACGTCGATGCCGAGTGCCTCCAGGCCGCGGCGGGCGCCGAGGACGGCGGCCTTGGTCTGCAGGAGGTCCTGGGTGGTCTCGACGAGGAGCGCGTCGGCGCCGCCGGCGACCAGGCCCTCGGCGCTGCTCTGGTAGGCGTCGCGGAGGGTGGCGTACGGGACGTGGCCGAGGGTGGGGAGCTTGGTGCCGGGTCCCATGGAGCCGAGGACCCAGCGCTGCCGGCCGTCGGCAGCGGTGTGCCCGTCGGCGGCCTCGCGGGCGATGCGGGCGCCTGCCTCCGAGAGCTCGTGGACGCGGTGGGCGATGTCGTACTCGGCGAGCGCGGAGAAGTTGGCGCCGAAGGTGTTCGTCTCGACGCAGTCGACGCCGGCGGCGAAGTAGGCGTCGTGGACCGAGCGGACGATGTCGGGCCGGGTGAGGTTGAGGATCTCGTTGCAGCCTTCGAGGTCCTCGAAGTCCCGGAGGGTGGGGTCCTGCGCCTGGAGCATCGTGCCCATGGCCCCGTCGGCGACGACCACCCGGGTGGCGAGCGCGTCGCGGAGCGCGGCTGCCCGGGCGCGGCTGTCGGGGGATGCGGGGGAAGGGGTCGGCGACGAGGCCATGGAGTACTCCCTGGGATGCGACGGCTGTCGGCTTTGCGCCTCGGGGGGAGGCGCACGTCGTCAGCGTAACCGCCATCCGCCGGAGCGGACACGCCGTCTCCCATGGCGGACGGCGCGCCGGCGGAGGCGGGGCCCGGCCGTCCGGCGCGTCCCGGGCCGCGCCGTGTGACCGCGGGTCGGCAGGGGCCGATACTGTTCAGCATCGTCGAACAGCGAAGTGAGGGAGCGGGCCGGGATGGGGAAGAACATCCAGTCGCTCGAGCGGGCCGCGGCGGTACTGCGGCTGCTCGCGGGCGGGGAGCGCCTGCTGGGCCTCTCCGGCATCGCGTCGTCGCTCGGCCTGGCGAAGGGCACGGTGCACGGCATCCTGCGCACCCTGCAGGCGGAGGGGCTGGTCGAACAGGACGCTCCTTCGGGCCGGTACCGGCTGGGCGCGGAGCTGCTGCGGCTCGGCACCGGCTACCTGGACGGGCACGAACTGCGGGCGCGGGCGCTGGTGTGGACCGACGGCCTGGCCGGGTCGAGCGGCGAGAGCGTGCACCTGGGCGTCCTGCACCGGCACGGGGTGCTGGTCGTCCACCACGCCCTCCCCCCGGGCGAGGGCCACCGGATACCGGAGGTCGGCACGGTGCAGCCGCTGCACTCGACGGCTCTGGGGAAGGTGCTGTCGGCGTACGACCCGGTGGCGTACGAGGAGGCCGCGGGGGCGGAGCGCAGGGCCTTCACGCCGCGTACGGTCACGGAGCCGGAGGACTTCGCGGGGCTGCTGGAGGTGACGCGGGCGCGCGGCTGGGCCGCGGACGTGGAGGAGACCTGGGAGGGCGTCGCGTCGGTGGCGGCGCCCGTCCGCGACCGGCGGCGGGCGGTGGTGGGGGCGGTGGCCGTGACCGGCGCCGTGGAGCGGGTCTGCGACGGCGACGGGCCGCGTCCCGGGCTGGTCGCCGCCGTACGCGAGTGCGCGCGTGCCGTTTCGCGCGACCTGGGTGCCGGACGCTTCTGACGTCGGGCTCTCCCCGCCGCCCGGCCGCCCCGTGCCCGCCGGACCCGCGCCCTTGACGCGCCGTCGGGCCGGAACGACACTGCCGTTCGAAAGTCGGCATTGTCGAACACCTGACGGAACCGCGCACGGGGGTGACGGCGCCTGGCGGCCGCCGCGCCCCCATCCCGAGGGCCCGGTCCCCGGAGGGAACCGGAGTCCGCCATTCCCCTGGACGAAGGACATAAGGAGTCGCGGGTGTCCAGCTCCGACATCTTCATCGGCGAGACCATCGGAACCGCCGTGCTCATCCTCCTCGGCGGAGGCGTCGTCGCCGCCGTCGTACTCAAGCGCTCGAAGGCACGGAACGCCGGCTGGCCGGCCGTGACCTTCGGGTGGGGCTTCGCGGTCATGACCGCCGTCTACACGACCGGTTCCCTCTCCGGCGCCCACCTGAACCCGGCGGTGACCTTCGGCATCGCCCTCAGGGACGGGGAGTGGGGCCGTGTCCCCTTCTACGTCGCCGGCCAGTTCCTCGGCTCCATGATCGGGGCCGTACTCGTCTGGGTGGCCTACTACGGGCAGTTCCGGGCCCACCTGACCGACCCGGAGACCGCGTCGGGGTCCGCCGTCGAAGGCCCCGGGCCGGTGCTCGGCGTCTTCTCCACCGGCCCCGAGATCCGCAACGCCTGGCAGAACCTCGCCACCGAGGCCATAGGCACCCTCGTGCTGGTCCTGGCCGTGCTCACCCAGGGCCTCAACGAGGGCGGCGAGGGCCTGAGCGCCCTCGGCGGCCTGGTCGTCGCCCTCGTCGTCGTCGGCATCGGCCTGTCGCTCGGCGGCCCGACCGGGTACGCCGTCAACCCGGCCCGCGACCTCGGCCCCCGTATCGTGCACGCCCTGCTGCCCCTGCCCAACAAGGGCGGCTCCGACTGGGGGTACGCCTGGATCCCCGTCGCGGGCCCGCTGATCGGCGCCGCCGCGGCCGCGGGGGTCCACGCCCTCGCCTTCGCCTGAACCCGACCGACCCCGTCCCTCCCCACCCCGAGGAGCGCACCGCCATGACCGACCCGGCCTCCCGCGGCACCGGCCCCTTCATCGCCGCCATCGACCAGGGCACCACCTCCAGCCGCTGCATCGTCTTCGACCGCGACGGGCTCGTCGTGGCCGTCGACCGGAAGGAGCACGCGCAGATCCTCCCCAGGCCCGGCTGGGTCGAGCACGACGCCGCCGAGATCTGGGCGAACGTACGGGAGGTCGTCGCCGGCGCCGTCGGGAAGGCCGGCCTCACCGCGGCCGACGTGAAGGCCGTCGGCATCACCAACCAGCGCGAGACGACGGTGCTGTGGGACAGGAGGACCGGCGAGCCCGTCCACCACGCGATCGTCTGGCAGGACACCCGCACCGACGCGCTGTGCAGGGAGCTCGGCCGGAACGTGGGCCAGGAGCGCTTCCGCCGCGAGACCGGCCTCCCCCTGGCCTCCTACTTCGCCGGCCCGAAGGCCCGCTGGCTGCTCGACAACGTCGAGGGCCTGCGCGAGCGGGCCGAGCGGGGCGAGATCCTCTTCGGCACCATGGACTCCTGGATCGTCTGGAACCTCACCGGCGGCGCCGACGGCGGCCGGCACGTCACCGACGTGACCAACGCGTCCCGCACCATGCTGATGAACCTGCACACGCTGGAGTGGGACGACAGGCTCCTGGGGGCCATGGAGGTGCCCGCCGCGATCCTCCCGGAGATCCGCTCCTCCGCCGAGGTCTACGGCCGCGTCAGGGGCGGCGTCCTGGACGGCGTCCCCGTCGCCTCCGCGCTCGGCGACCAGCAGGCGGCCCTGTTCGGCCAGACCTGCTTCGCGGAGGGCGAGGCCAAGTCGACGTACGGCACCGGCACCTTCATGCTGATGAACACCGGCGGCAGGGCGATCGACTCGTACAGCGGGCTGCTCACCACCGTCGGCTACCGGATCGGCGGGGAGGCGCCGGTCTACGCCCTGGAGGGCTCCATCGCCGTCACCGGCTCGCTCGTCCAGTGGATGCGCGACCAGATGGGCCTCATCGGCACCGCGGCCGAGATCGAGGACCTGGCCCTGTCCGTCGAGGACAACGGCGGCGCCTACTTCGTCCCGGCCTTCTCCGGGCTGTTCGCCCCGTACTGGCGCTCCGACGCCCGCGGTGTGATCGCCGGGCTGACCCGGTACGTCACCAAGGGGCACCTCGCCCGCGCGGTGCTGGAGGCCACCGCGTGGCAGACCCGCGAGATCGCCGACGCCATGACCAAGGACTCCGGCGTCGGACTGGCCTCGCTGAAGGTCGACGGCGGCATGACCTCCAACGACCTGCTGATGCAGATCCTCTCGGACGTCCTCGGCGTGCCCGTCGTGCGCCCGGTGGTCGCCGAGACGACCTGCCTCGGCGCGGCCTACGCCGCCGGCCTGGCTGTCGGTTTCTGGCCCGACACCGACGCCCTGCGGTCCAACTGGCGGCGGGCCGCCGAGTGGACCCCGCGCATGGACGCGGAGGCCCGCGACCGCGGGTACCGGAAGTGGCTCAAGGCGGTCGAGCGGACCATGGACTGGGTGGAGGACGAGGGGTAGGGCGGCACGGCCGCCGCCGGGCGGGGCGGTGGCCGNGNGCCCNCGCCCGGGCTATTAACCNCCGCCGGNG
>NZ_CP095474.1:4407012-4430408 GCF_023614315.1 Streptomyces sudanensis | reverse complement strand
CCCNGTGCCCGGCGGGCGCGCCGCCGGGACGGGGAGGGACTCCGGCGGGGCCCGCGTGTCCGGGGTTCCGCCGGGGGTAGTGGTGGGAGCCGGGCCCCCACCCGGACGTGTGCAAGCGGCTGCGGGCGGGGGCCTTGAACGCCGTAAGGTTGGTTCGTACGCACGGAACTTCGGAAGGAGGCCTGGGTGATCGAGCTCGAGGGGGTTCCCGAGCTGATCGACCCGGTCATGGTGGCCGCGTTCGAGGGCTGGAACGACGCCGGCGACGCCGCCTCCACCGCGGTCGCGCACCTGGAACGGGAGTGGAAGGGCGAGGTGTTCGCGGCGCTCGACGCCGAGGACTACTACGACTTCCAGGTCAACCGGCCCACGGTGTGGCTGGACGGCGGGGTGCGGAGGATCACCTGGCCCACCACCCGCCTGTCCGTGGTGCGCGTCGGCGGTGAGAAGCCCCGCGACCTGGTGCTGGTCCGCGGCATAGAGCCGTCGATGCGGTGGCGCTCGTTCTGCAACGAGCTGCTGGGCTTCGCCCACGAGCTGGGCGTGGAGATGGTCGTGATCCTCGGCGCGCTGCTCGGCGACACCCCGCACACGCGGCCGGTCCCGGTCAGCGGCGTCACGTCCGATCCGGACCTGGCGCGGCGGATGGAGCTGGAGGAGACCCGCTACGAGGGGCCGACGGGCATCGTCGGCATCCTCCAGGAGGCGTGCACCCACGCGGGGGTCCCGGCGGTCAGCCTGTGGGCGGCGGTGCCGCACTACGTGTCGCAGCCGCCGAACCCCAAGGCCACGCTGGCGCTGCTCAACCGGCTGGAGGACCTGATCGGCCTGCGCATCCCGCTGGGCGAACTGGCCGAGGACGCCCGCGCCTGGCAGCTCGGCGTGGACCAACTGGCCTCCGAGGACAGCGAGGTGGCCGAATACGTGCAGACGCTGGAGGAGGCGCGGGACACGGCCGAGCTGCCCGAGGCCTCCGGCGAGGCCATCGCCCGCGAGTTCGAGCGGTACCTGCGGCGGCGGGACGGCGGCCCCGGACAGGGCGGCCCGTCCGGCACGGCGGGGCACGCCGCGGACGGCGGCGACGCCTCGTACCTGCGCGATCCGGCCGGCGGCCGCCCGCGCCCGCCGCGGTCCTCCGGGACCGGGACCGGCGAACCGGCGGACGAGCGCCGGGACGGCGGCGAGGACGGCGCCCGGGACGAGGACCGGGGCGACTCGGGCAGCGGCTCGAACGACGGCTCCGGGGACGGCGGCCGGGAGGGCCCGGCGGAGTAGGCGGGTACGGCGACGGGGCGGCACCACCGCGGTGCCGCCCCGTCGTCGTGCGTCCCGCACCGGCCCCCGCCGTACGGCGGGGCGCCGCGGCGGACCGCCGGGGGAACCCGACGCGGCTCCACCGGGCGGCCGTCAGGCGGCCGGAAGGGTCAGAGCGCCACGCCCATCAGGGCGTCGACGGTGCGGGAGACGAGGCCGGGCGCCGCCTCGTCCGCGCCGCCCCCGCTGCTCTGGAGCGCGACCCAGCGGTCGACGGCGGCGAGGGCCGCCGGCGTGTCCAGGTCGTCGGCGAGCGCCTCGCGCACCTCCTCGACGAGCCGGTCCGCGGACGGGCCGTCGGGGCGGGACACCGCGGCGCGCCAGCGGCCGAGCCGCTCGACGGCCTCGTCGAGGACCCGGTCGGTCCACTCCCAGTCGGCCCGGTAGTGGTGGGCGAGCAGGGCGAGGCGGATCGCGGCGGGGTCGACGCCCCGGCGGCGCAGCGCGGAGACGAAGACCAGGTTGCCCTTGGACTTCGACATCTTCTCGCCGTGCAGGGCGACCATCCCGGCGTGCACGTACGCCTTGGCGAAGGGGAACTCGCCGGTCAGCGCGTGGGCGTGGGAGGCGCCCATCTCGTGGTGCGGGAAGACCAGGTCGGAGCCGCCGCCCTGGACGTCGAAGCCCATGCCGAGGTGGTCGAGCGCGATGGCGACGCACTCGATGTGCCAGCCCGGCCGGCCGGGGCCGAGGGAGCCGCCGTCCCAGCTGGGCTCGCCCTCGCGGGCGGCCAGCCACAGCAGCGGGTCGAGCGGGTTCTTCTTGCCGGGGCGGTCGGGGTCGCCGCCGCGCTCGGCGGACAGGGCCCGCATGACGTCGGCGTCGTAGTGGGAGACCTCGCCGAAGTGCCGGTCGGCGTCGACGGAGAAGTAGACGTCGCCGTCCAGTTCGTAGGCGGCGCCCGCGTCGCGCAGGCGCTCGATGAGCGGGACGATGCCGGGTATCGCCTCGACGGCGCCGACGTAGTGCTTGGGCGGCAGCATCCGCAGGGCCGTCATGTCCTCCCGGAACAGGGAGGTTTCCCGCTCGGCGAGCCCGGTCCAGTCCACGCCGTCGCGGGCGGCCCGCTCCAGGAGGGGGTCGTCCACGTCGGTGACGTTCTGCACGTAGTGCACCTGCCGCTTGGTGTCGAGCCACACGCGCTGGACGAGGTCGAACGCGTTGTAGGTCGCCGCGTGACCCAGGTGGGTCGCGTCGTACGGCGTGATGCCGCAGACGTAGATGCGGGCGACGGGACCGGGGGTGAGGGTCACTCGTCCGCCGGTCGCGGTGTCGTGGATCCGGAGGTCGCGGCCCTCGCCGGGCAGAGCGGGGACCTCGGAAGCGGGCCAGGCATGCATGGTCCGAGCGTAACCGGACGGGTGTTCCGGATACGAACCGGATGCGGGAGCGTGACCGGTTCGGCGCCCTTGCGCCCGCCCCCGCGATGTGCTCCTCCCGGAGGAGGGTCAGACCGGCGGCCAGGGGATGGACGGCCAGGCGCCGGACGGTTCGGGGTGCCGGCGGGTGGCGCGCAGGGCCGCGACCCGGGCCCGCAGGGCGTCCAGCTCGGCCGGGGTGATCAACTGCTCCAGGCGGGTGGCGAGCGGGGCGCCGGGGGCCAGCTCCGCGCCGAGGCGGGCCAGGACGCCCAGCGCCTCCTCGGGCAGGGGCTCCCCCGCCCAGCCCCACAGCAGCGTCCGCAGCTTGTCGTCGGTGTGGAAGGTGACGCCGTGGTCGATGGCGTGGAGCCGGCCGTCGGCGGCGGGGAGCAGGTGGCCGCCCTTGCGGTCCCCGTTGTTGATCACGGCGTCGAGCACGGCGAGCCGCCGCAGCCGCGGGTCGTCGGCGTGGACGAGCAGCGCCGTGCGGCCCCCGCCCACGTCGGCGCGGCCCACCGGCCGCCACCCGTCGCCCGGCTCGTCGCCCTCGACGAGGGAGAGCAGCGGCGGGGCCGACGGGTCGGCGTCGATCCACTGCTGGACCGTGCCCGGCCCGTACGGTCCGTCGCGCAGGACGGTCGGCGGGACCAGGTCCCAGCCCGTCGCCTCGGACACGGCGTACGCGGCGGCCTCCCGCTGCGCGAGCGTGCCGTCCGGGAAGTCCCACAGGGGCCGCTCGCCCGCGACCGGTTTGTAGACGCAGTCGGTCTCCGCGTCCCCGTGCGCGACGGAGCACAGCAGCACCGCGTTGGACGCCTCGCGGACCTGGCCGCGTACCGTCAGCTCGCCCCCGGCGAGCAGGTCCAGCACGTCGGCGGCGGCCGTCAGACCCCGCGGCGGTATCCGTTCTGGCGCGGACATACGTGTCCTTCCGGGTCGAGCGGCAGGCTGCACAGGGGGCACGGCGGGCGGCCGGCGTTGACGACGTCGAGGGCGCGCTTGGCGAAGGCCCGCGCCTGGACCCCGGTGAGCCGGACGCGGAGCACCGGGGGGCCGTTCTCCTCGTCCTGGAGGAGGCGCTCCTCCGCCTCGGCGAGGTCCTCCTCGGACTCCGCGTCGAGCTCGACGAGCGCCTGCGCCTCGACGACGAGCCGCTGCTCCTCGCCGTCCCAGGCGAGCGCCATGGTCCCGACGCGGAACTCCTCCTCGACGGGTGTGTCGAGCGGCGCGGTGTCGGCGATATCGGCCGGGGCGACGGCCGGGACCGGGGCGCTGCCCCCGGTGCGGCGCACGACCTCGTCGAGGAGTTCGTCCATGCGCTCGGCGAGTGCCGCGACCTGCGTCTTCTCCAGCGCGACGCTGGTGGTCCGGCCCCCGGCGGACGCCTGGAGGAAGAACGTACGGCGGCCAGGCAGCCCGACCGTACCGGCCACGAAGCGCTCCGGCGGGTCATAGAGGAACACCTGACGGGACACGTTCCCTCTCCCTTGGTTCTCGGTTCGCGGGTCGGACGTCACGGCCGCCCGGCGGCGCGTCCAACCCTACTGTGCGCAGCGATCACGGTGCGCCCGCGCCGCCGCCGACCTGTGCGGCGGCCCCCGCGTCGCCGTCGCGGGGGGCGAGGGCGCCGAGGTCGCCGGTGTCGCCCAGGCGGATCAGGAAGGGGCGGGTGCGGGTGTAGCGGATCGCGGTGACGGAGCACGGGTCGACGTGGAGGCGCTGGAAGAGGTCCAGGTGGAGGCCGAGGGCGTCCGCGACGAGCGCCTTGATGATGTCGCCGTGCGAGCACATCACGTACGCGGCGTCGTCGCCGTGGGCGTCCGCCACGCGCGCGTTCCAGTCCCGTACGGCGTCGACGGCGCGGGCCTGCATGGCGCGCATGGACTCCCCGCCGGGGAAGGCGGCGGCGGACGGGTGGTGCTGGACGACGTCCATGAGCGGCTCGTCGGCGAGTTCGGCCAGCTTGCGGCCGGACCAGTCGCCGTAGTCGCACTCGTTGATCCGCTCCTCGGTGTGCAGGGCCAGTCCGGGGCGGGCGGCGAGGAGCGGGGCGAGCGTCCCGCGGCAGCGCTCCAGGGGGCTGCTGACGGCCAGGGCGAGCGGCACCCCGTCGAGCCGGCCGGGCAGCGCGGCGGCCTGGGCGGCGCCGCGTTCGTCGAGGGTGACACCGGGGGTGCGGCCCGCGAGGACGCCGGCGGTGTTCGCGGTGGACCGGCCGTGCCGTACGAGGATCAACGTCGCCATGGCGACAAGGGTAGGCGGCGGGCAGGCGTGCGGGCGGCGGTCCGGGGAAGGATACGCGCCGTGATCGTGGACTGTGCCATCTACCGGGACGGGCGCCGCCGCCAGGGCCCCTCCGACATCGTCACCGCCCTGGGGGAGGCGCGGGACGCGCTCGACGCTTTCCTGTGGATCGGGCTGCACGAGCCGACCGCCGAGGAGTTCGACCGCGTGTCGGCCGAGTTCGGGCTGCACCCGCTGGCCGTGGAGGACGCGCTGAAGGCGCACCAGCGGCCGAAGCTGGAGGTGTACGACGACTCGCTGTTCCTGGTCCTGAAGCCGGTGGTGTACGAGCCGGAGGGCGACACGGTCTCCGCGGGCGAGCTGATGGTGTTCATGGGCGACTCGTTCGTCGTGACGGTGCGGCACGGCGAGGGGTCGCCGCTGGCGGAGGTCCGGCGGCGGCTGGAGGCGGAGCCGGAGGTGCTGCGGCAGGGTCCGACGGCGGTGCTGTACGCGGTGAGCGACGCCGTGGTCGACCACTACATGGAGGTGGCCGACGAGCTCCAGCAGGACCTGGAGGAGCTGGAGGCGGAGGTCTTCCAGCCGTCGGGGGGCGACGCGAAGAACACGGCCGCGCGGATCTACCGGTTCAAGCGGCAGGTGCTGGAGTTCCGGCGGGCGACGGGTCCGCTCGGCGGCCCGATGGAGCGGCTGGCGGGGGCGGGCGTGCCGTACGTGAACGAGGAGGCGCGGCCGTTCTTCCGGGACGTCAGCGACCACCTGACCCGGGCCGGGGAGCACGTGGAGGGCCTGGACCGGCTCCTGACCGACATCCTGTCCGCGCACCTGGCGCAGATGGGCGTGCGGCAGAACGACGACATGCGGAAGATCTCCGCCTGGGCGGCGATGGCGGCGGTGCCGACGATGGTCGCGGGCGTGTACGGGATGAACTTCACGCACATGCCGGAGCTGCACGCGACGTGGGGGTACCCGGCGGCGGTGGGGTTGATGGCGACCGCGGTGGTCGTCCTGTACCGGCTGTTCAAGCGGCGCGGCTGGCTGTGACGCCCCCGGGCGGTCCGGGCCGCCCGGGGGCGGGCGCCGCCTCAGGGGACGGGCGCGGTCCGGACGGGTCCGCCGAGGGCGTCGCGGTGCTCGGGCGGGGAGAGGGCGACCATGCGCCGCCAGCCGCCGGCCCGCTCGTACGCGTACCGGGCGCGGATGCCCGCCGCGAGGGCGGCCGACCTGCTGCGCGGCCACCTCAGGAGGTCGCCCAGGTGGTCCATGACGGCGAGGCTCACGTCGCGGTGGACGGCGATCTCCGCGAGGGCGCACTCGCGCAGGGTGCTCCGGATGGCGCCGCCGTGCCCGGCACGGGCCAGGCGCAGCAGCTCCTCGTGGCAGTACGCGAGGTGGGCGTCCTCGTCGCGGCCGATCGCCCGGACGGCCCTGCCGATCTCCGGGTGGTCGCCGAAGTGCCGTACGAGCAGGTCCATCTGCTCGGCGGCGCGCTGCTCGGTGACGCGGCTGTGCGAGAGGTAGACGACGATGTCGTGCTCGGTGAGCGGCTCGTCGCGGCGCAGCCTGTCGTGGGCGAGGCCGATGCCGGAGCGTTCGAGGAGCATCGTGTAGTCGGCCTCGGGCGGGACGGGCACCGGATCGAGCCCCCGCTTCCTCAGCAGCCCGAGGAAGATGCGGCCGTGCTTCTCCTCGTCGGCGCCGTGCCGGGCGATCCTGGGGGCCAGGCGGCTCAGGGACGGGGGCACCAGGGCGGCGATCCGGCCGTTCTCCCAGCCTCCCTGCGCCTCGCCGCCGGCCGCGATCGAGCAGAACAGCCGGTAGGCGTCGTCGTTGTCGACGATCTCCTGGAACAGGCCGCGGGCCGAGAGCATCGCTGTCACCTCCGTGTGTCGGCACGAGTCAAAGCCCGCGCGGGAGGGGCGGCAACAGCACGCCGCCTCCGCTGCGCCGAACGGGGCAGCCGACGGGGCCGTCCGCCCCGGTGCGTAACCGGCGGGCGGGTGGCGCGTTGTGCTGCGTGACGGCCGTGGCGGGGATGACCCCGAGCCCCCACCACGGCCGCAGGCCTGCCCGGCGGCCGTGGGACGCGGTCCGGGGCGCGGTCAGCCGGCGAGGCCGGCACGCTCCAGCGCCTCGACGCCGGCGCGCAGCGCGGCGATCCGCTCGTCGAGGGTGGCGCCGGCGGGGGCCAGGGTGAGGGTGGTGACGCCGGCCGCCGCGTACGCCTGCATCCGGTCGGCGATCCGCCCGACGGGTCCGAGCAGCGTCGTGTCGTCGATCAGCCGGTGCGGTACGGCCGCGGCGGCGCCGTCCTTGTCGCCGGAGAGATACCGGTCCTGGATCTCGGCGGCCTCCTTCTCGTACCCCATGCGCCGGGCGAGCCGGTTGTAGAAGTTCTGCGCGCGGCTGCCCATGCCGCCGACGTACAGGGCGGTGTAGGGGCGGAACGCGTCCGCGAGGGCGCCGACGTCGTCGCCGACGGCGAGCGGGACGGTGGGGCAGACGTCGAAGCCGTCCATGGTCAGCCCGGCCCTCTCGCGCCCGGCGCGGACGTGCCGCAGCGCGGTCTCCTCCAGGTGGGCCGCCGACGGGAGGATCAGCAGCGCGCCGTCGGCGATCTCGCCGGTCTGTTCGAGGTTCCTGGGGCCGATGGCGGCGATGTAGAGCGGGATGTGCTCGCGCCGCGGGTGGACGGTCAGCTTGAGGGGTTTGCCGGGGCCGCCCGGCAGCGGCAGGGTCCAGTGCTCCCCGTCGTGGACGAGGCGCTCGCGGGACATGGCCTTGCGCACGATCTCGACGTACTCCCTCGTACGGGAGAGCGGCTTGTCGAACGCCACGCCGTACCAGCCCTCGGACACCTGCGGCCCCGACACGCCGAGGCCGAGGCGGAACCGGCCGCCCGACAGCGAGTCGAGGGTGGCGGCGGTCATGGCGGTCATGGCCGGCTGGCGCGCCGGGATCTGCATGATCGCGGATCCGACGTCGATGTTCTCGGTCCGGGCGGCGACCCAGGCGAGGACGGTGGGCGCGTCGGAGCCGTACGCCTCGGCGGCCCAGCAGACGTCGTAGCCGAGGCGGTCCGCCTCCCGGGCGACGGCGAGGTTGTCGCCGTCCGTGCCCGCTCCCCAGTAGCCGAGGTTGACGCCGAGCCGCATGCCGATCCCCCTGAGCCGATCAGTGACGTCCGTGGTGTGCGGACTCTAGCGCGCGGGCGGGCTCCGGGGCGGTGCGCCCGCCGGGCGCGTTGTCCACAGGGTCCCTCGGCCCGTGCCGCCGGACAGTAATCTCGCGGCCATGGAGCAGAGGCATCTCGGCAGCACCGGCCTGCGCGTGTCCCGGATCGGGCTGGGCACCCTCTCGTGGGGGCGGGAGACGGACGAGCACGAGGCGGCCGAGCAGTTGAAGGTGTTCTGGCAGGCCGGCGGGACCCTCGTCGACACGGCGGACGTGTACGGCGGCGGGGAGGCCGAGTACCTGCTGGGGCAGTTGGTGGAGCGACTGGTGCCGCGCCGCGACGTGGTCATCGCCACGAAGGCCGGAAGCGTGCCCGATCCCGATCCGGAGCGGCGCTCCGACGGTTCGCGCGGTCATCTGCTGGCCGCGCTGGACGCGTCGCTGGCGCGGCTGGGCACGGACTACGTGGATCTGTGGCAGGTGCACGCCTACGACCCGCGGACGCCGCTGGAGGAGACGCTCCAGGCCCTCGACATAGCGGTCGCCAGCGGCCGGGCCCGCTACGTGGGCGTGGCGAACTTCTGCGGCTGGCAGCTGGCGAAGGCGGCGACGTGGCAGCTGTCCGCGCCGGGCGTACGGACGCGGCTGGCCGGTGCGCAGATGGAGTACTCGCTCCTCCAGCGCGGGGTGGAGCGGGAGGTGCTGCCCGCCGCGCGGGACCTGGGGGTGGGCCTGCTGCCGTCGTCGCCGCTGGGCCGGGGGGTGCTGACCGGCAAGTACCGCAAGGGCGTCCCGCCCGGGTCGCGGGGCGCGTCGGAGCACATGGCGCCGTTCGTGGAGCCGTACCTGGACGAGTCGGCGCGGCGCATCGTGGACGCCGTGTCGACGGCCGCGGACGGGCTGGCGGCGACACCGCTCCAGGTCGCGCTGGCATGGGTGCGGGACCGGCCGGGCGTGACGGCACCGGTGGTGGGCGCGCGGACCGCGCGGCAGCTCACGGCGGCGCTGTCGGTGGAGGGCCTTAGTCTTCCCGACGAGATCCGCAGGGCGCTGGACGACGTGTCGGCGCCCGTGCACCGCTATCCCGACCAGGACTGGAGCACGCTGTGACCGCGCACCCCCGGGGAGAGAACCCCGACTCCCCGGCCGCCGGGACCGCCCCCGGCGCGCNNNCCNTTATACACACCTTACCCCCCGGGACCGGGCCCGCCGCCGGCGCCGGGCCGGAACCGGACGCCGGCGCGGACGCGGCGGGGACCGCGGGCACCGGACCGGGCGCAGGCGAGGGCGCGGACGAGGCGGAGACGGTGGGCGGGTCTCCGAGGCGGAGGCCGAACTGGCCGCCCAGCGGGAGCTGCGGGAGCGGATCGAGCGGCGCAAGGCCGAACGCGGCGGGCCGATCGCGAGCGGCACCAAGCTGAGCGGGCGGGCCGCCGACCTGCTGGCGGCGGTACGGGCCGTGGAGAGCGGGGAGAAGCCGGCCGTCGCGTTCGCGCCCTCCCCCGCCCCGGCGGCGCCGGACCGGACCGCTCCCCCGCCCGAGGTGCCCCNGCAGACCGCGCCGCCCGCGCCGGCGGGGCCGCGCACGGCGGCGCCGGAGACCGTGCGGGCCGTGCGGGCCGTGCTGGCCCAGGGCGGCGCACCGGAGGCCCTGGCGTCGCGGGTCGCGGACGTGCTCGGGGACGCGGCGGGCGAGCTGCTGCGCGAGGACCCCTGGCGGCTCCTGGCCGTGCCCGGCGTGCGGCCGGAGCAGGCGGACGGCTTCGCGCGGGCGCTGCTCGGCACGGAGGGCGGCCCCGGGGACGCACGGCGGACGGACGCCCTGGTGGGCTGGCTGCTGGAACGCGCCGCGCTGCGGGGGCACACGGCGCTGGAGGCGGCGGCCGTGCGGGCGGCGCTCGCGGAGCGGTCCGTACCGGATCCTGACGGGGCCGTGCGGCACGCCGTCGCGGAGGGCGCCGTGCTGGAGTTCCGCGACGAGCAGGACGAGGACGGCGAAGAGGGGGCGGAGGCGGTGGCGGAGGCCGGGACGGTGACCGGTGGGTCGCCGCCGCTCCTCGGGCTGGACCGGTACGCCCTGGCCGAGGAGAGCCTCGCGGACGGTCTGACCCGGCTGGCCCGCTCCGGGCCCGACCCCCGCTGGACGCGGGCCGAGGGCGCCCCGGCGGAGCTGGCCCGGGCGGTCGCCGCGCACGGCCTGGTGGCCCACACGGGCGGCGAGGCGGCGCGCGCGGAACCGGTCGCGCTGGCCGGAGCGGCGCGCGGCCTGGGGTTGCGCGCCGCCGTCGCGGTGCACGGCGAGAACGGCCGCCGCAGGCTCGGCCCCGACGCGGGGGCGGTCACGGTGGCGGAGCTGCTGTCGGGCGCGGCCGGTCCGGGACGGGGCGAGGACGGGGCGTTCGCCCTGGACCTGCTGGTGGTCCTGGACGCTCCGCAACTGGACGTGGAGGCGGCCGCGACGCTCGTGGAGTCCGTACCGGACGGCTGCCGGCTGGTGCTGAGCGGCGATCCGCACGTCCTGCCGTCGGCGGGTGCGGGCCGGGTCTTCGGGGACCTGCTGGCGGCACGGGTGTGCCCGCAGGTCGCGTCCCGCACGCCGGACCCGGGACCGGTCGGGGAGCTGGTGTCCGGGATCGCGGTGGGCGAGCTGCTCCAGGTGGACGCCCCGGGCCGGGAGGTCGTGATCGTCCCGGTGCGGGACACGGGCGAGGCCGTGCACCGGACGGTGCAGCTGGTCGCCGACTCGGTGCCGAGGGCACTGGGCCTGCCGGCGGAGCAGACGCAGGTGATCACGGTCGGGCACGGGGGTTCGGCGGGGACGCGGGCGCTGAACGCGGCGCTGAAGCAGCGGCTGAATCCGGGGCCGGGGCGGTTCGGCGGCTTCGACCCGGGCGACCGGGTGGCGTACGCGGAGGCGCCGGGCCGCACCCTGCAGGGCCGGGTCGTGTCGGCGGACGCGGAGGGACTGCGCCTCGACTGCGAGGGACGGCCGGAAGCCGTCGTCGTACCGGTGGACCGGGTGGAGGCGGTGGTGCGGCACGGCTGGGCGCTCACCGCGCACCAGGCGGCCGGGATGCGCTGGCCCGCGGCGGTCGTGGTGCTGCCGGGGGACGCGGTGGGCGGCCTGGACCGGGCGTGGGTGTACACGGCGTTCGGCCGCGGTGAGCGGCACCTGTCGGTCGTCCACGGCGTGGACCGGGCGCTGGCCCGGGCCGTCGCCGAGCCGCCGTCCCAGGAGCGGGTGACGCGGCTGCGGGGCCTGCTGGAGGCCGCCGCGGAGCCGTTCGGGGAGTGAACCGGGACCGGGGTGCCGCGCCCGCCGGAGCGGGCGCGGCGGGCGGGGGTCAGGGCAGCTCGTGGGACCTGCCGCTCGGGTCCTCCTCGTAGAGCTCGTCCTCGTCGAAGACGGCGCTCACGTCGAAGCGGCAGACGACGCGGCTCGGGTCGGCCTGGTCGAAGGGCGTGCTGAGCCACTCCCCCGGCTCCGGCAGTTCGTCGGCCGCCGCCACCCACAGGGTGGAGTCGCCCTCCTCCAGGCCGAACTCCTTGTGGCGGGAGGCGATCTCGTCCGGTTCGTACTCGCCGAACAGCACGCCGAGCGCCGCGTTGACGCCGGCGCCGGCCGCGGCGACCGCCCCCGGTGTCTCGTCGTCGCCTTCGGCGGCGGCGATGCGCTGTGCCTGGGCGAGCAGTCGCTGGGGGTCCGCCACCGCGTAGTCGCGGCGGATCAGCACGCTCAGCGCGTTCGGCTGGGCCGGCCCCGCGTACGGTGGCAGGGAGTCCTCGACTCCGGGGATCTCGAAGGGCGTGACCTCGTCGTAGCGGTCGTAGAGCCGCTCGTCGTACGCCTCGGCGGCGGCGGCCAGGTCGTTGAACGCGGCGTAGACCGCCGGGTCGTCGTCACCGGTGCGGTTCTCGACCGCCGCCAGGTGGCGGTCGAGCGCGGCTTTGACCGCCTCGGCGGCGGCGCGTACCTCGGCAGCGGTGGGCTGCGCAGCATCAGACATACCGCAGACGCTATCCGTACCGGGGCCGTGCACGCACAATAGATGCGATGCCGGAATATGAATTTGTCGATGTGTACGTGCCGCGGGGGGTCTCCCGGAGGGAGGCGACGCGGTTGCTGACCGATCATGCCGAGTACGGCCACTGGGAGCTGGACCGGCTCAGCCTGCACCGGGACGGGAGCCGCCGGGTACGGCTCCGGAGGCGCATCATCCGTCAGGTACGCGCCACCTGGTGAGGGCGAGGGGCCGTGGAACGGACGGAGCGGACCCCGCGTGGGTGCGGGGCCCGCTCCATGCCGTACCCGGCCGGGTGCGGTGTGCTTACGCGGCCCCGCGGGCGCGGCGGTAGAGGATCGTGCCGCCGAGGAGCGCGGCGGCGCCGGCCGGAGCCAGCAGGCCGAGCGCGGAGGCGCCGGTCTCGGCGAGCTGGTCGCCGCCCTGCGGCGCGGTGCCGCCCTGCGGCGCGGGACCGTCCGGCGTGCTGGGGGCCCTGGGCGCGGTGGACTCGCTCGGCGGGGTACCGGGCTCGTCCGGGGTGCCGGGCTCGTCCGGGATACCGGGCTTGACCGGGGTGCTCGGGGCGGTCGGCTTGTCCGGCGTCGCCTCGATGGTGCAGTCGTTGCCGAAGGCCGGGTTCAGGGCACCGACCACGTTCACGCTGTTGCCGCAGACGTTCACCGGGGCGTTCACCGGGGCCTGCACGTTGTTGCCGGACGCCACGCCCCGCGAGCCGGCGGCCGAGCCGTTCGCCTGCGCGCCGCCGGACTCGTTGACGCACTCGTTGCCGAACGCCGGGTTGAGCACGCCGGCGACGTCGACGGTGTTGCCGCAGACGTTCACCGGGGCGTTGATCGGCGCCTGCACGTTGTTGCCGGACGCGATGCCCGGGGACTTGACCGCGGCACCGTCCGCCCCGGCCCCCGTGGCCGCGTGGGCGTAGCCGCCGAGAGCGAGCACGCCGCCCGCCGCCGCCACAATGGTCAGGCCCTTGCGCGTGACCTGTCGCATAGCTTGTTCCTGCCTTCTTGACTTCCGGTTGCCCCCGCGCACCTCGCGCGGGAGCCGAATGCCCACCGGCCCCGGGGCGCGCGGAGCGCCCCGAGGCCGGCCGGGCTCCGACCCCCGAGGGGCCGGGACTCAGCGTCAGGTGACGACTCAGTCGTTGATGCAGGTGTTGCCGAAGGTGGGGTTCAGCAGCCCGACGACGTTGACCGTGTTGCCACAGACGTTGACCGGCACGTGGACCGGAGCCTGGACCACGTTGCCCGAGAGGGTGCCCGGGGAGCCGAAGGCCGCCCCGTGGGCGCCCGCGTCGGCGACGGCCACACCCGCGCCGGCCAGCATCAGACCGCCGGTGGCGGCCGCGGTCGCGACAACCTTCTTGATCATCTTTACCTCCTGGTTGGCAGTGCGGTCCCAGCCGCGGACCGCACCACCTGTAACGAGGGGTGAAGGCGGGAGGCTACGAGGTGACGGTTTCGTTCACCCTTTCCAGTCCGATGTGTACACATGGACGATTATTGGAGGGTCGTTCCATCCGACTTTCAGCTCGCGTCGATGAAGCGGTCCAGGACCCGCACGCCGAACTGCAGGCCGTCCACCGGGACCCGCTCGTCCACGCCGTGGAACATCCCGGCGAAGTCCAGGTCCGGCGGCAGCCGGAGCGGGGCGAACCCGAAGCAGCGGATGCCGAGGTCGTCGAAGGACTTGGCGTCGGTGCCGCCGGAGAGCATGTACGGCACGGCCCGGGCGATCGGGTCCTCGGCCCGCAGCGCCGTCTGCATGGCGTCGACGAGGGCGCCGTCGAAGCTCGTCTCCAGCGCCTTGTCGGTGTGGACGTCCTCGCGCCGCACGCGCGGTCCGAGGAGCCGGTCGAGGTCGGCCAGGAACTCCTCCTCGTACCCCGGCAGGAACCTCCCGTCGATGTGGGCCGTGGCCTGGCCGGGAATGACGTTCACCTTGTACCCGGCGCCGAGCATGGTGGGGGCGGCGGAGTTGCGGAGCGTGGCGCCGATCATCCTGGCGATGCCGCCCAGCTTCTCGAGGGTGCCCTCCATGTCGTCCGGGTCGAGGGGGGTGCCGAGCGCGTCGGACAGCTCGTCGAGGAAGGACCGCACGGTCTTGGTGACCCTGACCGGCCACCGGTGGCGGCCGACGCGGGCCACCGCCTCGCACAGCTCCGTGACGGCGTTGTCGGTGTTGGTCATCGAGCCGTGCCCGGCGGTGCCGTCGACGGTGAGGCGCATCCAGTGCATGCCCTTCTCCGCCGTCTCCACGAGGTACAGGCGCAGGTCCTCGTTCACCGTGAAGGAGAAGCCGCCGACCTCGCCGATCGCCTCCGTGACGCCCTCGAACAGCTCCGGGTGCCGGTCCACGAGGAAGCGGGCGCCGTACGTGCCGCCGGCCTCCTCGTCGGCGAGGAACGCCAGGACGATGTCGCGGGGCGGCTTGCGGCCGGTGCGCATCCGCTCGCGGACGACCGCGAGGGTCATCGCGTCCATGTCCTTCATATCGACCGCGCCGCGGCCCCAGACGCAGCCGTCGGCGATCTCCCCGGAGAACGGGTGGTGCGTCCAGTCGGCGGCGTCGGCCGGGACGACGTCGGTGTGGCCGTGGATCAGCAGGGCCGGACGGGAGGGGTCCTCGCCCTCGATCCTGGCGACCGTCGAGGCGCGGCCCTTGTGGGACTCGAGGATGCGGGGCTCCAGGCCCACCTCCGCGAGCTTCTCCGCGACGTACTCGGCGGCGCTCCGCTCGCCGGGGCCCGAGTGGTCGCCGTAGTTGCTGGTGTCGATGCGGATGAGCTCGCTGCAGAGGTCGACGACCTCGCTCTCGGCGCCGGGGCCCGTCCTGGTCGGATTCGACTCGCTCACGCTGGTTCCTCCCGCGTCGTGCTGCCGGTGTGGCTGGTCTGGCGCCATCCTGCTACCGGCGGGGCGCCCGACCAAGGGCGGCACCGGGACGGGCGTGATCGGGCACCTCGAATGTTTGCTATGGTTTTCCACGTCGGAGCGGCCAGGGGCCGCGAGACAGACACCTTGTCCGGGTGGCGGAATGGCAGACGCGCTAGCTTGAGGTGCTAGTGCCCTTTATCGGGCGTGGGGGTTCAAGTCCCCCCTCGGACACCAGCGAAGACCCCGGTTCTCCGGGGTCTTTCTGCTTGTCGGGCGGCCGGCCGGGAGGCGGGTACGACGAAGCGGCGGGGCCGGCCCCGTCGGTTAGCGTGGGGGCGTGGGGCGTCGGAGGATGCGCGGGACCGTCGGGCCGCTGGAGCAGCGCGGCGGGATCGACGCCGTACGGGTGCGGTTGCCCGCCGGGGAGTGGCGGAGCCTGCGGGACCACCTCGTCGAGCGGTACGCGCGGGCCATCGGTGCCGCCCGGGTGGACGCCATGCTCGCCGAGGGGGCGTTCGTCGGAGCCGACGGGCGTCCCGTGACGGGTGGCGAGCCGTACGCGGCCGGGCGGATCCTGTGGTTCCACCGGGAGCTGCCGCCCGAGGAGCCGGTGCCGTTCGAGGTGGGGATCGTCCACCGCGACGAGCGGATCGTCGTCGCGGACAAGCCGCACTTCCTGGCCACGACCCCGCGCGGCCGCCACGTGGCCGAGACGGCGCTCGCCCGGCTGCGGCGGGACCTGGGGCTGCCGCACCTGCAGCCCGCGCACCGGCTGGACCGGCTGACCGCGGGGCTCGTGCTGTTCGTCGTGCGGCCGGAGGACCGGGGCGCCTACCAGACGCTGTTCCGGGACCGGCGGGTGCGCAAGGAGTACGAGGCACTGGCACCGTACGACCCGGGGGTGGCGCTGCCGGCGACCGTGCGCAGCCACATCGTCAAGGAGCGGGGGGTCGTCGCCGCGTACGAGGTGCCGGGTGCCGAGCCGAACAGCGAGAGCCGGATCGAGCTGGTGGAGCGGCGGGGCGGGCTCGGCCGGTACCGGCTGGTCCCGGAGACCGGCCGCACCCACCAGCTGCGGGTCCACATGAGCGCGCTCGGCGTGCCGATCCTCGACGACCCGCTCTACCCGGTGGTCCGGGAGGACGGGCCCGAGGACCACGGGCGCCCGCTGCGGCTGCTGGCGCGGGCCCTGGAGTTCACCGACCCGTTCGGCGGCTCATCCGTGCGGTTCGAGAGCCGGCTGCGGCTCTCGTGGCCCGGGTGAGCCGCCCGGGGGTCAGCCCTGCCGCTCGGCGGCGAGCGCCAGCACCCGCCTGCGGACGGCGAACCAGCCGCCGACCAGGAGCGCCGCGATCAGCGGGAGGCAGTTCACGGTGGTCCGGCCGACGCCGCCGCCCCACCACATCAGGAACAGCACCGAGGTGAGGAACAGCAGGGTGGCGATCTGCGTGTACGGGGCCCACGGCAGGCGGTAGGCCGGGCGGACGACCGCGCCCTGCTCGGCGCGCCGCCAGAACACCAGCGAGGAGAGCATGATCATGCCCCAGGTGCCGAGGATGCCGATCGACGCGAAGTTGAGGACCAGTTCGAACGCCTCGCCCGGCATGAGGTAGTTGAGGCCGACGCCCAGGACGCCGAAGCCCGCGGTGAGGAGGATGCCGCCGTAGGGCACCTGGCCCCGGTTCATCAGGGCGGTGAACTTCGGCGCCGAGCCGGCCATCGCCATGGAGCGGAGGATGCGGCCGGTGGAGTACAGGCCGGAGTTGAGGCTGGACAGCGCGGCGGTGAGGACGACGAAGTTCATCACGCCGGCCGTGCCGGGCACGCCGAGTTCGTCGAAGACGGTGACGAAGGGGCTCTCGTCGGCCGAGTACGAGGTGTACGGCAGGAGCAGGGCGAGCAGGACGACCGAACCGACGTAGAACAGGCCCACGCGCCACATGATCGAGTTGATCGCCTTCGGCATGATCTTCTCGGGGTTCTCGGTCTCGCCGGCGGCGACGCCGCACAGCTCGACGGAGGCGTACGCGAAGACGACGCCCTGGACGACCAGCAGCAGCGGGAGCATGCCGAGCGGGAAGATCCCGCCGTTGTCGGCGACCGTGTGCAGGCCGGGGGTGTGGCCGCCGACCTCGTGGGAGGTGGCGACGAGGAAGATGCCCACGCCCATGAAGACCACCAGGGCGGCGACCTTGACGATGGCGAACCAGAACTCCATCTCGCCGAAGTACTTCACGGAGATGAGGTTCGCGGCGAGGACGACGGCGAGGGCGATCAGCGCCAGGATCCACTGGTCGATGTCGCTGAACATCGCCCAGAAGTGGGCGTAGGTGGCGGCCGCGGTGATGTCCGCGACGGCGGTGGTCGACCAGTTCAGGAAGTACAGCCAGCCGGCCGTGTAGGCGCCCTTCTCGCCCATGAACTCGCGCGCGTAGCTGACGAAGGCGCCCGAGGAGGGGCGGTAGAGGACGAGTTCGCCGAGGGCGCGGACGACGAAGAAGGCGAAGACGCCGCAGACCGCGTAGGCGATCGCGAGGGACGGGCCCGCGCCCGCGAGCCGGCCGCCCGCGCCGAGGAAGAGGCCGGTGCCGATCGCCCCGCCGATGGCGATCATGTTGACGTGCCGGGACTTGAGGGCCTTGTTGTAGCCGACGTCGACGTGAGAGGTGCCCGGGTGTGCCGGGGAGCCGGGGCTCGGGGTGGTGCCCGCGGACAGCGGTCGGTCGCTCATGGAAAGGGGTTCGCCTTTGTGAGGAGGGTCATGCGGTGCGCCGCCGAGCGCCGGGTGGAAAGGGTGGTTCACCGCGGAGGCGGGCATGGGGCACATCGTCACAGCCGCAAGGGGCATGTGCTATGACCGGTGTCACATCGGCGGGGCTTGAGTCAGATTTGAGATGTGCCTGAGGTTACGTGCCGGTATGGAAGGGGGGAACGGCGGGCGGCCGGGCGCCGCCGGAACGGGTGGGGCGCGGCCCGCGCCCCACGGTGGTGCCGCCGCGTCCGCCGGGCGGGTCGGCCGGCGGACGTCGGTCGTCGCCGCCGCACGACGAGCCGGGGCGCCGCGCGGTCCGGCGGGAGGCGGCAGGCGCGTTCCGGAAACGGGGGGCGTCGCGGCCGGTCCCCGTGCAAGGCTGCGGCGCATGAGCGATCACGGAAACCTCCCTCCGTACGATCCCGCCCTGGAGCCGGCCCCTTGCGGCCCGCCGCGCGACCGGCTGGTCGCCGCCGTCCTGACCGGGGCGAGGACGGCGGCGACCGGACTGCTCGCGCGGTACGAGGCGCTGGGCGCGCCCCTGCCCGCGCCCGGCGCGCGGTCGGTGCTGACCGACTCGGCGGGCCGGGCCGTCGCGGTGCTGGAGGTGACCGGGGCGCGGGTGCTGCCGCTCGGCGAGGTGGACCTCGCGCACACCGTCGGCGAGGGCACGGGCCACCGCTCGGTGGCCGGGTGGCGGGCCGCGTACGAGGCGCTCTGGCACGGGGAGGAGTCGCGGGCGGTGCTCGGCGACCCGGGCTTCGCGGTGGACGACGCGACTTCGGTGGTGGCGCGGCGGTTCCGCGTGGCGGAGTTCCCCGACCCGGTCGCCGCGGCCGTCGCGGGCGAGCTGCGGCTGCTGGAGCCCGCGGTGCGGGCGTCGCGGGAGGAGGCGGCGCGGCTGCTCGACCCGGAGTTCACCGAGATCGGCGCCTCGGGGCGGCGCTGGACGCGCGAGGAGATGCTCGCCGAGCTGTCCGCGATGGACGGTGCCGCGGCGGACGGCCCCCGCCACGAGGTCTCCGGCATGGCGGGGGTGCCGCTCGCGCCGGGCGTGGTGCACCTGACGTACGAGACGGTCCTGGACGGCCGGCGGGCGCGCCGCTCCTCGCTGTGGCGGCGGGCGGCGGACGGCACCGGGGCGCCGTGGCGGATGTACCACCACCAGGGGACGCCCGTCCCGGACGGCGCCTGAGCCCGCCGCGCGCCGCTGCCGCCGGGGCGGGGCGCCCCGCCCCGGCGGGTCAGGCCACGGCCCGCGCCGCGGCCCGGCCCGCCGCACGGCCGGAGAAGAGGCAGCCGCCGAGGAAGGTGCCCTCCAGGGAGCGGTAGCCGTGGACGCCGCCCCCGCCGAAACCGGCCGCCTCCCCCGCCGCGTAGAGCCCCGGGAGCGGTTCCCCCGCCGCGGTGAGGACCCGTGAGGACAGGTCCGTCTCCAGGCCGCCCAGCGACTTGCGGGTGAGGATGTTCAGCCGTACGGCGATGAGCGGGCCCGCCTCCGGGTCGAGGATGCGGTGCGGGGCCGCGGTGCGGATGAGCCGGTCGCCGAGGTACCGGCGGGCGCCGCGGATGGCGGTGACCTGGAGGTCCTTGGTGAAGGGATTGGTGATCTCCCGATCGCGGGCGACGATCTCGCGGCGCAGCGCCGCCTCGTCGATCAGCGGCTCCCCGGTGAGCGCGTTCATGCCGCGCACCAGGGCGGACAGGTCGCGCTCCACGACGAAGTCGGCGCCCCGGTCCATGAACGCCCGCACCGGCGGCGGCACGTCGGCGCGGGCGCGGCCGATGACGTCCCGTACGGACCTGCCGGTGAGGTCCGGGTTCTGCTCGCTGCCGGAGAGCGCGAACTCCTTGCCGATGATCTTCCGGTCGAGGACGAACCAGGTGTGCTCGTGGCCGGTGCGCATGATGTGCTCCAGCGTGCCGAGCGTGTCGAAGCCGGGGAACAGCGGCACGGGCAGGCGGCGGCCGAGGGCGTCCAGCCAGAGCGACGACGGGCCGGGCAGGATGCGGATGCCGTGGCGGGCCCAGACCGGGTCCCAGTTCTCGATGCCCTCGGTGTAGTGCCACATGCGGTCGCGGTTGACGTGGTGGGCGCCGGCCGCCTCCGCGATGCCGAGCATCAGGCCGTCGACGTGCGCGGGCACCCCGGACAGCATCCGCTTCGGCGGGGTGCCGAGGCGTTCGGGCCACTGGGCGCGCACCAGGTCGTGGTTGCCGCCGATGCCTCCGGAGGCGATGACGACCGCCTGGGCTCGGTACTCGAACGCGCCGGTCACCTCGCGGCTGCTGGCCGTGCCGCGCGGAGCGTCGGACGGCTCCAGGATCTCGCCGCCGACCGTGTCGACGGCGCCGCCGGTGCGGCCGAGGACGGTGACCCGGTGGCGGAAGCACATCCGGACCAGGCCCCGGGCGACGCCCTCGCGGACGCGGCGCTCGAACGGCTCGACCAGGGCCGGGCCCGTTCCCCAGGTGATGTGGAAGCGCGGGACGGAGTTGCCGTGCCCGGTGGCGTCGTAGCCGCCGCGCTCCGCCCAGCCCACGACGGGGAAGAAGCGCACGCCCTGCCGGTGCAGCCAGGCCCGCTTCTCGCCGGCCGCGAAGTCCACGTACGCCTCGGCCCAGCGGCGCGGCCAGCGGTCCTCGGGCCGGTCGAAGCCGGCCGTGCCGAACCAGTCCTGGAGGGCCAGGTCGCGGCTGTCGCGGACGCGCATGCGGCGCTGCTCGGGCGAGTCGACGAGGAACAGGCCGCCGAAGGACCAGTGGGCCTGTCCGCCGAAGGACTGCTCGGGCTCCTGGTCGAGGAGGATGACGCTGCGCCCGGCGTCGACCAGTTCGGCGGTGGCGACGAGACCGGCGAGGCCCGCGCCGATCACGATCACGTCGGCGTCGTAGGCCATGGGTGTCCGTCCTTCCGGGATGATGGGGGTGCCCGATCATCCGTACTCGACGGTAACCGCGTCAACCCTTCGGGCCGCGGAGCGTCCGCGGACCCGGACATCCGAGGAGGGAACATGCACCCGTCCCCCGGCGAGGAACTCCTGGACGTCGTCGACGAGCGGGACGAGGTGGTCGGGCGGCTCCCGCGCGCCGAGGTCTACGCCCGCGGGCTGCGCCACCGCTGCGTGTTCGTCCTGGTGCGGGACGCCGCCGGACGGATCTTCGTGCACCGGCGCACCGCGTCGAAGGCGCTGTTCCCGTCGCGGTACGACATGTTCGTCGGCGGTGTCGTCGGCGCGGGCGAGCCGTACGACGCGGCGGCGCTGCGGGAGGCCGAGGAGGAGCTGGGCGTGCGCGGTCTGCCGCGGCCGGTGCCGGTGGTGTCCTTCCTGTACGACGATGGGCCGGGCGGGCACGGCTCGTGGTGGTCGCGGGTGTACGAGGTGCGGTGCGGCCTGCCGGTGTCGCCGCAGGCGGAGGAGGTCGCCTGGCACGCGTTCGTGACGGAGGCGGAGCTGGAGCGGCGGCTGGGCGAGTGGCCGTGGGTGCCGGACGGGCTCGCGGCGTGGGAGCGGCTGCGCGGGACGCGTGCCCGGGGCGCGGCGGCGGGAGGCTCCGGGGGGACCGGTCCCCGCCGGCCGTGACGGGGGCTCCGCCGAGGACGCCCGCCGTCGCCGCGCCCCGGCGCCCCGGCCGACCCCTCCGGCGGCGTACGGGCGCCCGTGCCGGTGCGCCTCCCCGGCCGGGGCGGCGGGGCGGTGGTGTCCGGGTGCGGCCGGTGGCACGGGCCGCCCGGGCCCGTCACCCCGCCGTTCGCGAAGGGGGCGGACCGGTCCCGNGGCCGGAGCCTCCGGCGGTCCCGGCGGCTCGCCACCGCGCGCCCGGGGCCGCCTCGGCGCCGTACGGACCCGGGGCCGCGCGCCGGGCGCGCAGGCCGCCCTCCGTCCACGACCGGCTCGCCGCCCGGTACCCGGGTTCCGGATCCGCCCTGACGGTGACCGACCACCGGCGGGGAGCGGCCCTCCACCGGGAGGGGCCTACCGGGCGTACGGGGATAACCTGGAAGTGTCAGCGACCCTTCGCACAGAGGCCCCGCCATGACGGTCCTGCATCGGGAACACCAGGCGCACTCCCACGTCCACGGTCCTTCCTGCGGTCACCGGTCCGTGGTCCACGGCGACCACGTCGACTACGTCCACGACGGCCATCTGCACCGCGGGCACTCCGGGCACTGGGACGAGTGCGAGCCGGGCGAGCACATCGCCCACAGCGGCCACGCCCACGAGCACGGCGACGCCTGCGGCCACCCCGCGGTCGCGCACGGGGACCACGTGGACTACGTGCACGACGGGCACCGGCACGCCGCCCACGACGGGCACTGGGACGACCACTGAGCCCCGNCGCTTATACACATCNCCGCCCGCGGTGCCTGTCTCTTATACACATCTCCCCACCCCCGCCCGCGGACGCCTTCGCGCTGTCCTCCGCCGCCCCGGACTGGCAGGCTCTGCCTGTCCAGTTCGGCCACGACTCGGGGGGACAGCGATGCCCGCGACCGACCCGTACACCGTCCAGCTCGCGACCGGCGTGTACGCCTACGTCCAACCGGACGGCGGATGGTGCCTGAACAACGCCGGGTGGGTCGGCGACGGCGCCCGGACCGTCCTGATCGACACCGCGGCGACCGAGCGCCGCGCGCTGGCCCTGCGCGACGCGCTCCTCGCCCACGGCGCCGCCCCGCCGGACACCGTCGTCAACACCCACCACCACGGGGACCACACGTACGGCAACTCCGTGTTCCTGCCCGGGGCGGCCGTCGTCGGGCACGAGGAGTGCCGCCGGGAGGCGCTGGCCGCGGGGCTGCAACTGCACCTGCTGTGGCCGGGCACCGACTTCGGCGACGTCCGCGTCACGCCGCCCTCGGTGACGTACGGCGGACGGATGACCCTGTACGCCGCGGGCACGGAGGTGCGGCTGATCCACCCGGGCCCGGCCCACACCACGGGTGACACGGTCGTGCACCTGCCGGAGCGGGGCGTCGTCTTCACCGGGGACCTGGTCTTCCACGGTGGGACGCCGTTCCTGGCGAGCGGTTCGCTGCGCGGCTCGCTGCGGGCCCTGGAGCTGCTGCGGTCGCTCGACGCGGAGACGGTCGTGCCCGGGCACGGGCCGGTCGCGGACCCGTCCGTGTACGACGCGACGGAGGCGTACCTGCGGTTCGTGGCCGAGCTGTCGGAGGACGGCCGGGCCCGGGGGCTGACCCCGCTGGAGGTGGCGCGGCGGGCGGACCTGGGCGCGTTCGGCGGGCTGCGCGAACCGGAACGCTTGGTGGCGAACGTCCACCGCGCGTACGCGGAGCTGGAGGGGCTGCCGGAGGGGGCGCCGCTGGACGCGGCGACGGTGTTCGGGGACATGATCGCGATGAACGGCGGCCGGCCGGTGGCCTGCCACGCCTGACGGCGCCCCGGTCGCGGTGCCCGTGAACCGGCGGGGGTGCGGCGGGGCGCGGGCGGACTGCCCGTACGGGTGGTCCGCCGGCCGGCGACGCGCTTCCCGCCCGCCGCGCCTTCCGCCGGGAGGGGGCCCGCGCTAGCCTGCGAGACCTCGTGTCGGAGCGTGACGGAGCGATCACGGAGGTGGCCCGTGGGGGTGTCCAGGCGAGGTCTGCTGGCGGTGGGCGGCGCGGCGGGGGACCCCTTCACTTGAAGAT
>NZ_CP095474.1:4399601-4406970 GCF_023614315.1 Streptomyces sudanensis | reverse complement strand
CCAACACCGCGGAGGGGGCGCGGGCGGGGAGGCGGGTGCGCACCGGTTTCGACCGGCTGGCGGCGAGCGGGTACGCCGCGCTCGCCGGGCAGCGGGCCGGCGTGGTGACCAACCCGACCGGGGTCACCGCCGGGGTGCGGCACATCGTGGACGTGATGCACGCCGACGACCGGGTGCGGCTGACGGCCGTGTTCGGACCCGAGCACGGCTTCCGGGGCACCGCCCAGGCGGGCGGCTCGGAGGGGCGGTACGACGACCCGGCGACCGGGCTGCCGGTCTACGACACGTACGGCAGGAGCGGGCAGGCCCTCGCGGACGTGTTCACCGCGTCCGGGGTGGACACGGTGGTGTTCGACATCCAGGACGCGGGGGCGCGCTTCTACACCTACATCTGGACCATGTACGACTGCATGGTCGCCGCCGAGCTGGCGGGGAAGCGGTTCGTCGTGCTGGACCGGCCCAACCCGGTCGGCGGGCGGGCGGCGCTGGGGCCGGTCCTGGACCGGGCGTACGCCACCTTCGTGGGGCGGGAGCCGATCGCGCAGGTGCACGGGATGACCGTGGCGGAGCTGGCGCGATTGTTCAACGGGGAGTTCCTGGCACGGCCGGTGCGCCTGGAGACGGTGCGGATGGCGGGGTGGCGGCGGCGGGACCTCTTCGACGCGACGGGGCTGCCGTGGGTGCCGCCGAGCCCGAACATGCCCACGCCCGACACGGCCCTCGTGTACGGCGGGACCTGCCTGTTCGAGGGCACCAACCTGTCGGAGGGACGCGGTACGACCCGGCCGTTCGAGCTGCTGGGGGCCGAGGGCGTGGACCGGCGGTGGGCGGAGGCGGCGAACGCGCTGGGGCTGCCGGGGGTGGTGTTCCGGGAGGCGTACTTCGCGCCGGTGTTCTCCAAGTTCCAGGGCAGGACGGTCGGCGGGGTGCAGTTGCACGTGCACGACCGGACCGCCTTCGACCCCGTGCGGACCGGGATCGGGCTCCTGGTGACGGCGAAGCGGACGTGGAGCGGGTTCGCCTGGCGTGCCGACCGCTGGATCGACAGGCTGACCGGCTCGGCGACCGTGCGGACCATGATCGACGCGGGTGCCGGACCGGACGAGGTGGCCGCCGCGTGGCAGCGGGACCTCGCGGCGTTCCGGGCGGTGCGCGAGGAGTACCTGCTGTACCGCTGAGCCGGGGCGCGGGCCGACCGGGGAGGTGACGGGCCGTCAAGCGGCCGTCGCCGCTCCCCCGGGCACCGCCGCGCACCCCTCCGGGCGGGCCGGCGCGGGAAGGCGAACGGCGCATTCGATTTTCGACGGAGCCGAAACGGGCACCCGTACGTCTCTTCAACGACGCCGAAGTACCAGTGACGGAGGTGGCGGAGCGATGGCCGGTTTCCGGAGTCTCGCCAGACAGGTTCGTGATCCCGCGTGCGATATGGCGCTGCGGCGCTACTCGCTGCGCAAGTGCCTGGAGCGGTTCGCCCCGTACGGGCACCGGGCGACCTGGGACCACCTGTGCAGGCGGCACGGGTTCGGACACGAGGACAGGGAGCTCGATCCGGTGCGGCTGGTGGCCGCGCTCGACGAGGTGGAGGAGGCGCGGGCCGTGTGGCTCGCCTACGAGCGGCGGTTCGCGGAGCGGCGCCGCAGCGAGAAGCACCTGGGGCTGCGCTCCCCGGGGCCGATCGACGACTGGCACCGGCTCGCCCGGGGCGGCAACGGCGTGGCGCGGTGCGTCGATCCTTCGGTGCACCCCGACCTGCCGCTGGCCGAGGCGCTGCGCCGGCTGATCGCGGCCCTGGAGGCGGGGCGGGGCGGCCGCTGCCCGGTGTGCGGCGGGAGCCGGTTCACCTGGCGGTGGGACGGCCTGGACGAAGCGTGCGGGCCGGTGTGCGGAGAGTGCGGCGTCCTGGTCCCGGCGCCCCTGGCGTCGGACGAGGCGCTGACGGCGGCACGCCGCCGGGCGGCGCGGGCGGACGCGGCGCGGGAACCGGTCTCCGTGGGGTGAGCCGGCCCCGGTCGCCCGGACGTGCGGTCACCCGGACGTGCGGTCACCCGGACGTACGAGACGTGGGGCCGCGGATGCCGCAGGGTGCCGGCGACCCGGTCCCGGCGACCCGGTCCCGGCGAAGTCGCGGGGCGCGAGACCGCGCGGGGCGCGAGACCGCGCGGGGCGCGAGACCGCGCGGGGCGCGAGACCGCGCGGGGCGGCCATCGGGCGGGGCGGCCATCGGGCGGGTGCGCCGTCCGGGTCCGGCGGAGCCCCGCGGGGCGCCGGACGGCAAAGAGCCGCCCGCCCCGCACCCCGGCCCGTACGTCGTCCCAGCGGTATCGAAGGGCGCCGCCTCCGCGGACGCGGTGCCCCGCGCCCGGCCGGCCCCGGAGAGGACGCGGAGCGCGCCTACGCCCGCGCTCCTCCCCCGCCGGAGCGCTCCCGCGGCTCGCGGCCGCCCTCCCCGCGCCTGCGGGGGCGCTCCGGCAGCAGGCGGGAACCGGTCAGGCGCTCGCCGAACACGTCGTCCGGATTGGACAGGACGCAGGTGTCGAGCGAGAGGCACCCGCAGCCGATGCAGTCGGTGAGGTGGTCGCGGAGCCGGGCGAGCTGCTCTATGCGGGCCTCCAGCTCGGCCTGCCAGGTACGGGAGAGCCGCTCCCAGTCCTCGCGGGTGGGCGTGCGCTCCTCGGGCAGTTCGGCGAGGGCCTGGCGGATGGTGGCCAGGGGGATGCCGACGCGCTGGGCCGCGCGCACGAAGGCGACGCGCCGCAGGGCGTCCCTGCTGTAGCGGCGCTGGTTGCCACTGGTGCGGCGGCTGGTGATCAGGCCCTTGGCCTCGTAGAAGCGCAGGGCGGAGACCGCCGCGCCGCTGCGGGCGGAGAGCTGGCCGACGGTCAGTTCGTGGATCTTCTCTGGGATCTGCGGCATCCCCCGCACCCTACTGGTCCGTTGACAGGGCGCACGGCCCGCACCAGGCTGAGCGGGCGCTCGGACCCGACCGCGGTCCGTCGGGCAGGGAGCGGGTATGGCTGAGCCGAGGGTCTTCACCTCCGTCCACGGGCTGCGGGCCGCGGTGGGCGAGCGGCTGGGGTACAGCGACTGGCTGGAGGTGGACCAGGGGCGGATCGACCTGTTCGCCGACGCCACCGGGGACCACCAGTGGATCCACGTCGACCGGGAGCGGGCGGCGTCCGGCCCGTTCGGGACGACCGTCGCGCACGGCTACCTGACGCTGTCCCTGCTGCCCGTCCTGACGGCGCAGGTGATGCGGGTGGAGGGGGCGCGGACGGGCGTCAACTACGGCACGGACCGGGTGCGCTTCCCCGCGCCGCTGCCGGCCGGGTCGCGGGTGCGGGCGACCGCCGTGGTGAAGGCGGTCGAGGAGGTGCCCGGCGGGGTGCAGGTGACCGCCGTGGTGACGGTGGAGCGGGAGGGCGGCGGCAAACCGGTGTGCGTCGCCGAGCCGGTGTCCCGCTTCTTCTTCTGAGCCGGTGCTTCCGCCTCCGGCCTGGTACCGGGCCCCGGATCCCTGCGGCGCCCCGCGCTCCTAGGCGCGGGCCCGCACCATGCGCAGGACGAGGTCGGCGTAGAGCGCGCCGACCTCGTCGGGGGTGCGGCCGCCCCGGGCGTCGAACCAGCGCGCCACGTCGATGCAGAGGGAGAGCACGGCGAGGGTGGTGCCCGGCACGTCCGGCACGTCGAACTCGCCGGCGGCGACGCCCTCGCCGATGATGCGGCGCACGGCGGCGTCGCTCCTGCGGCGCAGGGCGACGATCTCCGCGCGGTGCTCGGGGGCGAGGGCGTCGAGCTCGTACTGGACGATGCGGGCGGTGGTGTGGCGCTCGGCGTGCCAGCGGACGAAGGACCGTACGGCGCCGGCGAGCCGCTCGGCGGCGGTGCCGGGGCCGTCCGCCGCCTCCTCCAGGATCTCCAGGGCCCTGTCGTGGCCGATGCGGCTGATCCGGTGGAGGAGGTCCTCCTTGGTCCGGTAGTGGATGTAGAGCGCGGCGGGGCTCATCCCGGCGCGGCCCGCGATGTCCCGGGTGGTCGTGGCGTGGTAGCCCCGTTCGGCGAAGGCGTCGACGGCGGCCACGAGCAGGCGCCGGGCCGCGTCCGGGGTGACCTCGCCCCACGGCGCGTCCTCCCCGCCGTCCGTCTCCTGCGCGGTGCCCATCGCTCGTCCTTTCGCTCGTACCGGGGCGAACACCATACCCCGGAGGTGAGCAAGCGCTTAGGCGACGGGGTTCAGAGCTTCTGGAAGGGGTCGTGCTCGGCGAGCAGCTTCTCCAGCCGCGCCTGGTCGACGCGGCTGACGATCTGCCCGGCCTCCTGGCGGTCGCGGACGACCTTGGCGAGGGTGAAGGCGGAGGTCGTGAGGTACAGGACGGCGATGCCGAGGAAGGCCCGCACCCAGACGTCCGCCTCCAGGTTGCCGATGCCGAGGGCGACGGCCCCGAGGGCGATGGCGAAGGAGGCGACCGCCTGCGCGTAGTAGGCGGCGGTGTTCTGCTGCTTGACCGGTGTGTCACTCATGCGGCCGAGGATGCGGTGCCGGGGCGGGGCGGTACATCCGTCCCGCTACTCAGCGCGGTACTCAGGGGGCCGGGGTCCCGGCGGGGCACGGCCCGGGGCCGGCCGGGCGGCGGGCGCGTCCGGTGCGCGTCCGGTGCCGGGGCCTAGAAGACGACCAGGGCGCGCCCGCCCCTGCCGGCGAGCATGTCGCCGAACGCCTCCGGGATGTCCTCCAGGCCGATCCGGCGGGTGACGAGGGCGGCCGGGTCCAGGCGCCCCGCGCGGACGTGCCCGGCGAGCACGGGCAGGTCGCGGGCGGGGTCGGAGTTCCCGTAGACGCAGCCGGAGAGGGTGCGGGCCCAGTGGAAGACCTCCAGGGCGTTGAACGACACCCGCTGGTCCTTGCCGCCGATGCCGACGACCGTGGTGCGGCCGCCGCGCCGGGTGGAGTCCCAGGCGGTGCGGATGGCGGCGGCCCGGCCGGCGCACTCCACGGCCACGTCCGCGCCCCGTCCCCCGGTCAGACCGCGTACCTCGCGGGCGGTCGTGTCGGAGGCGACGAGGAAGTCGGTCGCCCCGGACGCCCTCGCCAGGGCCTCCTTCTCCGGCGACACGTCGACGGCGACGATCGGCCCGGCGCCGGCGATCCGGGCCGCCTGGAGGGCGGCCAGGCCGACCCCGCCGACGCCGAACACGACGACCGACTCGCCCGCGCGCACGCGCGCGGAGTGGTGGACGGCGCCGTAGCCGGTGAGCACGGCGCAGCCGAGGAGGGCGGCGTCGACGAGCGGCACCCCCTCCGGGAGGGGCAGGGCGCAGGGGGCGGGGACCACCGTCTCCTGCGCGAACGCGGCGACGTTCAACCCCGGGTGGAGCCGCCTGCCGTCCTCGGTGACGGCGTGCGCGCGGCCGACGCCGGACATCGCGTCGGCGCACAGCCACACCTCGCCGATCCCGCAGTGGTGGCAGGAGCCGCAGGAGGGCGCCCAGTTGAGGACGACGCCGTCGCCGGGGGCGAGGCCGGTGACGCCCTCCCCCACGGAGACGACGGTGCCGGCGCCCTCGTGGCCGAGGACGGCGGGCACGGGCACCCGCATGGTGCCGTCGCACAGGGACAGGTCGGAGTGGCAGACCCCGGCGGCGGCGAGGCGGACCCGCACCTCCCCGGGGCCGGGCTCGGGCAGTTCGATGCCGGTGATCTCCAGTGGGGACCCGGCGGAGGGCAGGACGGCGGCGCGGACGACCACGATCGGTTTCTCCCGGCTGGTGGGGCTCACGGTGTTCGGAGGCGGGGGTTTCCCCGGCCTCAGAACTGGAGGGACTTGGTCTGCAGGTACTCGGTGAGGCCGTGGGCGCCCAGCTCCCGGCCGATGCCGGACTGCTTGTACCCCCCGAACGGGGCCAGCGGGTTGAAGCGGCCGCCGTTGACGTCGACCTGCCCGGCCTCCATCCGGCGGGCGAAGGCGGCGGCTGCCCCGGGCTCGCCCCACACGGCGCCCGCGAGGCCGTACACCGTGCCGTTGGCGATGCGCAGGGCCTCCTCCTCGTCCTCGTACCGCAGGAACGCCACGACCGGGCCGAAGATCTCCTCCTGGGCGATCGCCATGTCCGGCGTCACGTCGGCGAAGACGGTCGGCTCGACGTAGTAGCCGCGTGCCAGCGGCGGCCGGGGACCGCCCGCGACGAGCCGGGCGCCCTCGGCGACGCCCTTCTCGATGTACCCGACGACGCGGTCGCGCTGGGCGGCGCTGACGAGCGGGCCGATCCGGTCGCCCGCCGGGTACTTCGCGACGGCTTCGGCGGCGAGGGCGACGGCCTCCTCGTACCGGTCCGCGCGGACCAGGACGCGGGTGAGGGCGTTGCAGCGCTGGCCGGAGTTGGCCATGACGCTCGCGACGCTCGCGGTGACCGCCCGGTCGAGGTCGGCGCCGGGCAGGACGACGCTCGCGGACTTCCCGCCCAGTTCCAGGGCGAGGCGCTTGACCGCGCCGCCGGCCGCCGCGCCGATGCGCCGGCCGACGGCGGTGGAACCGGTGAAGGAGATCATGTCGACGCCGTCGTGGTCGACGAGGGCCTGGCCGGCGGCGTGCCCGAGTCCGGTGACCACGTTGACGGCACCGGCGGGGAGACCCGCCTCGTGGACGCACCGCGCGAAGAGCCGCGCGGTGAGCGGGGTCTCCTCCGCCGGCTTGACGACGACCGTGCAGCCCGCCGCGAGGGCCGGGGCGACCTTCGCGACGATCTGGTGGAGCGGGTAGTTCCACGGCGTGATCGCACCGACGACGCCCACCGGCTCCAGCAGCACCGCCGAGTTGCCGACCCTCTCCTCGAACCGGTACGTGGGCAGCAGGTCGGCGTACGAACCGGCCACGGTGACCGGCAGTCCGGCGTGCACCGCGCGTGCGGGCTTCGGCGGGGCGCCCAGTTCGGCGGTGACGGTCTCGGCGATCTCGTCCTGGCGGGCGGCGAGCGCGTCGCGCAGCGCGGCGAGGCGGGCGGCGCGTTCGGCGGGCGGGGTGGCGGACCAGCCGGGGAGCGCCGCGCGGGCGGCGCGCACGGCGGCGTCGACGTCCTCGGCCCCGCCGGCCGGCACCGTGGCGAACGCCTCCTCGGTCGCCGGGTTCACCACGGCGATGGTGCCGGCGCCGGCGGCGGGCCGCCACGCGCCGCCGATGTACATCCCGTCGTGAGCCTTCATCGCTGTCTCCTTCGGCCTGGCCGGGTGCGGGCGCGGCGGTCGTGGGCGCCGCCGCCGGACGCGGTGGCGGGGGTCTCCCGCCGCCGGGGCCGGCGTCCCGGGGTTCGGCACGATCCTGCCACCCCGCCCCGGCCGTGCGCCGACCCGGTCGCCGGTCNNNGNTACNNNCATAAA
>NZ_CP095474.1:4399493-4399584 GCF_023614315.1 Streptomyces sudanensis | reverse complement strand
CCGGTCCGGCCCGCACGGGCGCCGCCGCGCCCTCCGCCCGGGGGCCGTCCGGCCAGGGCGCGCACCGGGGCGCGTGCGGTCCGGCGGCGGG
>NZ_CP095474.1:4391077-4399445 GCF_023614315.1 Streptomyces sudanensis | reverse complement strand
AAGGACGGCATAGTGGNTTNATGGGNGTTTCTTGGGNTCGGAAANGCACCNACGGGANNGGCATGGGGGCGGGCCCGCTCCCGGAGGTGCGGGCCCGCCGTGTCACGCCCTGCGGGCGTCGGTCCGGACCGTGTCGACGAGGTGGGCGAAGACGACGGTGTTGGCCGTGTACCCCTTCCGCCGGTCGAAGGTGCCGCCGCAGGTGAGCAGGCGCAGTTCGGGCCGCTCCGCCTGCCGGTACACCTCCCGGTCGGGGAACTCGTCCTTGTCGTACGTGCGGACGCGGTCGACCGTGAACACCGCGGTGATCCCGTCGGCGCGCTCGACCCGGACGGTGTTGCCGGGCTTGAGCGCGTGGAGGTTCAGGAACACGGCCGGGCCGGTGCGGGTGTCGCGGTGGCCGACCACGATCGCGGTGCCCTCCTCGCCGGGCGAGGCGCCGCCCTCGTACCAGCCGACCAGCTCGGGGTGGTCGACCGGCGGGGAGCGCAGCCGCCCCGCCCCGTCGAGGTCCAGGCGCATGACCGGGGCCTCGACGGTGAGGGCCGGGNNGGCGAGCCGCTCGGGCGGCGAGGGCGGGNGGGGNGGCGGNNCNGCATGGCCGGCACCCCGTCCGGCGACACCTCGACGCTCATCTGCCGTCCGGCGCCTCCTTCCGTCCGCGGGCCGGCCGGCCGGCCCGCCTTCGACTCGGCGGTGGGCGGCGGCGNNGGGGCCGTGGACGCCGGCCGCTGCGGCGCCGCCACCGGGGCGGGTCCGGGCGGCTCGCCGCCCTGGGCCCACCGGACCCCGCCGAAGACCAGCAGCACCAGCACCGCCGTCCTGGCGAGGCGGAGGAGACGGCGCTGCCGGCGGTCGAACCGTGGGTACCGGGGTCTACGCGGCGCCATGGGCGCGGCGGCGACGGCGGAGGAGGACCAGCCCGGCGGTTCCCGCCAGGCCGGCCGCGAGCGCCGCCCCGGCGCCGAGCGTCGAGGTGTCGCCGGACGGGGTGCCGGCCATGCCGCCGCCGCCCGCGCCCACGCCGCCCTGCGGCTCCTTGTAGTCCCGTCCGCCGTCCTGCCGGTCCTCCTGCTTGCCGTCCTTGCCGTCCTTGCCCTCCTTGCCGTGGCCACCCTCGGGGCAGTCGACGCGGAAGGTCTTCATCCTGGCCGGCCCGACTGCTCCGGCGAAGGTCCAGGTGAGCCGGTACTGGCCGTCGGGCAGCTTCAGTTCGGTGGACTGGCCGGTCCCCGTCGGGGTGAGCGTGATCGTCCCCTGGACCGTGGGGTCGCCGGCCTCCAGCGGCTGCGGGGTGAGGGTGTAGGCGACCTGCTGCAGCCCGGCGAACTCGAAGGCGGCGAGGTAGAAGCGGCACACCTTGGACTCGCTGCGCTGGTCGAGCGGCGGCGTGCCGATGTTGTGGATCTTGACGTCTCCGTTGTCGCCGGGCTGGGCGACGGCGGCGGGCGCGCCGGTGAGGGCCAGGCCGCCGAGGGCGAGACCGGTGACGGCGGTGCGCAGGAGTGGTCGGGACGTGATCATGGCGGGTTCCTCCACGAGGATGTCGTACAGATCACCCGATAATCGGACTATTCGTCACCTTCCTTGCGGGAGTCGCGCGGCGCGTCGCCACCGGTTCGCCCGGTCGGCCCACCCCGCGCCGCCGGACGGCCGGCGGAGGCCGCCGGGCCGCGTCGGCCGGCTCCGGACGGGCGCGGCATTCCCGCGGTCCGCCCCGTTGACGCGGGCGGCCCGAAATCCTACGGTCGTCCATAGGATTCCATGAGCAGCAGGAGCGTGCGATGAGCGTGGGCGACGCCGTACCGGCGGACGAGCAGACGAGGAAGACCGCCGAAGGCCTGGAGTACCTCTCCGGCTTCGGGAACGAACACCATTCGGAGGCCGTTCCCGGGGCCCTCCCCCTGGGCCGCAACTCCCCGCAGCGGGCGCCCCTCGGGCTGTACGCGGAGCAGCTCAGCGGCAGCGCCTTCACCGAGCCGCGGTCCCACAACCTCCGTTCCTGGCTGTACCGCATCCGCCCCTCGGCGGCGCACCCGGCGTTCACCCGCGCCGACAACGGCGCGCTGCGCTCGGCGCCCTTCACCGAGACCGTCCCGGACCCCAACCGACTGCGCTGGAACCCCCTGCCGGACCCCGCGCCCGGCACCGACTGGCTGGCCGGCCTGTGGACGCTGGGCGGCAACGGCGACGCGGCGCAGCGCACCGGCATGGCCGTGCACCTGTACCACGCCAACGCCTCCATGGAGCGCGTGTTCAGCGACGCGGACGGCGAGCTGCTGATCGTCCCGGAGCGCGGCGGGCTGCTGCTGCGCACCGAGTTGGGGCTGCTCGCCGTGCGCCCCGGCGAGGTGGCGCTGGTGCCCCGCGGCGTCCGCTTCCGGGTGGAGCTGCTCGACGGGACGGCCCGCGGGTACGTGTGCGAGAACTACGGGCAGCCGTTCCGGCTCCCCGACCTCGGCCCGATCGGCGCCAACGGCCTGGCGAACCCGCGCGACTTCCGGGCGCCGGTCGCCGCGTACGAGGACGTGGAGGGCCCCGTCGAGGTCGTCAACAAGTACTGCGGGAACCTGTGGCGGGCCGAGTACGGCCACTCCCCGCTGGACGTCGTCGCCTGGCACGGGAACTACGTCCCGTACGTCTACGACCTGCGGACCTTCAACGTCATCGGGACGATCAGCTACGACCACCCCGACCCGTCGATCTTCACGGTGCTCACCTCGCCGACCGACACGCCGGGGCTGGCGGGCGTGGACTTCGTGGTGTTCGCGCCGCGCTGGCTGGTCGGCGAGGACACCTTCCGGCCGCCGTACTTCCACCGGAACGTGATGAGCGAGTACATGGGCCTCATCGAGGGCGCGTACGACGCGAAGGCGGAGGGCTTCGTGCCCGGCGGCGGCTCGCTGCACACCATGATGTCCGCGCACGGGCCCGACCGGGAGACGTTCGACAAGGCCAGTGCCGCCGAGCTGAAGCCGCAGAAGGTCGACGACGGACTGGCCTTCATGTTCGAGACCCGCTGGCCGATCACGACCACCGCCCAGGCGGCGGAGGCCGAGCACCTGCAGCGGGGCTACGACGGCGTGTGGCAGGGTCTCGAGCGCCACTTCCGCCCGTAGAACGCCGCCGCGAGGCCCCCGGCCGCACGCGGCAGTACGGAGACACCGTGTCCGCCTTCGCCCCCGACTCCCTGGCCCTGAACCGGAAGCTGCCGCTCTGGTACCAGGTGTCCCAGTCCCTGCGCGCCTCGATACTGGGGCGCTCCCCGGACGCGCCGCTGCGGCTGCCCACCGAGGAGCAACTCGCCGCGCACTACGGGGTGAGCGTGCTGACGATGCGTCAGGCGCTCAAGGAGCTGGAGCAGGAGGGCCTGATCAGCAGGCACCGGCGGCGCGGCACCTTCATCGAGCCGGGCGCCCGGCGCAGCGCCCCGCGCCGGGTGCTCGGCTCGGTCGACGCGATCGTGGCGCAGCAGTCCGGCGAGCGGACGACGGTCCTCGGGTACGGGGCGGCGGCGGTGCCCGGGGAGCTGGCGGAGCACTTCCCGGACGTGGCGCAGGTCGTCACGTACCGGCGGCTCCGCCGGGACGTGGAGACGGGCGAGCCGACGAACTGGGCGGAGAACGCCGTCCGCCCGGAGCTGGCGGACCGGATCGACGTGGCGGACCTGGAGCGCTGGCCGATGACGAAGGTGCTGCGGGACGCGGTCGGGGTGCGCATCAGCCGGATCACCGACACGGTCGAGGCGCGGCTCGCCGACCCGGTGACGGCGGAGCTGCTGGAGGTCCCGCTGCTGTCGCCGATCCTCCACTACACGGGCGTGACGTACGACGAGGACGGCCGCGCGGTGGACGTGGCGCGCATCCGCTACCGAGGCGACCGGTTCTCCTTCACCGTCACCGTCGAGGCGGACTGAGGCCACCGCCGGGGCGGACCGGGCCCGCGCGGACGGCACTAGCATGCAGCGCGTGAACGCGGACGTGCCCCTCGACGACGTGTCCCCGGACGCGCCCTTCGGCGACGCGCCCCTGCTCGACGACCTCATGCCGTGGTCCGCGCCGCCGCCGCGGCTGGGCCGGGAGTGGGTGACCGCCCCGGACGCGGGCACGCTGCGGGCCCGCTGGGACGCGCTGCTGGCGGCCGGCGGCGCGGAGCGCGAGGCACTGTTCCGGCCGAGCCGGGCGCGCACGCCGCGCAGCGCGGTGGCCGCGCTGCCGGGGCAGCGGACCGGGACGGTGCGCCTCGCGCGCGAGGACGGGCCGTGCCCGGAGCCGGTGCGCGTCGCGTACGGGCCGTTCGACGAGCGGTGGCTGCTGCCGGACCACCGGCTGATCGACGCGGCGCGCCCGGAGCTGTGGCGGGTCGCGGACGAGCGGCAGGTCTTCGCGGTGGAGCAGGGGTACGTGCCGGGGGCGGCGGGTCCCGCGCTGCTGGTGACGGCCCCGTTGCCGACCGGCCGCTCCCCCGCGGGGCGGCCCGGCCGGATCCGCCCCCTGTACCGGCGGCCCGGCGGCCGGGAGCCGAACGCCGCCCCGGGCCTCGCGGCGCTGCTGCGGGAGCACCACGGCCGGGAGCCGTCCGCCGGGGACCTCCTGGCGTGGGCGGCGGCGGTGCCGTCCCCGGCCGGGTGCCGGGTGCCGCTGGCGCGCGACCCGGAGGTGTGGGCGGCGGGCGTGGCGCTGGGCCGCCGGATGGTGTCGGTCCACCTGCGCGGCGCGCGGGGCGGGGAGCGCCCGCGCCTGCCGGGCGGGCGGCGTCCCTACGTACGGGCGGCGCTGCCGCCGTGGCCCCGGACGCTGGAGTACGACGCCGGGAGCGAGGTCCTGCACGTGGACGCGGGGCGGATCGCGCCGGTCCCGGCGGAGGCGTGGGACTACCGGGTGGGCGGGGTGCGGGTGCTGCCGCTGTGGTTCGAGCGGCGGACGGCGGATGCGGAGCCGGGCACCCTGGAGGCGATCCGCCCGCCGGCCTGGCCGCCCGCGTGGACGTCCGAACTGCTGGAGCTGATCACCGTCCTGGCGCTGCTGGGCGCCCTGGACGGGGAGCGCGACGCGCTCGCGGAGCGGCTCCGGCCGGTCGGCGCGGCGCTCACCCGCGCCGACCTGTACGGGGCCCGGATCCTCCCCCACCCGCCGTCCGCCCGGCGCCCGGCCTCGGTCCTGGACCACCGCGAGGAGGGCCCGGAGGGGCAGTTCGCGCTGCTGTGAGGGGACCGGCCCGGATGCCGGGCGCCNGGNNNNCGGCCGCGCCCCGCGCCCGGGGGCGACGGGGCGCGGCCGGCCCGCGGGTCAGATCCGGACCCGGTGCCCGGGGGCTCCCACCCCGGCGGCTATCTGGCCGAGCTTCGTCCAGCCTCCGTGGCCGTCGCCGCCCTGGTTGAGGAACGCGCGGACCGCCCCGTTGTCCTCGACCACGAGATAGTCCGCCCTCCCGTCGGCGTTGATGTCGGCGAACCGGACCTGACCACCCGACCAGTCCGAACCCGTCGCTATCTGGCCGAGATCCGACCAGCCGCCGTGCCCGTCGCCGCCCTTGTTGAGGAACGCACGGACCGCACCGTTCTCCCCGACCACGAGATAGTCCGCCCTCCCGTCGGCGTCCACGTCGGCGAACCGGACCTGACCACCCGACCAGCTCGAACCCGTCGCTATCTGGCCGAGATCCGACCAGCCGCCGTACCCGTCGCCGCCCTTGTTGAGGAACGCACGGACCGCACCGTTCTCCCCGACCACGAGATAGTCCGCCCTCCCGTCGGCATCGATGTCGGCGAACCGGACCTGACCACCCGACCAGCTCCCGCCCGCGGCGATCCGGCCCAGTTCGGACCAGCCTCCGTGGCCGTCGCCGCCCTTGTTGATCCAGGCGCCGACCGATCCGTTCTCCCCGACCACCAGGTAGTCGGCCCTGCCGTCCCCGTCGATGTCGGCGAAGCACACCCGGCTTCCGGGGCCGGTGCCGGTCGCTATCCGGCCGTAGGCGGTCCAGCCGCCGTAACCGTCGCCGCCCCTGTTCAGCCAGGCGTCGACCGCCCCGTTGTCCCCGACCACCAGGTAGTCGGCCCTGCCGTCCCCGTCGATGTCCACGTCGTAGTCGGCGAACGGGGTGGTGCGCGGCGGGGCGGGCCTGACCACCACGTCCTCACTGATCATCCCGGCCTTCGCCACCCGCTCCACTCCCGAGTGGAACGCCTGCGCCATCTTGGCGTAACCGCTGTCGTTCGGGTGGAGCGTGTCGTTGAGGTCGGCGGTGGTCACCGCGGCCATGCTGACGAACTCCGCTTTGCGCCCCCTGGCCTTCAGCTCCTCGACCACGCGGGGCACCTGGGCGTTGTAGGCGCTGACCCTCGCCTGCACGGCGGGGTCGGACGAGGGCACCAGGGACGCGACGAGGACCACGGTGTCCGGGGAGGCCGTGCCGATCCGGTCGACCAGTTCGGCCAGCCGCTGCGGGGCGGAGTCCACCCGGTCGTTGCGGTTCATGTCGTTGGTGCCGATGTGCAGCAGCACCACGTTGGGTCGGGCGGCGGCCAGCCAGGTGTCGATGTTCGCCGTCAACTGGTCGATCTTCCAGCCCGAGTGGCCCTCGTGGTCCCGGTCCGGCAGCGTGCCGTCCTTGAGCGAGCCCACGAAGTCCACGGTGGAGGCGTGCCCGGCCAGTCTGTCCCAGAGCTGGGCGCGGTAGCTGTTGTACCCGGTGCCGCCGGCGCCCCAGGTGATCGAGTCGCCCAGCGGCATCACGGCGAGCCGGGGCACGCTCCAGTGCGCCGGCGTGCCGCCCCACCCGGGGGTGTCGCCGTGGTAGACGTAGCCGTTCATCGCCTGGACCGCGCTCAGCGGGTCGCCGTCCTTGTACTGGTCGATGGCGAGGAAGTTCGGCTTCTTGCGCGCGGCGGGCATGCAGAAGCGCTCGGCGCGGTTGCGCAGCTTCTCGTTGTCGGTCTCGTACGTCGGGGCCATCGGCACGTCCCGGAAGTGGTTCATCACCACCAGCCGGCGGAACTTCTCCTCCTCCTTGCCGAGCGGGACCTCCGACCAGCGGCTGTAGCAGCTCCAGTCCGACGACCCCAGGCCCAGGCCCATGGACCAGTAGTTCTCCGCCGTCCAGTCGTAGCCGTGCATGACGCCGAAGTCCTCGCGGCCGCCCCTGTCGGAGAAGAGGACGAGCCGCTTGCCGCTGTCGGCCATCTGGGAGACCTTGGGCCAGCCCTTCTCCCGCACCCCCTCGGTGCGGGGGTTGTAGATCAGCCCGGCCAGACCGGGGACCTGGTCCATGGCGTTCTTCAGCTGCGCGCTCGTGGTGTAGTCCTCGAAGAACACCGTGACCACCTCGCGGGGGTGGGCCCTCATCCAGTCGGCGACCGTGTTCAGCACGTCGGTCAGCGGCAGCAGGCGGGTGAGTCCGCACGAGCCGTGGCACAGGATGACCTGGCCGCCGGGAAGGTCCGGCGGCGCATGGATGTCCAGCATCAGGGCGCGGACGCCGTCGTCGAGCTGCCGCCTGATCGAGTGCGGCTGGTTGGGTGCCATCGCCCCCGGTGCGTCCTCGGTGTTGTTGTACGCGTTGTGCGCGGTCAGGAACGTCATCTGGTCGAACGTCGGATCGGCCGGCATCGGCGAGCGCGGCGGGTCGATCGGGGTGACGTACCAGCTCTCGTCCGTCTCCTGCCGCGTGGAGAGGTCGAGTTCGGCGGGGTCGTCCCCGGCCGGCCGGCCCTGCAGCCTGGTCTCCGTACCGGGAACGAAGATCTTGTACCACTCGCCCGCCTGGTGGCGGAACTCCCACTCGGTGTCGGTTCCGGAGCAGCCGAGGACCACTGGCCGGCCGGTGGACCTGCCCATGCAGAGGTCGGTCAGGGTGGCGTTGCGCACGCGGTAGTTGGCGCTGCCCGCGACCCTCTCGAACGTCCACTGCTGGTTGTCCTCGTCGCCCTTGGGGCGGGAGGTGCGGAGCAGGTCGCCGGTGGCGGAGAGGTTGTAGCCGCTGAAGCTGTTCTGGATGTAGAAGCGGCCGGTGGTCGAAGGACCGGCGGCACGGGCCGGACGGGTGTCCGCGGCGAGGGCGGCGACGGTCAGCAGTCCCGCCGTCAGCGCCACGACCAGTGCGTGCACGACCAGCCGGTACGACGGGCGCCTGGGGGCGGGGGGTGCGGAGCGGGCGGACGTCGCCGCCGGGGGCGTTCTCAAGGACAGGCCCTTTCGTGCTGTGGGGCCCACCGGTCACCGGTGGGGGTCGGGATGGTGCCGGGGAGACGCGGCCGGGGCCGGCTCCCGTCCGGGCCGCGGTGGCCCGCCCGGCGCGTAGGGATGGCCCCCGGCGGGCAGGGGCGGGCGCCGCCGGGAGGGCGACCGGCCGGCGGGCGGGGGAAGGG
>NZ_CP095474.1:4357445-4391066 GCF_023614315.1 Streptomyces sudanensis | reverse complement strand
AGAGGAGGACGCGGGCGCGGGAGGGTCCGGGGCGCCCGTTCCGGCGCACCGGTCCACCGGGGTACGGCCGTGCGACGGGGTCACGGCCCGCCGGGTGCCGGGGGGCGCCTCGCGGGCGTCGGCCCGCGGGGCCGGGCGGCGCGGCGGGACGGTGTCCCCGCCCCCTTCCGGCCCTTCCGGCTCCCCGCACGCCGGTCCGCGGGGTCAGCCGACCTTGCCCACGGGGCTGATCTCCAGGCTGCCGCCGTCGCCCGGGTCGCCGGTGACGGGGAGCGATCCCCCGGGCCAGGGGACGGTGGCCTGGGTGGTGTCGTCGGGGGCGGTGACGACGATCGTGGTGGGGCGGACGCCGGTGCCGCCCGAATTGTTCTTCGGATAGTGGATGTTGAACGCGGCGGTCTCGCCGACGGCGAGGACGGTGGAGGGGGCCGCGTCGCCGTTGCGGTCCGCGGACAGGGTGTCCCCGTCGCTCGTCCTCAGGTCGACGCCCGCGTAGCCGCTGATCCTGCAGGGGCCGGATCCGCTGTTCCTGAGGCTGACGGTGACGACGCCCGCCTCGTCGTCGGTGGAGTTGTCGACGGCGTCGATCCGCAGCCCCCGGGTGCGGCAGATGCCCGTCGTGCCGTCGGAGTCGGAGCCGCCGCCCCCGTCGGCACGGCCGGAGGGGGAACCGCCCGAGGAGGAACCTCCGGAGGAACCGCCCGAGTCGGAGCCGGAGCCGCCCGAACCGGAGGTGTCCGAACCGGCGGAGGAGCCGGAGGTGTCCGGACCGGCGGAGGAACCGCCGCCCGAACCGGACGTGGTGGAGCCGGTCGCACCGCCGACGGACGCCGAGGGCGCGGTCGGCGTGCCGGCGCCGATGTTCTCCTCGCCGTTGCACGCGGTGAGCGACAACACGGCCGCGAGGCCCATTGCCGTGACGACTGCCTTGCGGGTGTGCTTGCCGGGCATGTGAGGTGCCTTTCCGGGTGGAGCGGCCCCCGTTCGTTCCGGGGGCGGGTTTCTCGGGCCACTCTCGCCGTCGGCGCTAACGTCTCGGTAACCTCTCGCTGTCACGCCCCGTACGGTGCCGGTGCGGCCCTCACGGAGGCGGCGAGGGCGGCGCCGGGCGACGCCTCGGGCGGGACGCCCGGCCGGGAGGCGGGCCCGCCCGCCGCATGTCGTCGCCTCCCGCCGGCAGTGGCACAGGACGAGGAGACGGCGGACCCGTGACGAGCGCAGACGGAAAGGCCGCGGGCATCCGGCCGGCGGTCCCTCCCCGCGAGGGGAGCCGGACGCCGGGTGCGTCCGCGGACGGCACCATCCCGATGTTCACGCTGCTCGGCCCCGTGGGGCTGCGGACGGCCGGTGGCCGGGTGCTGACCGGTCCGGGGAAGCGCGCCGGCGTGCTCGCCGTGCTCCTGCTCCACGTCAACCGGACGGTCAGCCCCGACCTGTTGACCGGCGCCCTGTGGGACGAGGAGCCGCCGCGCCACAGCCGTACCGTCGTACAGGGGCACATATCGCGGATCCGCGCCGCGCTGGCGGAGGCGGGCGCGCCCGCGTGGGGGATCGAACTGGCGACCCTCGGCGGAGGGTACGAACTGCGGGCGCCGGGCGAACACGTCGACAGCCACCGGTTCGCCGCCCTGACCGCGCAGGCCCGTGAGGCGGACGCGGCCGGCGCCGCCGCGCTGCTGCGCCGCGCACTCGGCCTGTGGCACGGGGCGGCGCTCGCCGGCACGGCGGGCACCCGTGTGCTCGCCGCCGCGGCGCAGGCCCTGGAAGACGCCCGTCTGACGGCCGTCGAGAACCTGGGGACGGCGCTGCTGCGGTCACGCAGCGCCCCCGAGGCGGTGGCCCTGCTGCACCCGGAGGCCGCCGCGCACCCCCTGCGCGAGAGCCTCCTCGCCGTGCTGCTGGAGGCCATGGCGGCCTGCGGGCAGCGGTCCTCGGCGATCGAGGCGTTCCACCGCACCCGCCGGCTGCTCAAGGAGGAGCTGGGCGTCGAGCCCGGACCCGCCCTGCGCGGCGTGTACGCCGACCTGCTGGGCCCTTCCCACCGGGCGGGCGGCGCCTGGACCGCGCCGGCCCCCGGCGCCGCCCGCCCCTACCCCCCGGAAGCCCGGCGTCCGGCGCCCNCGCCCGCGGCGCGCACCGCCCCGGGCGGGAGACCCGACCTGCTGCCCCGGCCCCCGGCCGGGTTCATCGGGCGCGCACCGGAGCTGCGGCGCCTCACCGCCCTGACGACCGGCCCCGCGGACGACCCGGACGCCTGGGCGCCGCCCGTCGTCCTCGTCACCGGCCCGGCCGGTGTCGGCAAGACGTCGCTGGCGCTGCGCTGGGCGCACCTGCACGCCGCCCGTCACCCCGACGGGTGCCTCTTCGCCGACCTGCGCGGCTTCAGCGCGAACGGCGAGGCCGACGGGATGCAGGTGCTGCGCATGTTCCTCCACGCCCTGGGCGTCCCGGCGCCCCGCGTGCCGGACACCCCCCAGGCCGCGGCGGCGCTGTACCGTTCCCGGGTCGCGGACCGCCGGTTGCTCGTCGTACTGGACAACGCGCGCGACTCCGCGCAGGTACGGCCGCTGCTCCCCGCCGGCCGCCACTGCACGACACTGGTCACCAGCCGCAACCGCCTCGACGGACTGGTCGTCACGGAGGGCGCCGAGTCCCTGCGGTTGCGGGAGTTCCCCGCCCGCACGGGGGTCGCGCTGCTGAGGGCCGTCCTCGGCGAGGCCCGCGTGGCGGGTGAGGAAGCCGAAGCGCACCGCCTGGCCCGGTTGTGCGACGGGCTGCCCCTCGCCCTGCGGATCACCGCGGCCCGCCTGCGGGCCCGCCCCTCCCTGCCCCTGCGCGTCATGGCCGACGAACTCGCCGACGAGCAGCAGCGCCTCCTCCTCCTGCGGGCCGAGGACATGTCGGTGGCGGCGACCCTCGGGATCTCCGTCGCCCGGCTGACGGCACGGGACACCGCGATGTTCCACGCCCTGGGCCGTTTCCCCGGCCGCGACTTCGACGACTGGACGGCCGCCGCCCTCGTCGGCCTCCCCCGCACGGAAGCGGGCGAGAGCCTGGACCGGCTGGGCGCCGCCCACCTGGTCCACGAGGAACGGCCCGGCCGCTACGTCCTGCACGACCTGGTGCGCCTGTTCGCCCGCGACGCGGGAAGGGACGACACCGCCGAGGCCGACGCCACGCGGCGCCGCCTCCTCGACCACTACGCCCGCACCCTGCGGCACGCGGTGGCGGTGGTGGACCCCAGCGGGGACCCGCCGGTCCCCCTGCCCGCGCGCACCGGCGCGGAGCCCCGGGGGCCGCGCTTCGACGACAGCGCCCAGGCGCTCCACTGGTACGGCGCCGAACACGAGAACCTCCTGGCCGCCGCCACCCTCGCCCTCGCCGCCGCGGCCGGCGCCTCCCCCGACGCGGAGGACCGCCGGCGGGCCTGGCTGCTGCCCGCGCTGCTGTGGCCGCTCGTCGTGTGGCGCCCGCACGGCGGCTGGACACCGGTGCTGGAACGGGCCCTGCGAGCCGTCGGGGACCCGCCCGACCCGGCCGGCTCCCGGCCCGGGGACACCGCCGTGCCCGTGGCGCGCGCCCGGCTGCACGCCGCGCTGGGCCGCCTGTACGCGGAGACCGGACGGCTGCCCGAAGGGGGGCGGCACCTCGCCGTGGCGGCCGCGCTGCTGCGTCACCACGCGCAGCACGCCACCAACGCGCAGGTGCTGATGATGCTCGGCAACGCCCAGGCGCGCCTCGGCCGCCTGGAACGGGCCGACCACGTGCACCTGCGCGCCCTCACGTCGGCGGTCGAGGCGGGCGTCTGCCCTCCCGGCATGCCGGCCCACTACCGGCGGGCCCGGCTCGCCCTGGCGGAGCACCGGCTGGAGGAGGCCGCCGACCACTTCGCCCGCTCCCTCGCCCTGGCACCGGCCGACCAGTACCAGTTGTGGCGCGCCTGGATGGCCGGCGTCCACGGCCGGGAGCTGCGCCGCACCGGCCACCTGGCCGAGGCACGCGAGCACCTCCTGCACTCCCTGGCCCTCGCCCGCCGGCACCACCTGCGGGCCCACACCGCTCAAGTGCTGTGGCAGCTCGCCGAGATCGCCGGGGACCTCAGTGACCCCGAGGCCGCCGAGGACTACCGGCGGCAGGCGGAGGAGGAGGACGGGCGCATCCTCAAGGGCCGATGACGCCCTCCCGGCCACCGCGGCCCGGCATCCGCGGCGGGTGGGCGCCCGCCGGGCGCTCCGCGGGCCCGCCGGGAGCGCGGCCGGGCCCCGTCGGCGCGCGCCGGGGCCGGGAGGCGCACGGGTGCGGCGCCGCGTGCGCCCCCGGTGGCTCGGGAGGGGGCGCTTCGGCGCCGGAAGGGCGAGGGCTCGTGGGGCGGCCGGTGCGGGTGGAGTCGAGGGGCGGGNTGCGGTCCCGTCGGGGAACGGCTGGGTGGGAGCCGCCCCGCGCGGGCGCCGTCGTACGGACCGCCCGGCCGGGTTCCGCGCGTGGTCGGGGCCGTCTCAGCCGTGGTTGCCGAAGAGCGAGCGGCGCAGCCGGCTCAGCGGCGCGAGGAGCGAGACGCGTGCGCTCTTGCTGCGGTGCCTGCGTGCGGCGTCGCGCGTCGTCAGCTCCAGCATCAGGGAGGTCGCCTCGGCCGTCTCCCGCTGCGGTACGGCGGGACCGCCGAGCACGGAGAGGTGGCGGTCGAGACGCGAACTGGCCGCGCTGCTCCCGCAGGTGATGGCGGGCACACGTGCCCTGCTGCGCATTGCTATCTGTTCCATGAACACTCCCCACCCGTACAAGGGCACCCGGCCCGGGCCAACGCTAACCCTATCGTCCCCGCCTTGCGGCCGTGTATCCCGGTGTCGCGACTCGCCGTCCGGACAAGGGGGTTGGCGGTGACCCTCCGCGTCCGCCCGGTCGCGGCGCCGGGCGGCGCGCGCCCCGGCGGGTGGAGCTCCTCGACGGCCCGTCGCCGTCCGGCCGGCGCCGGGACTCCGAAGGCGCCGGCCGGGCGGGGCGGTGTGCCGGGATCCGTCGCGGCGACGGGCGGCGGAGCAGCGCCTAGGCGGCGTTCCTGAGGACCGGGAGGTAGCCGCCGGACTGGCCCGCGGCCGTCGGGTGGTACGACTCGGTCATGTTGAGCCAGTTGACGCTGTGCAGCCACGACGCGCCGGAGCAGATCTCGTGGCCGGTGAAGGTCGGGACGACGCTGCCGAAGACGAATCCGTGGCCGGCGGCCCGCCTGGCGATGGCGGCGTTGAGGTGGTCGGCGGCGCCGTTGATGGCGCTGCGCTCGTTCTCGGTCAGCCCGGCGATGCAGGTGCCGTTGAGCTGGTAGAAGCGGGGGTAGCCGAGGACGACGACCCGGGCGGACGGGGCCTTGCCCCGGATGGCGCGGTAGACGGTGTCGAGGCGGCCGGGCAGCGTCGTGTCGACGTAGCTCTTGGCCGTGTTGACGCGCTGGATGCAGGTGGCCTCGGACTGCGTGACGCAGGTGGTCATGACGTCGGCGAAGCCCGCGTCGTTGCCGCCGACGGTCAGGGAGACGAGGTCCGTCCCGCTGTTGAGGGGGCCGAGCTGATTGGCCGTCACGTCGGTCGTTCTCGCGCCCGAGCAGGCGGTGAAGGCGAACGACGAGGGGGCGTTGGCGGCCGCCCAGAGGGCGGGGTAGGCGCGGGGGGTGCGCAGGCAGGTGCCGCTGGCGCTGTCGTAGGCACCCGCTCCGACGCCGGAGGAGTAGGAGTCCCCGAGGGCCACGTAGTCGACGGCGAGGGCGGAGGAGTCGGCCTGCGCGGCCCCCGCTCCGGTGAGTGTGAGGGCGGCGCCGAGGAAGAACGAGGACACGAGCGCGGCGATGCGGGACGTTTTCATGGAACCCCCTGTTGCAGGATGTCGGCCTGCCCTTTGGTAGCAGCGAGACGTGGTCATGCCAATAGCCGCGACGGCGGCCGCCCGCGCGCCCCGCAACCCGGGGCGGCGCCCCACGCCGCTTCCCGCACCCTCCCCCCAACTCCTCCGGGCGTCCTCGCACTTGACTGACCAGCACATTTTTCCCGCACGTCCCGCCGGGCGCCCTCGTATCGGAACGCCGCGGCGGTTGCCCACTCCCCTGCGGCACACCGGCCCTTCACCCGTACGACGGTCAACTTTCCTCCGTCCGTACCGCCTCCGCGGGGCGGTACGGACGCGGCGGGCGGCGCGGCGGGGCCGAAAACCGGTGCGGTCCCGGCCGGGGTGCCGGATCATGGGCCCATGTCAGCCAACCCGCAGGACGCCCTGCCGATCCGGCTCACCGTCGACGACAGCGACTCCCCCTCCGACGTGGTCGACGCACTGTTCCTCGGCCGCTTCGCGACCGGCGAGCAACCGCATTCGCGCAGCCGCAGCCTCGACCGGGTCAGACCCGGTTCGACGCTGCTCCCGCCGGGCGCGACGGTGCTGCGGTCCGCCCGCGCCGACGACCGCAGCGCCGTCCTCGCGGAGGGCGAGGGCTGGACGCTGCTGGTGTCCCGGTGGAACCGGGGCGCCGACGTCACGGTCACCGCCGTCGACGACGGCCTGGCCGAACGGGTCCTGGACCAGGCGACGGACGGCGCCCTGGACGAGCCGGAACCGCGCCCCGGTGACGTCGCCATGGGCTTCTGGTACCTGTCGCCGCGGCGCGGCCCGCACCGGACGACCCGCCAGATCGCCGCCGGCGCCTGGGCCGACGTGCGGTCCAACTACACGGCGCCCGTCGCGGACGCGCTGGACCGGTTGATGGGGGTCACCCCCGGGGACGTCACGGGCCGGCTGCTGCTCCTGCACGGTCCGCCCGGTACGGGCAAGACGTCCGCGCTGCGCACGCTCGCCCGCGAATGGCGGAACTGGTGCCAGGTGGACTGCGTCCTCGACCCGGAGCGGTTGTTCGGGGACATCGGCTACCTGATGGACATCGCGATCGGCGAGGACGACGGCACCGGGCGGAGCCGGTGGCGGCTGCTGCTCCTGGAGGACTGCGACGAGCTGATCCGCGGCGAGGCCAAGCACACGGCGGGGCAGGCCCTGTCCCGGCTGCTGAACCTGACGGACGGGCTGCTGGGGCAGGGCCGCAACGTCCTCGTCGGCGTCACCACCAACGAGGACCTGGAGCGGCTGCACCCGGCGGTCGTCCGGCCCGGACGGTGCCTGGCCCGCATCGAGGTCGGGCCGCTGACCCGTGCCGAGGCGGTCGCCTGGCTGGGCGGGGAGGGGGACGTCGGCCGGGACGGCGCCACCCTCGCCGAGCTGTACGCCCTGCGGCGCGGCTCCGGCCCCACCGCCCTCCCGGAACCGCGGAACGCGGGCGCGGGACTGTACCTGTAGGGGGCGTGCGGCTCACTCCGGCACGGCCGCCCGCCTCACTCGCCGTACGCCGCGCGCAGCGCCTCCGCCACCGCCGAGCGGGCCTCGGCGGCGGTCAGTCCCAGGCGGTGTGCCTCCCGGGCGTAGGCGGCGGCCGCCGCGGCGGCGCGGCGCCCGGCGGCGTCGCCGGCCGCGGCGACGAACGTGCCGGCGCGGCCCCGGGTCTCGACCACGCCGTCCGCCTCCAGCGCCCGGTAGGCCTTGGCGACCGTGTTCGCGGCGAGGCCCAGCTCCTCCGCCAGGCCCCGCACGGTGGGCAGCCGGTGGCCGACCGGGAGCCGTCCGGAGCGGGCCTGCTCGGAGATCTGGGCGCGCAGTTGTTCGTACGGGGCGGTCGGTGCGCCGGCGTCGACGGAGAGCTTCAGGGTCACGGGCCGATTCTCCCCCACGGCGCGGAAATGGGAGGCGGCCGGCGCCGGAAGGCCCGTACCGTGGCCCTCCGTGCCCATCATCATCCGTGACTTCCGCCCCGAGGACGCCGAGGCCGTGGCCCGGTCCCGCCGCGCCACCGTGCCGTTCCTGGCGGTGACCCCGCGCTCGGTCCTCTTCGACGTCGAGACCGCCAACCCGGCGAAGAGGCTCCGCCTGCTCGTGGCCGAGGAGGACGGCGAGATCCTCGGGACCGCCTACGCGGGCATCGCGTACGACAGCGACGAGCCCGGCCAGGCGTACGCCACCCCGAACGTCCACCCCGACCGCCGCGGCCGCGGCGCGGGCGGCCTGCTGCTGCGCGCCGCCGAGGAGCACCTCGCGGCCCACGGCGCCGTGTCCGTCTACTCCTGGGCGCGGGACGACCCGCGGAGCCTGGCGTTCGCCCGCGGGCGCGGTTACCGCCCCACCAGGACCGCGCACTTCCAGCACCTGGACCTGGCGGGCGCCGCCCTCCCCGAACCACCCGGCGGGCTCCCGCCCGGGGTCGCGCTGCGCACGGCCGCCGACTACGAGGACGACCCGCGGCCGATGTTCGAGGCGGACGCGGAGGCCACGTCCGACGAGCCCAGCGACATCGCCACCACCCTCGACGACTTCGCCGACTGGGTGGCCCACACCTGGAACAACCCGCTGTTCGACCGCCGGCTGTCCACGGTCGTCACGGTGGACGGCCGGGTGGCCGCCTACACAGCCGCCTACACCGACGGCGGTTCCCGCTACGTCTCCGGCATGACCGGGACCCTGCGGGCCCACCGCGGCCGCGGCCTGGCCCGGCTGGCCAAGACGGACTCGCTGCGCCGCGCCCGCGCCGCCGGCTACACCGACGCGTACACGAGCAACGACGGCGCGAACGCCCCGATGCTCGCCGTCAACGCCCGGCTCGGCTACCGGGTCTGCGCCACGGAGGTGCGCCATGTCCGCGCGCTCGGTTGAGGTCGTCATCGTCAAGGCGGGGCGCACGAAGATCCGCTATCCGGCGGAGGTCGTGTCCGACGACGGCGCCGTGCTGACGGTCCGCGCCGCCTGGGCGGGCGAGGGGGCGCGGGACTTCGGCTTCGTGCGGTTCGAGCCCGGCGACGTGTTCACGGAGCACTACGGACGGGACCTGTGGTACTCCGTGAAGGAGGTGCGGGCCGGGGACGGCACGCTGAAGGGCTGGTACTGCGACGTCACCCGGCCCGCCGAGGTCGCGGACGCCCGGGTGGTCGTGGAGGACCTGGACCTGGACCTGTGGGTGTCGGCCGACCGGAGCCTCGTACTGCGGCTGGACGAGGACGAGTTCGCGGCGAGCGGCCTGGCGGAGCGGGACCCGCGCGCCGCGGCCCGCGCGGTGGCGGCGCTGGACGCGCTGGAGGCCCTGGCCCGCCGGGGCGGCGGCCCGCGGTGGTGGGCGGAGCCGTAGCGGGACGGTCCGCGGGGGCGCCCGCAGAGGGCGGGGTGCGGGCCCGCGCGGGCTCACGCGCGAAGCCCCCCGGCTCCGGGAGCACCGGGGCCGGGGGGCCTGTCCGCCTGTCGTACCGGGGTCGGCCGGTACGGGGTCAGCCGATCTGCGCGCCGTACTCGGTGAGCGCCTCGGTGACGGGCTGGAAGAAGGTGACGCCGCCGGACGTGCAGTCGCCGCTGCCGCCGGAGGTCAGGCCGACGGCCGCGTCGCCGGAGAAGAGGGAGCCGCCGCTGTCGCCGGGCTCGGCGCAGACGGTGGTCTGGATCAGACCCTCGACGATCTGGCCGTTGCCGTAGTTGACGGTGGCGTCGAGGCCGGTGACCTCGCCCTCGTGCACCTGCGTCGTGGAGCCGCTGCGGGTGACCTTCATGCCCACGGTGGCCTCGGCCGCGCGGGCGATCTGCTGGGCGCTGCCGTTGTACAGGTTGACGGCGCTCGGGTGGTCGACCTCGCGGTCGTACTTGACCAGCGCGTAGTCGTTGCCGGGGAACTGCGAGTCGACCATCGTGCCGACCGGCTCGCCGCCCTGCTTGTCCGACCACTTGGAGCCGGTGCCGCCGCAGTGGCCGGCGGTGAGGAAGTGCGGCTGGCCGTCCTTGACGACGTTGAAGCCGAGGGAGCAGCGGCCGCCACTGGTGTGGATGGCGTCACCACCCGAGGCGAACGGCGTGAACGTGCCGGCGGCGCGCTTCAGCTCCGCCTTGTCGTCGAGGCTCTTGACGACCTGGGAGAGCTTCTCCCACGCCTCGCCCTTGACGGTGCGGTCGGCGGTGACGACGACCTTGTTGGTGACCGGGTCGACGGCCCATGAGGTGCCGGGGATGGTCGCCCGGTCCTTCAGCGTCTCCCGTGCCGACTTCAGCTCGGCCAGGGAGTGCTCGACGACCCGGGCCTCGCCGCCGGCGCGCCGGACGGTGTCCGCCGCGGCCTCGTCGACGACGTTCACCACGAGGGTGCGGGACTCGACCTTGTAGTACGCGCCGGCGATGTCACCGTCGCCGAGTCGGGCGTCGAGCGAAGAGGCGAGCTTTCCGGCCGCGGTGGCCGACAGGGTCTTGGCCTCGAACTGTGGCACCTCGTCGCTGGCGTTCGCAGTCTGGAAAGTGACGGCTGCTCCCAGCAGAGCCACGACGGCTCCTCCGGCGAGGGCCGCGCGCCTCTTGGGTATGCGTCGGTGCTTCAACATCTACCTCCTGTGGGGCCCGTGCCCGGCAAGGGAGACGCCTGACACGGAGGATGGACCGCCAACTATTCCGACGCCGACGGGTCGCACACAAGAACGACTTCGGGACGCACACATGATCGTCACACCCCTCCCTCACTCTCACCCATTACTCCCGATCGTGGTCGACCGGTTCCGAATGCGAATATCTGATGTGGCCAGGAGGTTGACGCGGTGTGAGGTCGATCCCGGCCGGACCGCGCGCCCGCTCCGGTCGGGGGTACGGGCGCCGTCGCGCGCCCATAGCAGGACGCCGCCCGCCCCCGCACGGCGAAACGGGCGGGGGCGGGCGGCGCGAGGCCGTCGACGGGACGGCGGGTGGGCGGCGAGGACGGCGAGGACGGCGGGGAACGGTGCCGTACGGCGTCGGCGCGGCCGTCAGCAGCCGTCGCAGGGGCAGCAGCAGTCGCAGCTGCAGTTGCCGTCGCAGTCGCGGCAGCAGCCCTCGCGCTTCTTGCGGGACCAGGGGCCCTCGTACTCCTTGGCGCAGCAGATCTGGCAGGTGCAGAACAGGCCGACGAAGACGGCGCAGCCGGCGAGGAACCCGCGCGGCGGCTTCCGCTCCGCTCCCCCGCCTCCGAAGCCCCGCCCGCCGGACTCGCCGGACCCGCCGCTCCCGGTCGGCCCGCCGCCCCCGTAGGGGTGGGAGCCGTACGCGCCGCGGGGCCGGCCGCCGCCCTGGCGGGGGTGGCCGTACGGGGAGCCGGGAGCGCCGTGCCCCCGGTGCGCGCAGGTCGTCGTGGCGAACGCGCGGTCCACCGAGCGCCGCAGCTCGTGCACGAGGAGCCGGTGCGCCAGCCGGTCGTCGACGAACTCGACGTCCGCGAGCGCCAGGCGTACGCCGTGCACGGCGTCGTCGGCGAGGCGCCGCGCCTCGGCGAGGGGCGTGCCGGTGGCGGTGATCGGGTTCCAGGCGCCCGACGCCGTGTCGGCGTCCAGGTCCTCGACGGCGTCCAGCAGGTGCGCGAGACGTCCGAACAACCGGCCCGCCTCCGCGAGGGGCGCGGCGTTCCCCGGCCTGCCGACGAGGACGGCGGTGTGCGCGAACGCGGCGGCGGTGGCCGTCTCGGTCGGTTCGGTCACCGCCGTCAGGGGCGTGCCGGGCCGGGCCAGCGCCTCGACGCCGGTCTGGCGGTCAACCGCGTCGAGCAGGACCGCCGTGTCGAATCCGAGTTCCCGCCCGGTGCGGGCGCCCGCGGCGTCCCAGCGGTGCGCGACCCGCCGGGCGGCCGCGGCGACCGGCCGGCGGGCCAGCAGCCCGTCGCGGTCGGCGACGTGGTCCCGCACCTTGGCCGAGGCGAGCACCAGGGAGACGGCGGCGGCCAGCCGGGCGCCCTCGCCGCGTGCGACGGGCGCGGTGCGCATCGCGCGCAGCGGGCACGGCCCGGCGGTGCGCCGGGCCCCGGCGGCGCGCTCGGACTGAGCTTCCGTCAGGACCGATATCAGCAGGCCGTCGTAGTTGGTGGCGACACGGGCGAACTGCCCGTGGTCGGCGCGCAGGGCGAGGCAGAGCCCGCACAGGTGCGCCGTCCACTCCGCCAGGAGCCCCCCGCCGAGCCGGTGCGAACAGGGTCTGACGATTCCGAACATGTGCTCCCCCGTGACTGGATCCTTGTGCGTCGGGCATCGTAGCCGGGGGCTCGTTCACCCGTACGCGCGCCGACCTGCCCGTCCGGTGTGAATTTCATATTTGGGGTACAAGAAGCCTGTTGCGCAGCAAGAACCCTGACGAATCACCATATCTTCTGCACCAGTACCGTCACGAAACGCTCGCACGGCGGGTATCCACTTGGCGTGCGATCCGCATCATGGACGACCATGGGGGTGCGGAACCACACGTGACCACGTTGAAAGGAGGCGTCCATGGGATCGGTGCGCAAGGCGAGTGCCTGGCTGGGACTCGTCGAGGACAACGACGAGCGCTACTACGACGACGAGTACGCCGAGACTGCCGACGGCGGCGACGCCTGGGTGACCGACCCCCGGGTGCGGGTCGCCTCCGAGAGCGCGCGGGAGGAGGGCCGCCGGATCGCCACCGTGTCGCCGGACGGCTTCCGCGACGCCCGGACGATCGGCGAGTTGTTCCGGGACGGCGTCCCGGTCGTCATGAACCTCACCGCCATGGAGCCCGAGGACGCCAAGCGGATCGTGGACTTCGCGGCCGGCCTGACCTTCGGCCTGCGCGGCTCCATCGAGCGGGTGGCCACCCGGGTCTTCCTGCTGACGCCCGCGGACACGCAGATCGTCACCGGGGAGTCCGGGGGCCGCGCCCAGGACGGCTTCTTCAACCAGAGCTGAGGGCGAGGCCGCTCACCGGAAGGCGTCGAGACCGGTGAGCGCCTTGCCCAGCACCAGCTGGTGCATCTCGACCGTGCCCTCGTAGGTGAGCACCGACTCCAGGTTGGTGGCGTGCCGCATCACGGGGTACTCCAGGGAGATCCCGTTGGCGCCCAGGATCGTCCGGGCCGTGCGGCAGATCCCGATCGCCTCCCGCACGTTGTTCAGCTTGCCGAAGCTGACCTGCTCGGGGCGCAGCCTCCCGGCGTCCATCCGCGAGCCCAGGTGGTGGGCGAGCAGGATGCCCTTGTGCAGTTCCACCGCCATGTCGGCGAGCTTGGCCTGGGTGAGCTGGAAGCCCCCGATGGGCCGCCCGAACTGCTCCCGCGTCCGCGCGTAGTCGAGCGCCGCCTCGAAGGAGGAGCGCGCGGCTCCCATGGCGCCCCACACGATCCCGTACCGGGCGTGCGACAGGCAGCCGAGCGGGCCCTTCAGCCCCGTCACGCCGGGCAGGACCGCGTCGGCGGGCAGCCGCACGTCGTCCATCACCAGCTCGCTGGTGACGCTGGCCCGCAGGGACCACTTGTGCCGGATCTCCGGCGTGGACAGGCCCGGGGTGTCGGTCGGCACGGCGAAGCCGCGCATCCCCCCGTCGGTCTGCGCCCAGACGACGGCGACCCCCGCGACCGAGCCGTTGGTGATCCACATCTTGCGCCCGTTGAGGACCCAGTCCGAGCCGTCCCGCCTGGCGTACGTGCGCAGGGCGGCCGGGTCGGAGCCGTGGTCCGGCTCGGTCAGGCCGAAGCAGCCGATCGTCTCGCCCGACGCCATGGACGGCAGCCAGCGCCGCTTCTGCTCCTCGGAGCCGTGCTTCCAGATCGCGTACATGGCCAGGGAGCCCTGCACCGACACCAGGGAGCGGATGCCGGAGTCCGCGGCCTCCAGCTCCAGGCAGGCCAGCCCGTACTGGACGGCGCTCGCGCCCGCGCAGCCGTACCCCTCCAGGGACATGCCGAGCACCCCGATCGCGCCGAGCTCGCGGGCGAGCTCGCGGATGACGGGCACCTCGCCCCTCTCGTACCACTCGGCGACGTGCGGCAGCACCCGCTCGGCGGCCCAGGCGCGCACCGTGTCGCGGACGGCGAGGTCCTCCGGGCCGAGCAGGTCGTCGACGCCGAGCGGGTCGCCCGGGTCGAACGGCGGGAGCTTCGAGGGTGCGGGCACGAGGACCTCCGGCAACTGGCTCACCAGGGAAACGACGGGAAGAGGAGCGGTCCGGGGCAGCGGGACCGGGCGCCGACGTTACGGCTCAGCGCGCCGCGCGTCCAGAGCCGGCCGGCTCCGCCGGGGCGCGCCGGACGGCCTTCGGCGGGGTGCCGGGGGCGCCGTCCGCGTCCGGCGCGTCGTGTGCCTCGCGCTGCACGGGGACGCCGAGGCCGCCGGTGCCCGCCCGGCGGGCCGGTCCCGTCCGGTCCGCGCCGCCCGCGGGGCCCTCGCCGCCGGGGCCCGCGGGCTCCGCGCGGAGCCCGCCGGACGGTCCGGGCGGTCCGCCGGGGCCCGGGGGCCCGTCCGGTTCGTCGGTCCGCGGGTCCATCACGCGCGGCAGGCGCAGCGCCATGGCCGCCCCGGCGAGCAGCAGCCCGGCGCTGACCACCAGCGTGACGTGCAGCCCGTGCACGAAGGAGTGGCGCGCGGCGGTGCGCAGCGCCTCGCCGGCCGCGCCGCCGATCCCGGCCGCGACCTGGTACGCCTCGCCCAGCGAGTTGGCCGCGGCGGCGCCCGCCTGCGCGGGGACGCCGGGCACGCCGGCGAGGCCGGGGGCGTACGCGGCGTTCATGACGCTGCCGAGCAGGGCTATGCCCATGCCCGCGCCGAGCTGGTAGGAGGTCTCGCCGATGGCCGCCGCGCCGCCCGCGCTGTGGGCGGGCGCCTCGCTGAGCATCGACTCGTACGCCGCGAACAGCGTGGTCTGCAGGCCGAAGCCGAGCAGGACGAAGCCGGCGGTCAGCAGGAGCGGCCGGTCGTGCTGGCCCATGAGGAGCAGCAGCAGCACGGACCCCGCGGTCAGGACGAAGCCCCAGCCGACCATCCGGCGCGGGCCGAGGCGGGCGAGGGTGCGCGAACCGGTGGCGCCGGCGGCCATCGCCGCGAACGTCAGCGGCAGCAGCCGCAGCCCGGTCTCCAGGGGACTGAGGCCCAGGATCAGCTGGAGGTACTGGACGGCGATCAGCTCCAGGCCGACCAGCGCCAGCATGGCGAGCACGATGCAGCCGACGGACGTGGCGAACGCGGCCCGCGAGAACATCCGCATGTCGACGAGCGGGTGGGGGCGGCGCCGCTGCCGCCGGACGAACAGGACGAGCAGCGCGGCGCCGAGCAGGAGGGGGCCGAGCGTGGCGGGGCTCGCCAGCGGGTCGCCCGCGCCGATCCGCTTGATGCCCAGGACGGCGCCGAGGACGCCGGCGGCGGCCGTCAGCGCGCCGAGGACGTCCCAGGGGCCGTCGCCGCTCCCCCGCGACTCGGGCAGCAGCCAGCGCCCGGCGGGGAGGATCAGCGCCATCAGGGGGAGGTTGATCAGGAAGACCGAGCCCCACCAGAAGTGCTCGACCAGGAAACCGCCGAGCACCGGCCCGGTGGCGGCGCCGACCGCAGCGACCGCCGTCCAGATGCCGATGGCCGTGGCCCGTTCGCGCCGGTCGGGGAAGACGGCGCGGAGGATGGACAGGGTGGCCGGCATGATCATCGCGCCGCCGACGCCCAGCAGCACGCGCGCGGCGATGAGTACCGCCGGCGTGTCGGCCAGCGCCGCGACGGCGGACGCCGCGCCGAAGAGCGCGTACCCGCCGAGCAGGACGCGCCGCCGCCCGACCCGGTCGCCCAGCGTGCCGAAGAGGATCAGCAGCGAGGCGCAGACGAGGGGGTAGGCGTCGACGATCCACAGCAGGGCGGTGGAGCTGGGTCTGAGGTCCTCGGTGACCGCGGGGACGGCGACGTGGAGGACGGTCGCGTCCAGGGCGACCAGCAGCAGGCTGACACAGAGGACGAACAGGACGACCCAGCGGTCGGCACCGCCGCCGGCGGCGCGCAGACGCACTCCGACACTGGTCGTTCCCGACATGTAGCTACCTCCCGCGTGGAACTCTGTCGCGCTCGGCGGGCGCCGGCCGGGGAAGGGGNNACCCCCGCGGGGCGACCCGGTGTCCGGGGAGCCCCCGACCGGGCGTGTTCGGCCCTCCGGGGGTGGGAGAGCGAGACGTCAGCCTACGTGACGTGGGACGGACGGCGCGTGGCCCACCTCTCAAAGGGACGCGCCCGGACGTGTGGCATGCGCCACGCGGGGGCCGGCCGCAACGCGCCGGCGGCGACCCGAACGGCGTACCAATTCCACGGGGAAGCGGCGGTGGCGTATTTCCCTCCGGCGCGCAAACACGCTTACGGAAGAACCCCTCGGAGCATTACGGCGAACCCTCCCGCCGCTTTATGGATAAGAATCGGATAAACAGCCGCCGAGACCCACTCCACATCACATCGTCATCACAAAGAGACCGGATCGGCCTGGCCTGACACTCACTCCCTGTAACGTCGATCGCGTGCGTACCGACATCTTTGCCCGGCTGGACCGGGAGCCGGAACCGCCGAAGTCGGAGATCCCGCGGATGAGCCGCACGCGTCTCGCCCTCTTCGGCGGGACGTCCGTGTTCTACCTGGCCATCGTCGTGGCCGTGCTCGCGTCGACGTGGCTGGTGCTCGTCGACTGGAAGGTCATGCTGTTCCGGCCGTACCAGCAGTGGCCCGAGCTGCACGCGCCGCTCGACTACTTCGTCGTGCTCGGCCAGCGCGGTCCGACGGCGGTGATGGTGGCGGCCTGGCTCGGCTGGCGGTCCTGGCGGCAGCACACCCTGCGCCCGCTGCTGGTGCTGGGCACGGCACTGCTGTTGCTGAACGTCACGGTGGGCGCCGTGAAGATCGGCCTGGGGAGGCTCGGCCCGCACTACGCGACGCAGATCGGCTCGGCCGAACTGTTCGCGGGCGGCGATATATTCCCTTCCGGGCACACCGCCAACGCCGTGGTGACCTGGGGAATCCTCTCCTACCTGGCCACCACGCCGCGAGCGCGCCGCCATCTGTCGGCCCTCTCCGCCGTGGTCGCCCTGGGCGTCGGCCTCACCACGGTCTACCTCGGTACGCACTGGCTGAGCGACGTGCTGCTGGGATGGGCCGCAGGTCTGCTGATCCTGCTGGGCCTGCCGTGGTGCGAGCCGCTGATCGCCCGGGCCGAGGTACTGCTCCTCGGCGTGCGGGACCGGGTCCGCGACCGGCTGCGGGAAGGCCGCCGCGCGCCCGCCCCCGTGCTGCCGGTGGCGCCGGTGGCGGTCGCCGGGCGGCTGCCGGACGCGCAGCCCCCGCGGCCGGCCGCGGGGGCNGNNNNGAGCCGGTACTCGAACCGCTGGCGGGCGCCGGGGCGGTGGGCGCCGGGGCCGCGGCCCACGCCGCGAGCATCCGCACGACCCTGTCGCAGCCCCGTACGCACGCGGCGCTGCGCTCCGAGCGGATGCCCGTCACCCCGGCGGGCAGCCGCAGGCCGCCGCGCTCCCGTCCGGCGACGGGCGGGTGAGCCGCCGGCGGCGGCCCGCACGAGGAGGGGAAGGCCCCGGCCCGGCGCCGGGGCCTTCCCCGTGCCGCCGGAGTCAGCCCGTCCAGCAGCGGGTGACGGTGTGGTCGCGCACCTCGAAGTTGATGCGGCCCTCCAGGTACTCGAGCGTGATCATGACGCCGGGCGGCAGCGTCCGCACGGTCGTCCAGCCCCGGGAGCGGGCCAGGCTCGCGGCCTCCTGCTCGTCGAGGCCGACGTACGTGTCGGGTTCGTCGGGTCGCTCGGGGGGTGTGGTGGGTGTCGATGCCATGGCCCCACCGTAGGCGTCCCCGTACGGGTGCCGCCATCCGCCTGTACGCGGTGTGTCACATGTATGTCACAGGAACCTGTTCCGCGGTGGCCGGGTCTTTTCCCCGACGGGACGGGCGGAGAGGCGTTCCGGAGCAATTCTCCCCGCGGTCGGAGCGGCCCGTGTTCTCCTGTTCCGGAATTCCCCGGGCCACCTCGCCCCGGTAGCACCGACACGCGTGTTCCACGATTCCTCCACACGATTCCCGCACCTTCCCGCGGTGTGCCCACCGGTGTTTCCGGGAATGGCGGCCGACCGCACCGGGGCCCTCACGGGAGGGGCCCCGGCCGCGGACGGGGCGGCCGGGGCCGGCGTGCGCGGAAGGGCTACGGGACCGGGACGACCCGGACGCAGAGCTCGTTGTCGGCGCTGTAGCAGGGCGCCGCGCGGAACCCGTCGCCCTCGTGCTCCGGGTAGACGAAGACGCTCCGGCGGTCCCACACGTCGTCGAGGATCCGGGCGACCCGCACCGGCCCGGCGCCGGCCGCGGGCCGGAGCCACAGCTGCCACATCCGCTGCCGGTCCGGCGGGGGCGCCGCGAGCCGGCCGTAGGGCACCGTGAAGGCGAACGCGCCGCCCTCGCCGGCCACCGGCACCTCCCGCACCTCGCCGCCCCACCGCGCCTCGGCCACCGCGCCGGCGCCCAGTTCGGCGCCGTACAGCCGGCCCTCGACCGTGCAGCCGCCCTCCCCGAAGGTCAGGTCGCCGGCCTCGGCGTGCCGGGCGCGCAGCCAGCTCCGCACGGCGAGCCGCCCGTCGGGCGTGGGGTACGGGACGCGGGCGGCGACCGGCCCGGAGGGGTCGGGCAGGCGGTCGACGAGGGCCCGCACGTCGCGGACGCCCGGCTCCACCGGGCGGTCCCCCACGGCCACGTCCCAGTGCCCCTCCGCCAGTTCGACCGTGCTGGGCAGGACGGCCCGCGACCGGCCCCCGCCGGTCGGGGTGAGCGGCAGCCGCGTCTCCTCGGCCGGGTCGGCGCCGCGTCGGCGCAGCACCAGGACCGGCTCCGCCCCGGGCTCCCCGCCCGGCCCCGCCGGGGAGGAGCGGTGCACGTCGTGGCCCGCTATGTCGAAGGTGATGCCGCCCGCGGAGTCCGCGACGCAGTCGGCGCGCGGATCGCCGCTCCCGGAGGCGTCCGTGGTGCCGGTCATGCGCGCTTCCCCTTCCGGAGGGCGTCGGCGGCCCGGTAGCGGGCGGAGTACGCGGCGTCGAGGGCGGCGCCCCGCACGCGGTGCAGCGCGTCGCGGACCCGGCCGCGGGAGGCGCCGCCCGGTCCGCGGGCGACCAGTTCCGCGAAGATCGCCTCGTGCCGCTCCGCGATCCGCGCCGGGTCGAAGCGGCGGGACGCGGCGAGCGCGGCCCGCCCGGCGCGGCGCCGCAGCTCGTCGTCCTGGATGAGGCCGAGCAGCGCCTCGGCCACGGCGTCCGCGTCCCCGACCGGGACCAGCCGCCCGTCGACGCCGTCCTCGATGATCTCGCGGGGGCCGTGCGGGCAGTCGGTGGAGACGACGGGCAGCCCGCAGCGCATCGCCTCCACGATGGTCATGCCGAAGGACTCCATGCGGGAGGTGACGGCCGCGACGGACCCCTTGACCCACTCCGGTTCGAGGGGGTGGGCGGGGCCCATGAGGTAGACGTGGTTGTGCAGCCCGCGCCGCTCGATCAGGGCCCGCAGGGCGTCCTTCTCGTTGCCGGTGGCGTCGCCGGAGCCGTAGATCCGCAGCCGCCAGTCGGGACGGGCCGCGACGACCTTCGCGAACGCCTCCACCAGCAGGTCGTACCGCTTGACCCGGGTGAGCCGGCCGGCGGCGACGACCCACCTGGCGGTGGAGTCGGCGGGTTCGACGCTCGGCGCGGGGACGCTGTTGGGGACGGCGTCGATGCGGACGCCGGGCAGTCTGAGCCGGGTGCGGTACGAGCGGGCGTCGGCCTCGGTGACGGTGGTGACGGCGTCGAGCAGCGGGTAGCGGAAGCCGATCTCGCGGCGCAGCCGGTAGCCGTGGCTGTCCAGGGTGAGGTGCTCCTGGCCGACGCGCACGGGGCCGCGGCGGGTCTGCCGGGCGATGTGCACGTTCAGTCCGGGACGGGTGCCGACGACGACGTCCGCCTCCACCGTCCCCAGGTGCGCGGCGATCCTCGCGTCGGTGAGGCGGCTGTACTGCTTCCAGCGGCCGTCACCGCGCGGGAAGACCTCGGCCGGCCGCCGGTAGTCGGGGTGGTCGCCGTCGTAGCCGGGGCTGTGCCTGCGCAGGTCGACGAGGTGCTTCATGGTCACGCCGGCGGGGGCCCCGAGGGTCGGCTCGTCGCGGTGGCGGAAGACGGAGACGATCTCCACCTCGTGGCGGGCGGCGAGCGCCTCGGCGAGGTTGAAGGTCGTGCGGATGGTGCCGCCGATCCCGTACGCGTTGTGGAGCAGGAAGGAGATGTGCATCGCGCAGCCGGGTCCCCAGGTCGATAGGTCGTCAGAGGTGGACTGTACTCGGCTCCCGCCGGGGGCCGCGCCGGAGCCGGCGGGCACGGCCGGCCGGGTGCGGGGCCGTGCGGGCGGCCGGACGGCGCGGACGGCGCCGCGGGTGCGGGACCGTCTCCGCCTGCCCGGCGCCCCGGACCCGCCGTGCCCGGCCCGTCCGGCCGCCCCGCGGGGCGCCCCTCCCCCGGCGGCGGGGGTGTCCCGGGGCCTACGGGATGCGCAGCATCAGACCGGGCAGGACGGTGTCGGGGTCGTCTCCCACCACGTCCCGGTTCGCCTCGTACAGCGCCCGCCAGCCGCCGGCGACGCCGAACCGCCGCGCCACCGCGCTCAGCGAGTCGCCCGGCTGGACCGTGTGGTACCGGCCGGACAGCCCGTACCGGCGGGAGCACGTGGGCCACGCGGCCCACCCCTGCCGGCGCAGCACCTCCTGCGCGACCGCGATCTGCTGCGCGCGGCTCGCCAGGTCGGCGCGCGGCGCGTACGTCAGGCCGCCGGACTCCTCCCAGGTGGACTGCTTGAACTGCAGCCCTCCGTAGAAGCCGTTGCCGGTGTCGGCGTCCCAGCGTCCGCCGCTCTCGCAGAGGGCGACGCACCCCCAGGGCCAGTCGCCGGGGCAGTCGGCGTGTCCGGCGGCGGGCGCCCGGTGCTCCCGGGCGGGGAGGGCCCCGGCAGGGGGCGGGGAGGCCCAGGCGGCCGCGTCGCGCGGCGGGGCCGGTACGAGGGCGCAGGCCAGCGCCAGGACGAGCACGGACAGCGAGGCGGCGGCGCCTCGCACGCGCCGGGTGCGCGGGGGTCTCGGCTGCTTCGGCATCGGGCCACGCTAGGCACCGCTCCCCGCGGTGCCGCCCCGGCGCACCGGCGCGCCGCCCGGCCGCGCCGCGAACCCACCCGGTCGGCAGACCCGCCCGCCCGGGCGGGCCGGGGCGGGCCGGGCACGGCTCCCGGTGGTCCGGCCGCCGCGCGTGACCCGCTCGGCGCTCGCCCGTTGAACCCGTCACGAGGTGTGCCGGGACCCGCCCGGTACCGCACGCACCAACGAGTCCGAGGAGCCACCCGTGCCGCGCATGCTCGACGTCAGCGAGGACGTACGCGCCGAGATCGGTGACGACGAAGCCGACCGGCTGCTCACCGGCGGCAACGCCCCGGACAGCTACGACTGCACCTCCTGCCGCACCCCGGGGGACCCCCGGCAGGAGCGCACCAGCACCGTGCTGTTCGTCGGCGAGGAGACCGCCGTCCTCGCCTTCGCCCACGCCACCTGCCTCGCCTCCCAGGTCGTCAGGGTCTCGGAGGAGCAGTTGCAGGGCGCCGTCCGGTCCATCACCGGCCAGGAGCCGCAGCGGCCGGCCCCCGCCCCGGTGCAGGCGCCCCCGGACGCCCGGCAGGCCGTCCTGGGCGTGACGAGCGGACTGGTCCTGGTCGGCGGCGACCCGCATCCGGCGCTCGTCGTCGAGCCGACGGCGCCGATCACCCGCCCCGGCTCCTACGGCGCCGAGGACGAGTTCCTGCCGCTCCTCGGCGAGCAGGGCTTCCTCCCGGTGCCCGGCCTGGACCGGAGGCCGCCGGTGCTCGGGGGGTGGTCCGTGCTGCTCGCGGCGGGGCGGCTCCACGCGATCCTCCAGCCGGACCCGGCCACCGGACGGCAGGTCGCCTGGTGGCAGGCGCACCAGCCGCTCCAGGTCACCGAGGGCTGGCGGACGGCGGCGAACGCCTCGCACACGGTGCTGGTCTTCGCCGCGCCCGTCGGCTCCATCGGCCAGCAGCCCCGCGAGGACCTGCTGCGGGACGCGCTGGAGAAGGCCGCCGCGAACGGCCGCCTGGTCGCCGCCGCCATGCCGCTGGCCGGCACGTCCTGATGGGTTCCCCGCCGCCCGCCCGGGGGAGGGCGATTCCCCCGGGTGGGCCGCATCCCGCGGGCGGCGGGTTCGTTGGCACCTACGTGCAGCACTCATACGAGCCGTCCCGCCAGCCGTACCAGTACATCCCCCGCCATGCGCCCGGCGGAGGACGGGCTGCCCCACTCGCCCACGCCGATCTACGACGCGCTGTACTCCGAGTACCGGCGGTCGTTCCGGGCGCTGCCCGGCGACCGCACCGGCGAGGAGGACCTCGCGTTCCGGGCCTTCGGGGTACTGCCCCCCACCCGCCACGCCGACGCCACCGGCCACACCACGGGCCACACCGCCGGCGCGCACGGGTACGGGCGGGGATGGCAGGCGCAGCAGTACGGCGGGCACGCGCCGACCCGGCCGTACGGCGGGCCGGCGCACCGTGCGCTGCCACCGGCGCCGCGCCGCGGCATGTGACGCGGCGCGCGGCACGGCGGGGCCGGGAGGACGCGATCGTCCTCCCGGCCCCGCCGTGCGCCGTGCGGCTACTTCTTGCGGCCGCGCTTCTCGCGGACCCGCACCGAGAGGTGGATGGGAGTGCCGTCGAAGCCGAACTCCTCGCGCAGGCGGCGTTCCACGAACCGGCGGTAGCCGTGCTCCAGGAAGCCGGACGCGAACAGCACGAACCGGGGCGGCTTGGTGCCGGCCTGCGTGCCGAACAGGATGCGGGGCTGCTTGCCGCCGCGGATCGGGTGCGGGTGGGCGGCGACCAGTTCGCCGAGGAAGGCGTTGAGGCGGCCGGTGGGGACGCGGGTCTCCCAGCCGGCGAGCGCGGTCTCGATCGCCGGGACGAGCTTGTCCATGTGGCGGCCGGTGCGGGCGGAGACGTTCACCCGGGGCGCCCACGAGACCTGCTGCATCTCGGTCTCGATCTCGCGCTCCAGGTAGTAGCGGCGCTCCTCGTCGAGCTCGTCCCACTTGTTGTAGGCGATGACGAGCGCCCGGCCCGCCTCGACGGCCATCGTGATGATCCGCTGGTCCTGGACGGAGATGGACTCGGTGGTGTCGATCAGGACGACGGCCACCTCGGCCTTCTCGACGGCGGCGGCGGTGCGCAGGGAGGCGTAGTAGTCCGCGCCCTCCTGGAGGTGGACCTTCTTGCGGATGCCCGCGGTGTCGACGAACTTCCAGGTCTTGCCGCCCAGTTCGATGAGCTCGTCGACCGGGTCGCGGGTGGTGCCGGCGAGTTCGTTGACGACGACCCGCTCCTCGCCCGCGAGCTTGTTCAGGAGGGACGACTTGCCGACGTTCGGGCGGCCGACGAGGGCGACGCGGCGGGGGCCGCCGACGGCGGCACCGAACGTCTGCTCGGGCGCTTCGGGGAGGGCCTTGAGGACCTCGTCGAGGAGGTCGCCGGTGCCGCGGCCGTGCAGCGCGGAGACCGGGAACGGCTCGCCGAGGCCGAGGGACCACAGCATCGCGGCGTCGGCCTCGCCGGACGGTCCGTCGACCTTGTTCGCGGCGAGGACGACGGGCTTGCCGGCGCGGCGCAGCAGCTTGACGACGGCCTCGTCGGTGTCGGTGGCGCCCACGGTCGCGTCGACCACGAAGACGACCGCGTCGGCCGCGTCGATCGCGAACTCGGCCTGCGCGGCGACGGAGGCGTCGATGCCGAACACGTCCTGCTCCCAGCCGCCGGTGTCGACGACCTTGAAGCGGCGGCCGGCCCACTCGGCCTCGTAGGTGACGCGGTCGCGGGTGACGCCGGGGCGGTCCTCGACGACGGCCTCGCGGCGGCCGATGATCCGGTTGACCAGGGTGGACTTGCCGACGTTCGGGCGGCCGACGACGGCGAGGACGGGCAGCGGGCCGTGCCCGGCCTCCTCGATCGCGCCCTCCACCTCGTCGGCGTCGAAGCCCTCCTCGGCGGCGAGCTCCATGAACTCCGCGTACTCGGCGTCGCCAAGTGCCCCGTGGTCGTGCTGGTCGTTCATGAAGTCCGTTCCTCGTGCGTTCGTGGTGGTCGGTGGGTGTCCGGCCGGGGCCGGGGCCACTACTCGAAAGTGTCGCTCAGCGCCCGGTGAGGCGCCTGGCGTCCTCCAGGTGGGCGGTGAGCCGCTTGTGGATGCGTACGGTGGCGTCGTCCAGGGCCCCGCGGGTGCGGCGCCCGCTGCCGTCGCCGGCGTCGAAGGGGTCGCCGAAGACGACGTCGACGCGGCCGCGCAGCGGCGGCAGCGCCCTGATCAGCCGTCCGCGGCGCTCTCCGCTCCCCAGGACCGCGACCGGGACGATCGGCGCGCCGGACCGCAGGGCGAAGTAGGCGAGGCCGGCGCGCAGCGCCGCGAAGTCGCCGTCGCCGCGGGTGCCCTCGGGGAAGATCCCGAGGACGCCGCCGGAGGCGAGGACGTCCAGGGCGCCGGTGACCGCGGTGCGGTCGGCGGCGGCGCGGTCGACCGGGAGCTGCCCGGTCGCCGTCATGAAGCGGCCGAGCGGCCCGACGAACGCCTCCTTCTTGACCAGGAAGTGCACGGGCCAGGGGGACGTGCCGATGACCATGGGGCCGTCGAGGACGTGGGTGTGGTTGGCGGCGAGGATGACGGGGCCGGAGGCCGGTACGCGCCAGGCGCCCAGCACGCGCGGCCTCCACAAGCCGTACATCAGGCCGATGCCGATGCCCCGCCCGACGGCGGCGCCCTTCGCCGAGGGGGTCACTTGGCGGCTCCCCGCCTCTCCGCCACCAGGGCGATCACGTGCTCGACGACCTGCTGGAGCGTCAGCTCCGTGGTGTCCAGCTCGACGGCGTCGGCGGCCTTGGCGAGGGGGGAGGTCTTCCGGGTGGAGTCGGCGGCGTCCCGCCTGACCAGGGCTTCCCTGGTGGCGGAGACGTCGGCGCCCGCCAGTTCGGCGGCGCGGCGGGCGGCGCGGGCCTCCGGGGAGGCGGTGAGGAAGACCTTGAGGTCGGCGTCGGGCAGGACGGTGGTGCCGATGTCGCGGCCCTCGACGACGATGCCGAGCGGGGCGGAGGCCGCGATGGAGCGCTGGAGCCCGGTGATCCGGGTGCGCACCTCGGGGACCGCGCTGACGGCGCTGACCTTGGAGGTGACCTCCTGCGTGCGGATCGGGCCGGAGGCGTCGACGCCGTCGACGGTGATCGTCGGTTGGGACGGGTCGGTGCCGGAGACGATCACGGGCTTGCCGGCGGCGCCGGCCACGGCGGCGGGGTCGTCCACGTCGATCCCGTTGGTGATCATCCACCAGGTGATCGCCCGGTACTGGGCGCCGGTGTCCAGGTAGCCGAGGCCGAGCCGGGCGGCGACGGCCCTGGAGGTGCTCGACTTGCCCGTACCGGAGGGGCCGTCGATGGCGACGATCACGGGATCCACGGTGGGGGAGACCTTCCTGCCTGCAGGGGAGAGGGGCCGGCCGGCTGCCGGGGGCCCGCCACAAGGTTACCGACTGTCCCCGCCGCCCCTCGCACCCGTTCGGCCCGGCCCCNGCCGCGGGCCCCGCGCTACTGGCGCAGGGCCCAGCCGCGCTCCCGGAGGGAGGCCGCGAGGAGGGGCGCGGCGGACGGGGCGACCATCAGCTGCACCACGCCCGCCTGCTGGCCGGTCGCGTGTTCGATGCGGACGTCCTCGATGTTGACGCCCGCCCGGCCGGCGTCCGCGAAGATCCGTGCCAGCTCGCCCGGCTGGTCGCTGACGAGGACGGCGACCGTCTCGTACGCGGCCGGGGCCGTGCCGTGCTTGCCGGGGACGCGGGCGCGGCCGGTGTTGCCGCGGCGCAGGACGTCCTCGACGCCGGTCGCGCCCTCGCCGCGCTCGGCGCCGTCGGCCGACTGCAGGGCGCGCAGCGCGCGGACCGTCCGGTCGAGGTCGGCGGCGAGCGCGGCGAGCACGTCGGCGACCGGTCCCGGATTGGCGGAGAGGACGTCGACCCACATGCGGGGGTCGGAGGCCGCGATGCGGGTGACGTCGCGGATGCCCTGGCCGCACAGGCGCACGGCGGTCTCCTCGGCCTCCTCCAGCCGGGCGGCGACCATCGACGACACCAGCTGGGGGGTGTGCGAGACGAGGGCGACGGCCCGGTCGTGCGCGTCGGCGTCCATGACGACCGGGACGGCCCGGCACAGGGCGACCAGCTCCAGCGCCAGGTTCAGCACCTCCGTGCGCGTCTCCCGGGTGGGCGTGAGGACCCAGGGGCGGCCCTCGAAGAGGTCGCCGCTGCCCGCGAGCGGGCCGGAGCGCTCCTTGCCGGCCATGGGGTGCGTACCGATGTACGCGGACAGGTCGGCGCCCAGGGCTTCCAGCTCCCGTTGCGGGCCGCCCTTGACGCTCGCCACGTCCAGGTAGCCGTGCGCGGTGCCGGCGCGCATGGCCCCGTCGAGGGTGGCGGCGACGTGGGCGGGCGGCACGGCGACCACGCACAGGTCGGCGGTCCCCTCCGGCGGGGCGTCCGTGCCGGCGCCGCGGGCGGCGGCGGTGCGGGCCCGGGCGGGGTCGTGGTCGGCGAGGTGGACGGTGACGCCCCGGTCGGTGAGGGCGAGGGCGACGGACGTGCCGATCAGCCCGGTTCCGATGACGACGGCGGTTCTCACTGGGCGGTGTCCTTGCGCAGGGCCGGCGCGGCGCCGGNGCGNANGGAGGCGGTGGTCGCGGCCCGCCGGGGTCCTATNGGGCCGGACGGCGCGGGGCGGGACGAGACGGCACCACGGGCCGTGCCGTGCCGCCGCGTCCGCTCCCCGCGNCGGGGCCCGGCCGCGGGCCGTGCCGTACCGCGCGTCCAGCGTAGTCAACACGGCGCGGGCGCGCGGCCCGCCGGCGCGGGGAACGCGCACGGCTCCGCGCCGCGCCGACGGGTCCGAAGGCGGCGCGGGGACCGTCCGGCGCGGTGGCGGCCGGGCCGCCGGGGCACGCCGTCGGTCACCCGGGCGTCGGTCACCCGGGCCACCGGACCGGTCCCCGCGGCCCGCGGGGTCCCTCGGCGGGACCGCCCGGCGCGACGGCGCCGCCCGCGAGGAGGGAGGCCGGGGCCCCGGCCCGCCGGGGTCCGACCGGGGAAGCGTCAATGTGAGGCGACGGCCCCGCCGGCCGGCGGCANCGCGGGNGGCCGCGGGCCGGGCGGGCGGCCTCACGCCGCTCGGGCCAGCCGCGCCAGGCTCGCGGCGTACCGGCGCGCCACCGCCCGCTGGAGCAGGCGCCCGCCGGGGCCCAGCGCCTTCGTGTACCAGGCCGCGGGCCGGCTGACGGCGAGGACGACGAAGTCGGCGGAGCCGTCCGGCAGGCGTTCGAGGACGAACGCCTCCTCGCCGCACTCGGGGTGCCCGGTGAGCGTCCCGTAGGCGAACCCGGTCCGGTGCTCCTCCCGGACGGCCCACACGACCTGGCACGGCACCCCGAGCGGTCCCGCCCGCAGCACCACCCGCACCCCGGGCGCGGCGCGCGGAGTGCCGTCCGGGACGCGGATCAGCGGGGTGGCGCGGTGCATCTCCCACCCGAAGAGCGCCTCGGCGGCGCGGTCGTACGTGCCGGGCCCCAGCGACGTGCGGAGCCGCAGCACGTGGAAGCCCGGCGGCACCGGTCCGCTGCCCGCCGTCATGCCCACGTCCGCGTAGGTCAGTTCGCGCATGCGCCCATCATGGCCCCGTTCCGGTGGACCGCGCCGTACGGGTGTGCGGCGCCGGGTGGCCGCCCGGGAGCGGGGCCGGTGCGTGCCGCCGCGCCCTCCGGACGCCGCGGCGTGCCGGTGCCGTGCGCGTCCCGGCGGGCCGCGCACGGCGCCGGGGCCGAAAGGGCCGGGACGGATCCGGCGGGGCCCGTTAGGGTCGTGGCCATGCCCGGAAGCGAGATCACGCCGGAAGCCCTCGTGCGCGACCACACCGTCTACTCCTGCGTCATGGGCTCCCGGGCGTTCGGGCTGGCCGTGGACGGCAGCGACACCGACCGCCGCGGGGTGTTCCTCGCCCCGACGCCGTCGCAGTGGCGGTTCGCCAAGCCGCCCACGCACGTGGAGGGACCGGCGCCCGAGCAGTTCAGCTGGGAGCTGGAGCGTTTCTGCGAGCTGGCCCTGCAGTCCAATCCGAACATCCTGGAGTGCCTGCACTCGCCGCTCGTCGAGCACGTCGACGACACGGGCCGCGAACTGCTGGCCCTGCGCGGCGCGTTCCTGTCCCGGCGGGTGTACGGGACGTTCACCCGGTACGCGCTGTCGCAGCGCCGGAGGCTGGAGGCGGACGTACGGCACCGCGGGGCGCCCCGCTGGAAGCACGCCATGCACCTGCTGCGGCTGCTCGCGTCCTGCCGGGACCTGCTGCGCACCGGCGAACTGGTCGTCGACGCGGGCGGGCACCGGGAGCGGCTGCTCGCGGTGCGGCGCGGCGAGGTGGCGTGGGCCGACGCCGAGGCGTGGATGACGCGGCTGGCGGCGGAGGCCGAGGCGGCGCTCCCGTCGTCCCCGCTGCCGGAGGAGCCGGACCGGGAGCGGGTGGAGGACTTCCTGTTCCGGACCCGGCTGCGCTCAGCCCTCGGCGCGCTGTCCCCGCCGGGCGCGTACGACGAGGTCGTGCAGGGCGTCGTGCGCCCCCGTGGCGTCGCCGGGTAGCGGGGAGGCCGCGCGGGCGTCGTCGAGCGCCCGGTGCAGTGCCTCCACGTCGGCGCGCAGCCGCTCCGTGTCGGTCCCGTCCGCCGGGCCGTGCTCGGCCTCCGCCTTGGCGGCGATCAGCTCGGCGAGGTACGCGGGGGCCTCCCCGACCGCGCCGCACAGGGTCGGCAGGTGCGCCACGACCTCGCCGGACCGCATCAGGTGGATGCCGGTCAGCAGGGCGCGGAAGGTGTACAGCAGCGGCTTCAGCTCGCCGTTCTTCTCGAACAGCCGCCACTGGGTGCAGGCGAAGCCCCGGTAGTGGTGGGCGTGGTGGGTGGTGAGCACGCCGGGGGCCAGGGCGGCCAGCTCCGCGTGCAGGCCGCCGGTGCGGACGACGAGCGGGGACAGCAGCTGCTCCAGGACGTAGCCGTTGCGTCGCAGCATCAGCCGGGCGAACTTCCGCAGGTCGTGCGTGACCAGGTCCATCTCCACGCCGTCGTGCTCCCAGGTGTGCGAGCGCGTCTCCTCCGGTTCGCGCAGCCCGGTCAGCGCCTCCACCGGCAGCAGGTGCGCCCCGCGCAGGTCCACGTCGGAGTCGCGGGAGGGGAAGCCGTACAGGTGCGCGCCGGAGACCGTGACGAAGGGCAGGGGGTCGGGCTGCCCGGCGACGACAGCGGAGAGGTCCAGGTGTTCGATCACCGGTCAAGCATCCCAGAGGGCGCCGAGCACGAGGAGGTCCCGGCGGTACTCGACGCGCTCCGCCCACTCCCCCGGCCAGGCCGCCACGCCGAGGTGGGCGCCGGCGAAGGCCCCGGTGAGGCAGGCGATGGAGTCGGAGTCGCCGCTGGTGCAGGCGGCCCGGCGCAGGGCGGTGAGGGGTTCTCGCGGGAACATCAGGAAGCACAGCAGCGCGGTGGCGAGCGCCTCCTCGGCGACCCAGCCCTCGCCGGTGAGCAGGCACGGGTCGGTCTCGGGGTCGGCGGTGCGCAGGGCGGCGGCGACGCGCTCCAGCACGGCGAGGCACTCGTCCCAGCCGCGTTCGGCGAAGTGGCGCGGCGAGGGGTCCTGGGAGCGGGTCCACAGGTCGCCGAGCCACGCCTCGTGGTAGCGGGAGCGGTTCTCGTACGCGTACGAGCGGAGCAGCCCGACGAGGCCGAGCGGTTCGGCGCCCCGCGCCAGCAGGTGCACGGCGTGGGCGGTGAGGTCGGACGCGGCGAGCGCGGTGGGGTGCCCGTGGGTGAGCGCGGCCTGCAACTGGGCGGCGCCGGCCCGCTGCCCGCCGGTGAGGCCGGGTACGAGGCCGACCGGCGCGACCCGCATGTCGGCGCCGCAGCCCTTGGACCCGATCTGGGCGGCGTCCTGCCAGGGCAGGTCGGCGGCCAGCAGCCCGCAGGCGACCAGGCAGGTGCGGCCGGGGGCGCGGTCGTTCTCGGGCGAGCGGGCCCAGGCGACGAACTCCTCGCGCAGCGCGCGGGCGAACCCCTCCGGCGCGAGGGGGCCCCCGGCCGTCGCGGTCCGCAGCGCGCGGCCCACGGCGAGGGTCATCTGCGTGTCGTCGGTGACGCGGGCGGGGGCGGGCAGCGGCAGGTCGCGCCAGGGGCCGTACCAGCTCGTGATCCTCGGTATGTCGATGAACTCGGTCGGCAGGCCCATCGCGTCGCCGAGGGCGAGTCCGAGGAGGGCGCCGGTGGCGGCCCCCTCGGCGGCGGTCCTGCGGGGGCGTGCGTCCCCGGTGCCGTCGGTCATGGGGTGGTCTCCCGTCGTTCCGGCCGTGCCGGCCGCAGCAGTGGTGGGTGGAGGGCGGTCGCGTCGCCCGCCCGGTAGAGGGCGGCCGGCTTCCCCCGTCCGCCGGTGAGGCGCGGCGCGCCTTCCGCGGGGCGGACGAAGCCGGGGGTGGCGAGGACCTTGCGCCGGAAGTTGGGGCGGTCCAGCGGGACGCCCCACACCGCCTCGTACACCTGCCGCAGCTCGCCGAGGGTGAACTCGGGCGGGCAGAAGGCGGTGGCCAGGCAGGTGTACTCCAGCTTGGCGCAGACGCGGTCGTGGGCGTCGGCGAGGATCGCGTCGTGGTCGAAGGCGAGCGGCCCCTGCGCGCCGTACGGCAGCCAGCGGGCCTCCGCGGCGTCGCCGCCGCCGCGCGGCTCGGGCAGGTCGGGGCCGAGCGCGGTGTACGCGACGGAGACGACGCGCATGCGCGGGTCGCGGTCCGGGTCGCTGTAGGTGCGCAGCTGCTCCAGGTGGAGGCGGGCTGCGGTGGCGCCGGACAGGCCGGTCTCCTCGGCGAGTTCGCGGCGGGCGGCGGCGTCGGCCGACTCGCGCGGCAGGAGGAAGCCGCCGGGGAGGGCGCGGCGGCCCCGGTGGGGCTCCTCGCCGCGGCGGACGAGCAGTACGTGCAGGCGGCCCGCGCGGAGGGTGAAGACGGCGAGGTCGACGGTGACCGCGAACGGCTCGAAGGCGCGCGGGTCGTAACCGCTCGGCACCCGGGTCGGCACGGCGCCTCCGAGGGACGGCCTTTAAAGGTCACCCTGACTATAAAGAGGGGACGGGTGGCGCCGCAAGCACGAGGGAGCCCGCGGCCGTCCGGGCCGCGGGCTCCCTCACCGGTGGGCGGGGGCGGTCAGAGACCGACCTCCTTCATCAGCATGCCGACCTCGGTGTTGGTCAGGCGGCGCAGCCAGCCCGACTTCTGGTCGCCCAGCTGGATGGGGCCGAAGGCGGTCCGCACGAGCTTGTCCACGGGGAAGCCCGCCTCGGCGAGCATGCGGCGCACGATGTGCTTGCGGCCCTCGTGGAGCTGCACCTCGACCAGGTAGTTCTTGCCGGTCTGCTCGACCACCCGGAAGTGGTCGGCGCGGGCGTAGCCGTCCTCCAGCTGGATGCCGTCCTTGAGCCGCTTGCCCACCTCGCGCGGGAGCGGGCCCGTGATGGCCGCCAGGTACGTCTTCTTCACGCCGTACTTCGGGTGGGTGAGGCGGTGGGCCAGCTCGCCGTGGTTGGTGAGCAGGATGATGCCCTCGGTCTCCGTGTCGAGCCGCCCGACGTGGAAGAGGCGGGTCTCGCGGTTGGTGACGTAGTCGCCGAGGCACTGGCGGCCGTCGGGGTCCTCCATGGTGGAGACGACTCCGGCGGGCTTGTTCAGCGCGAAGAACTGGTACGACTGCGTGGCGACGGTCAGTCCGTCGACCTTGATCTCGTCCTTCTCCGGGTCGACGCGCAGGCCCTGCTCGACGACGATCGAGCCGTTGACCTCGACGCGGGCCTCCTCGATCAGCTCCTCGCAGGCGCGGCGCGAGCCGTACCCGGCGCGGGCCAGGACCTTCTGCAGGCGCTCGCCCTCCTGGTCCTGCGCCTGCGGCCCGTTCGCGTGCCGCTCGCGGTTGCGCTCCTCGATCCGGGCGTCCAGCTCGCGCGGGCGGGCCGGGGCCGTCCGGCCGCCGGTCGTCGCGGCCGCCGCCGGCGCCCNGGTGGCNGCCGCGGCCGCCGCTGCTGCCGCGGCCGCCGCTGTTGCCACCACGGCTCCCGCCGTTGTTTCCGCTGCTGTTCCTGCCGCTGCTGCTTCGCATCACAGTTCCGTCTTGTCGTCTGCGTCCTCGTCAATCCGGTGAATCCGGATCGAACGACGGGACCGCTTCCGGCGACTCGGCCTCGACCGCCTCCGCCTCGGGGAGGAAGGGCGCGAGTTCGGGGAGCTCGTCCAGGCCGCGCAGGCCCATCCGCTCCAGGAAGTAGTTCGTCGTCCCGTACAGGATCGCACCTGTCCCGGGTTCCGTGCCCACCTCCTCCACCAGGCCCCGCTGGAGGAGGGTCCGCATGACCCCGTCGCAGTTCACGCCGCGCACCGCGGCGACGCGGGAGCGGCTGACCGGCTGCCGGTACGCGACGACCGCCAGGGTCTCCAGCGCGGCCTGCGTCAGGCGGGCCTGCCGGCCGTCGAGGACGAAGCTCTCCACCGCGGAGGCGTGGGCGGGCCGCGTGTAGTACCGCCAGCCGCCCGCGACGAGGCGCAGCTCGAACCCCCGCCCCTGGTCGTCGTACTCGCCGGCCAGTTCGCGCAGCGCGGCGGCGACCTCGTGGCGCGGGTGCCCGAGCACCCTGGCGAGGTGCTCCTCGGCCGCCGGTTCGTCGACGACCATGAGCACCGCCTCCAGGGCGGGCTTCAGCTCCGGGGCGGCGATCACGCCTCCTCCTCCCGTTCGGGCCGAGAGGCCCGGTCGAACTCGTCGGTGACCGCCGCGTCGGCGTCGCCGCCGGTCCAGCGGACGGTGAGCTCGCCCAGCGGGTCGTCCTGGCACAGGGCGACGGCCCCGTCCCGGTACAGCTCCAGCAGGGCGAGGAAGCGGGCGACGACGGTGAGGGTGTCGGGGGCGTCCTCGGCGAGCTCGCCGAACCGGGCCTCGCCGCGCTCCCGCAGCCGCGCCACCACGACCTCCGCCTGCTCGCGGACGCTGACCAGCGGCGCGTGGACGTGGTCCACGTACACCTCCGGCCGGGGCCTGGGCCGCATCGCCTTCGCGGCGAGGGCGGCGAACCCCTCGGGGCCCACGCTGAACACCACGTCGGGCAGCAGCGCGGCGTGGTGCGGCTCCAGGCCGACGGTGCGGGGGTACCGGCGGCTCTCGTCGTCGAAGCGGGCGGCGAGGATCTCGGCGACCCGCTTGTACGCGCGGTACTGCAGCAGCCGGGCAAACAGCAGGTCGCGGGCCTCCAGCAGCGCGAGGTCGGCCTCGTCCTCCACCTCGGCGGCGGGCAGCAGCCGGGCCGCCTTCAGGTCCAGCAGCGTCGCGGCGACGACCAGGAACTCGGTCGTCTGGTCGAGGTCCCCGTCGGGGCCCATGGCGCGGATGTGCGCCATGAACTCGTCGGTGACCCGGGAGAGCGCCACCTCGGTGACGTCCAGCCGGTGCCTGGCGATCAGCTGGAGCAGCAGGTCGAAGGGGCCCTCGAAGTTGGCCAGCCGCACCGTGAAGCGCCCCCGGGCCTCACCGTGCGCCCCGGCCCGGCCCCCCTCGCCGGCGGCGGGCGGCGGCGGGGTGCCGGCCTCCGCTCCTGCGGGC
>NZ_CP095474.1:4330545-4357367 GCF_023614315.1 Streptomyces sudanensis | reverse complement strand
ATGTAATGTAAAGGGTTCGGGGGCATCGTGGTCCAGGGGGTGCGGGGGCGGCGGCCCGTAGGCTACCCGGGCGCGCCCGCCCGGCGGCGCACCACGCGCGGGCGGCCCGCCGGAGACGCCCGCACGCGCTCCTTCCGGGCGTACGCGACGGGGCCGCGCGGCGCGCGGGTCCCGCTCAGCGGCCCCTCAGCCGCCGCACGAGGATGCTCGCGTCCCCCCGGGACTCCAGGTCGGCCAGGACCACCGCGACGGCCTCGCGGACGATGCGCCCGCGGTCCACGGCCAGTCCGTGCTCCCCGCGCAGGACCAGGCGCGCGTGCTCCAGGTCCATCAGCTCCTCGGCGGAGACGTACACGGTGATCTTCTCGTCGTGGCGCTCCCGCCCGCTGGGCCGCCGGCTCGGGGAGCGCCGTCCCCGCCGGGCGGCCGGGGCGCCCGGCGNNGNCGCCGTCCCGGAGGCCGCGGCGGGCTCCGGCNNGCNGGCCGCCGCCCGCGTCCGGGGCCGCGCGGTCCCGGGGTCGCCCGCCGCCGCGTGCTCCTCGGGCGGCTGGTCCTGCTCGCCGCCCTGCCCGGGCACCCGGGCGGCCTCCTGCGCGGGCTGGCGCCGGGGCGTGGACGCCTGGAGGGCCGTGCCCCCGGTCGTGCGGAACAGCTCGTCGGCTCCGGGCAGACTCACTCGGCGTGACACCGGGCGAGCACCTCCCTGGCGAGCTGGCGGTAGGCGGCCGCGCCGACCGAGTTCGAGGCGTACGTGGTGATGGGCTCGCCCGCGACCGTGGTCTCCGGGAAGCGGACGGTGCGGCCGATGACCGTGTGGTAGACGTGGTCGTCGAAGGCCTCGACCACGCGCGCGAGGACCTCGCGGCTGTGGACGGTCCGGGAGTCGTACATCGTGGCGAGGATGCCGTCGAGCTCCAGCTCGGGGTTGAGGCGCTCCTGGACCTTCTCGATGGTCTCCGTGAGCAGCGCGACCCCGCGGAGCGCGAAGAACTCGCACTCGAGCGGGACTATCACCTTGTGGGCGGCCGTCAGCGCGTTGACCGTCAGCAGGCCGAGGGACGGCTGACAGTCGATCACGATGTAGTCGTAGTCCTGCAGCAGCGGCTTGAGGGCGCGCTGCAGGGTCGACTCGCGGGCGACCTCGCTGACGAGCTGCACCTCGGCGGCCGACAGGTCGATGTTGCTCGGCAGGAGGTCCATGTTGGGCACGGCGGTCTTCAGGAGGACCTCGTCCGCCGACATGCCCCGCTCCATGAGCAGGTTGTAGACGGTGAGGTCGAGTTCCATCGGGTTGACGCCGAGGCCGACCGACAGGGCGCCCTGCGGGTCGAAGTCGACGAGCAGCACCCGCCGTCCGTACTCCGCGAGCGCGGCGCCCAGATTGATGGTCGAGGTGGTCTTGCCCACGCCGCCCTTCTGGTTGCACATCGCGATGATCTTCGCGGGGCCGTGCTCGGTGAGCGGGCCGGGGATGGGGAAGTACGGCAGGGGCCGCCCGGTCGGGCCGATCCGCTCGCGGCGCTGCCGGGCGGCGTCGGGGGCGAGGGTGGCCGCGTACTCGGGGTCGGGCTCGTACTCGGCGTCGGGGTCGTAGAAGTGCCCCTCGGGGAGCTCGTCGTAGGCGGCGAAGTGGGTGGAGTCTCGGCCACTGTCGTTGCCGGCCATGGCGTTCACGTGTTGGCCGTCCATCGTCCTCATCGTGTGGGATGTCGTCATGTGCTGGTGCGTCGCGAACGTCCGGACGGCGACCTCGGGTTCGGACGACGGGCCACCGCGGCCCGCCGCCGGCGTTCCCGGCCGCGCGACCCCGGGAGCAAATGTCGACTCATTCACAAGTCGTCTTACCTCCTTGGACGGGCCAGGAAACTTATCGATAGGTCAGCGTGGCACCATGCCGACGGTTGGCGACTCTATGGCGTGTCACCGCTTCGCAGCAACACAATCGGGCGGACGCGGCGGGATGTGTCGGTGCCCGGGCGCCTTCCTGTCAAGGGCCTGAAGGCGCCCGTCGGCGTGTTTCGCGGGCGTGCGAAACGGTCGAAGGGCCGCGTTCACGGCGACTTCAGGCAGTGGGCGCGGCCGGACGCGCCTCCGGCCGGACCTCGTCCCACGAGGTCCGGCCGGAGGCGTGCGGTTGACGGGGCGGCGCCGGTCGCGGGCGGGTGAAGTCCCCCGTGCGCGCCGCCGTTTGGGGAAGGTGCGCGGGCGTCAGCCGACGAGGGAGGCGAGCTCCACGTGGTCCAGGCCGTGCGCCTCGGCGACTTCCCGGTAGACGACCTTCCCGTCGTGGGTGTTGAGGCCCCTGGCCAGCGCCGGGTCGCGGCGCAGCGCCTCGGCCCAGCCGTTGTCGGCCAGCGACACGATGTAGGGCAGCGTGGCGTTGGTCAGGGCGTAGGTCGAGGTGTTCGGGACGGCGCCGGGCATGTTGGCCACGCAGTAGAAGATCGAGTCGTGGACCCGGAAGGTCGGCTCGGCGTGCGTGGTGGGGTGGGAGTCCTCGAAGCAGCCGCCCTGGTCGATCGCGATGTCGACAAGGACACTTCCGGGCTTCATGCGGGACACCAGCTCGTTGCTGACCAGCTTCGGGGCCTTGGCGCCCGGGACGAGGACGGCGCCGACGACGAGGTCGGCCTCCAGGACGGCCTTCTCCAGCTCGAACGAGTTGGACATGACGGCCTTGACCCTGGTGCCGAAGATCCTGTCGGCCTCGCGGAGCTTGTTGATGTCGCGGTCGAGCAGGGTGACCTCGAAGCCCATGCCGACGGCGATCTGCGCGGCGTTCCAGCCGGAGACGCCGCCGCCGATGACCACGGCCTTGGCCGGGATCACACCGGGCACGCCGCCCGGCAGGACCCCGCGCCCGCCGGCCGCGCGCATCAGGTGGTACGCGCCGACCTGCGGGGCGAGCCGGCCCGCGACCTCGGACATCGGGGCGAGCAGCGGCAGGGCGCGGTTGGCGGTCTCGACCGTCTCGTAGGCGATGGCGGTGGTGCCGGAGGCCAGCAGCGCGTCGGTGCACTCGCGGGACGCGGCGAGGTGCAGGTAGGTGAAGAGGGTCTGGTCCTTGCGGAGGCGGTGGTACTCCTCGGCGACGGGCTCCTTGACCTTCAGCAGCAGGTCGGCGGCGGCCCAGACCTCGTCGGCGGTGGGGAGTATCCGCGCCCCCGCGGCCACGTACTCGTCGTCCGCGATCGAGGAGCCGACCCCGGCGTTCCGCTCGACGAGGACCTCGTGGCCGTGGCGGACGAGCTCGTGCACGCCGGCCGGGGTGATGGCGACGCGGAACTCGTTGTTCTTGACCTCGCGGGGGATGCCGACCTTCATCGTCGATCACGGTCCTTGAATCAGGGGTAACAGGGGTAGAGCGCTCCATGGCGATACATACCCGCATGTTTCAGGACACATCGGGATACGCAGCAAGTGAGCGCGACCAACCCAGTCTAATGAAGGACTTCTCTGTGTCCAGCCTTACAAAGTTTTAATTTTCCTGGGAACTACCACGGATTTCGCAGGCAGGGGGTGCGGCATTCCTCATGAGGTCCCGATGCGTGGCCCCGGGCTGCGCGGCGGGCCCGCCGGGGCCGAGGAGCCGTTCGGCGGCGACCCGGTGCAGCCGGGCCGCGGCGGGGTCCCCGAGCCGGTCGAGGGTGTCGGCCAGACGGAGCCGCAGCGCGGCGTGGAGGCGCGCGTCACCGGCGCGGCGGGCCCACTCGACGGCCTCCTCGCAGGTGCGCAGGGAGTCCTCCGGGCGGCCCGCGTACTCCTGCACCCGGGCCGTCTCGGCCAGCGCCCTGGCGTAGCCCGCCACGTCCCCGAGGCGCCGGTAACCGGCCGCCGCCGCGCGCCAGTCGCGCAGCGCCTCGGCGTGGCGTCCGGCGTACGCGTGGACGGCGCCGAGCCGGCCGTACAACCGCGCCTGGTCGGCCCGCTCGTCCCGGGCGAGCCGCTGCGCGAGGGCCCGGCCGTACCAGTCGGCGGCCCGCTGCCAGTCGCCCAGCTCCTGGTAGGCGCCGCCGACGGACTCCATCGCGCGGCCGGTCGCGTACGGGTCGTCCGCCAGCCGGCCGGCGTCCAGGGCGGCCCGGTAGCGGGCCAGGGCGTCGCGGGTGCGGCCGGTGGCGGCGTCCAGGTCGGCGAGGTTCAGCAGGGCGGCGGCGCGCTCCCGGTGCAGGCCGCGGCGCTCGGCGACGTCCAGGACGAGCCGGTGGAGGCCGTACAGCTCGGGCGCGGCGGCCTCGGTGCCCCGGTGCGCGGCCAGGGCCCGTACGAGCGCGGCGATCAGGCGTCGGGCGAGCGTGTCCAGCTCCCCGTCCGCGACCGCGAGGCGCGCGGAGGCCAGCAGGGCGGGCTGCCGCAGGTCCAGCCAGTCGGCGGCGGCCTCGCGGCCGGGGAAGCGCAGGGCGCGCGGCAGCCCGGCGTGGCGGCGGCGCGCGGGGGTGCCCGCGGGCTCGGTGACCGCCCGGCAGGACTGCAGGAGCCGTACGGTCCGCTCCAGCATGCGCGCCCGCGCCAGCTGCGTCTCGGCGGGCCGGTCCTCGGCGGCGAGCCGCTCCCTCAGCAGCGGCATCAGGCATCCGGGCACCTCGTACCGGCCGGGCGGGGCCTGGCGTACGAATCCGAGCGCGACGAAGCCGTCGAGCAGCGAGGCGGCGGCCGACACCGAGCAGCCGGCCAGCGCGGACAGGGTCTGCGGGTCCACCAGGCCCAGCGGGGCGAGGGCGAGCAGGCGCAGGGCGCGCGCGCCGGGCGCGGGCAGCGAGTCGTACGCCAGGCGGAACGCGCGGGCGAGCGGCCGGAGCGCGGCGGGGCGGCCGTCGTCGTCCGGCACCGCGCGCAGCCGCTTGGCCAGGTCGGCGACGGACGCGGTGGGGCGGGCCGCGAGCCACCCGCCCGCGAGGACGAGCGCGGCGGGCTGGCCGGCGCACAGCTCGGCGAGGGTCTCGGCGGCCTGCGGGTCGACGGTGATGCGGACGGAGCCGGTGCAGGTGCCCAGGAGTTCGACGGCGGCCTTGGTGTCGAGCCCGCCGACCGTGCAGGGCCGCACGTCGGGGATGCCGGTGAGGGGGCCCTGCGCGATGGCCACGACCAGGCACTCGGGGTTGTCCGGGAGCAGGGCGTCCACCTGCTCGGCGTCGGCGGCGTCGTCGAGGAGCAGCAGGACGCGGCGGTCCCGGAGGGCGGTCCGCAGCAGTTCGCCGACGTCGTCCTCGTCGGCCCCGGCCGGCGCGGCGACGCCGAGGCCCTTTAGGAGCGCGCGGGCCACGCGCCCGACCGGTACGGCCTCGCCGCCCGGCTCGGTGAGGCGGGCCCGCAGCACCCCGTCGCGGTATCCGCGCTCCAGGTCCCGGACCAGCTCCTCGGCGAGCGCGGTCCGCCCGGACCCGGGGCGCCCGGCGATGAGCAGCACCCGTGCGCGGGGCGCCTTCCGCCCGGCGAGGGTGTCGAGTCCGGCCCGCGAGATGTCGACCCGCAGCGCCTTGATCTCCCGCACCCGCCCGAAGAACCGCCGTCCGCGGTCCTGCGGTACGGCGCCGTCGCCGTCCCGGCCGGGGGCCTGCGGGGGCTCCGCGGAAGCGGCGGGCGCGGGAGTGCCGGCACCGCCGGCGCGGGCGGCGCCGCCGGGATCCGAAGCGGCCGGGGCGGACGGGCCGGCGGCCGGTGCGGGGACGGGACGCGGGCGTCCGGCGCCGGGCGGCGCCGGCTCCGCGCCCGTGTCCGCGCGGGCACCGTCCGCAGGGCGGCGAGCGCCGGCACCCGGGCGCTCCGCGCCGTCCGCGCCGTCCGCGGGGCGCCCGGTTCCGCCGCTGTTCACCGCCTGGTCCGTCACGGGTCACGCTCCCGTCCGCCTGCGTCACGTGCTGCCCCGCCGGGTGCCCGGGCGGGTGAGCCGAGCGTAGTTCAGCACCGCGGGCGTCCCGTACGGAGCACGGCCCGTGCATCACCCGATCGGATCAGCAGATCGTCACACCGGCCGATGCCGGATGGCCGGCGCCGGGTCCGCCCGGACGCCGGCCCCGCTCAGGCCGTGAAGGGCCTCGCCGGCCAGGGCGCCTCCGCGGGGCGCAGCGCGTCCAGGCCGTCGCCCGCCCGCGCGGCGAGGACCGCCAGCACGCCGACCACCAGGCAGTCGTTGTGCAGGCGCCCCGCCAGGATGCCCCGCGCCAGCTCGGTCAGCGGCACCCGGGCGACCTCCATGTCGGCCTCCTCCTCGGCGGCCTCGAAGCGCTCCCCGTCCGCCTCCGACAGACCGCGCGCCAGGAAGATCCGCAGGGCCTCGTCGGAGCCGCCCGGAGAGGTGTACACGTCGGTCAGGACGCGCCACTCGTCCGCCTTGACGTGGGCCTCCTCGTACAGCTCCCGCCGGGCCGCGCGCAGCGGGTTCTCGCCCGGCACGTCGAGCAGGCCGGCCGGGATCTCCCACAGCTTCCGGCGCACGGGGTGCCGGTACTGGCGCAGCACGAGGACGCGGTCCTCGTCGTCGAGCGCGAGCACGGCGACCGATCCGGGGTGGACCTGGTAGTCGCGGCGCGCGACCGAGCCGTCGGGCATGACCACCTCGTCCGTGCGGACACTGGTCTTGCCGCCCCGGAACGGGGTCTCGGTCGCGGTGACCCGCCACTCGGCCGGCGTGTCCTCGATGGTCATGCGGTCGTCCTCCCTCAGCGCGTCGGCCGGGGCGCCGGTCCGAGCGGACCCGCGCCCCGGCCAACCGTATAACCCGCGGTCAGGGCGTCACGCCTCGGACCCGGCGGCCCGCTGCCGCTCCACGGCGGCCTTCACCAGTCCGGCGAACAGCGGGTGCGGCCGGGTCGGCCGGGACCGCAGCTCGGGGTGGGCCTGGGTGGCCACCAGGTAGGGGTGGACCTCGCGCGGGTACTCGACGTACTCGACGAGCTTGTTGTCCGGGGAGGTGCCGGAGAAGACGATGCCGGCCTTCTTCTCCAGCTCCGCGCGGTAGGCGTTGTTCACCTCGTAGCGGTGGCGGTGCCGCTCCTCGACGTACGGCTGGTCGCCGTAGACCTCGCGGACGACGGAGCCCTCCGCGAGCTTCGCCGGGTACAGGCCGAGCCGCATGGTGCCGCCCAGGTCGCCCGCGCCCTCGACGTACGCCAGCTGCTCCTCCATCGTCGAGATGACCGGGTGGGAGGTGGCGGCGTCGAACTCGGTGGAGTTCGCGTCGGCGATGCCGGCGAGGTTCCGCGCGGCCTCGATGACGATGCACTGCAGGCCCAGGCAGAGGCCGAGCAGCGGGACCCTGTTCTCGCGGGCGTACCGGATGGCGCCGACCTTGCCGTCGACGCCGCGCTCGCCGAAGCCGCCGGGGATGACGACCGCGTCGACGTCGCCGAGCTGCTGGGCCGCGCCGGAGGGGGTCCTGCAGTCGTCGGAGGTGACCCACTTGACCTTGACCCGGGCCTTGTTGGCGAAGCCGCCGGCGCGCATGGCCTCGGTGACCGACAGGTAGGCGTCGGGCAGGTCGATGTACTTGCCGACGAGGGCGACCGTGACCTCGTGCTCCGGGTTGTGGACGCGGTCGAGCAGGTCCTCCCAGACCGTCCAGTCGACGTCGCGGAAGGGCAGGTCCAGCTTGCGGACGACGTAGGCGTCGAGGCCCTCGGTGTGCAGCACCTTGGGGATGTCGTAGATCGACTTGGCGTCGATGGCGGCGACCACGGCCGCCTCGTCCACGTCGCACATCAGGGAGATCTTGCGCTTGATGGCGGTCGGGACGTCCCGGTCGGCGCGCAGCACGATCGCGTCGGGCTGGATGCCGATGTTGCGCAGGGCGGCGACGCTGTGCTGGGTCGGCTTGGTCTTCAGCTCGCCGGACGGGCCGATGTACGGCAGCAGCGAGATGTGCACCACGAAGACGTTGTCCCGCCCGACCTCGTGGCGGACCTGGCGGACGGTCTCCAGGAACGGCAGCGACTCGATGTCGCCGACCGTGCCGCCCACCTCCGTGATGACGACGTCCACGTCGTCGGTGGCCATGCGGCGGATGCGGTGCTTGATCTCGTTGGTGATGTGCGGGATGACCTGCACCGTGTCGCCGAGGTACTCGCCGCGCCGCTCCTTGGCGATGACGGTGGAGTAGATCTGGCCGGTGGTGACGTTGGCGGAGCCGTCGAGGTCGACGTCGAGGAAGCGCTCGTAGTGGCCGATGTCCAGGTCCGTCTCGGCGCCGTCGTTGGTGACGAACACCTCGCCGTGCTGGAACGGGTTCATCGTGCCGGGGTCGACGTTCAGGTACGGGTCGAGCTTCTGCATCGTGACCCGCAGGCCCCGCGCCTTGAGGAGCGCCCCCAGGCTGGAGGCGGTCAGGCCCTTGCCGAGGGAGCTGGCGACACCCCCGGTGACGAAGATGTGCTTGGTCGTCGTGGCTGTGCTGTTTCGGAAAGCAGCGGGCGGCATGGCCAAGAGGGGGCTCCCGTGGTCGCGGTCTGGAGGTGCGTACCGGCGTCCGTTCCGGAGGAGCCCTGAGGGGGCCCGGGGCCTCCGAAGGTGCCGTCGCTGCGGTTCGGGGGCCGCCGATCGGTTCTGCGGCGCCCACCGGTCCACGGGCTACCAGGGTATCAGCGACGGAAGAGGACCGCGTTCCGGCCATACGACCCCTGCGAATCAGCCATTGTGCGATCCTGTGGATGAGTGTTCGAGTCTGTGCGGAACAAAGGCGTGCGCACCGGGCTGCATGCGTGCGCGCAACGGGTACGCGCCCCTTGGTCCGGACCGTCCGCGCCACCGGCTTCTCCCGGGAGGACCACACGGAAGACCCGGGCGCGTCGTATCCTGCTCGGACACCCGTTGCCGAGTCAGTCCTTCGTACGACACCACCCCGCCCGTCGTCCGGGACCCCTCGCGCCAACGATCCTTGACCCTGACCCCAGTAAGCGCCCCGCGGGGCGAACGTGGCCGTTCGACTGGAGATTGCACGTGGCCGGGCGCATCGAGGACTACGCACTCATCGGAGACATGCAGACCGCCGCCCTGGTCTGCCGGGACGGCACGGCGGACTGGCTGTGCCTGCCCCGCTTCGACTCGCACGCCGTCTTCGCAGGAATCCTCGGGACCGAGGAGCACGGATTCTGGCGGATCGGGCCGGAGCACGCCGAGGGGTCCGAGCCTCCGGCCGCCGACCGCCGCCGCTACCGGGGCGACTCCCTCATCCTGGAATCCGAGTGGGACACGCCGCGCGGCACGGTGCGCATCACCGACTTCATGCCGCCCCGCGACGGCGCGCCGCAGCTGGTGCGGATCGTCGAGGGCGTCAGCGGCCGGGTGAAGATGCGCTCCGCGCTGCGGATGCGGTTCAGCTACGGCCGGATCGTGCCGTGGGTCCACAAGGTCGACAACCGCACGGTCGCCGTCGCCGGACCCGACTCGGTGTGGTTCGACACGCAGTGCGAGACGTACGGCGAGAACCTCACCACGTACGCGGACTTCACCGTCGCCGCCGGCGAGCGGATCGCCTTCACCCTCAGCTGGCAGCCCTCGCACCACGCGCAGCCCCCGCTGCCCGACCCCGAGGGGGCGCTGGAGGCGACCACGGCCTTCTGGCGCGAGTGGGTCGACCACTGCACCTACCGCGGCCCGTACCGCGAGTCGGTGGTCCGCTCCCTGATCACGCTGAAGGCGCTGACGTACGCGCCGACCGGCGGCATCGTCGCCGCGCCGACGACCTCCCTGCCGGAGGACATCGGCGGCGTGCGCAACTGGGACTACCGCTACACCTGGCTGCGGGACGCGGCGATCACGCTCTCCTCGCTGCTGCGCACCGGCTACCGCGAGGAGGCCCGCGCCTGGCGCGAGTGGCTGCTGCGCGCGGTCGCCGGGGACCCGGAGAACCTGCAGATCATGTACGGCATCGCGGGCGAGCGAGAGCTGGGCGAGGCGGAGCTGGACTGGCTGCCCGGCTACGAGGGCTCCGCCCCGGTCCGCGTCGGCAACGGCGCCGCCGCGCAGCTCCAGCTCGACGTGTACGGCGAGGTCACCGAGGCCCTGCACCTGGCCCACATGACCGGCCTGGCCCGCAACGACTACGCCTCGCTCCTCCAGCTGAAGCTGATCAACTACCTGGAGAAGCACTGGAACGAGCCCGACGAGGGCATCTGGGAGGTGCGCGGCCCGCGCCGCCACTTCGTCCACTCCAAGGTCATGGCGTGGGTCGCCGTCGACCGCACCATCCGGCTGATCGAGTCCGGCGACGCCGACGGCCCGCTGGAGCGGTGGCGCGAGCTGCGCGACGAGATCCACCGCGACGTGTGCGAGAAGGGCTACGACCCGGAGCGCAACACGTTCACGCAGTCGTACGGCTCGCGGGAGCTGGACGCCGCGCTGCTGCTCATCCCGCAGGTGGGCTTCCTGCCGCCGGACGACAAGCGGGTCATCGGCACGATCGAGGCGATCCAGCGGGAGCTGTCCACGGAGGACGGCTTCATCCTGCGCTATCCGACGCAGGGCTTCGACGAGGGCGTGGACGGCCTGCCCGGCGACGAGGGCGCCTTCCTGGCGTGCTCGTTCTGGATGGCCGACGACCTGGCGATGATCGGCCGGGTCGACGAGGCGCGCAAGCTGTTCGAGAAGCTGCTCGGCCTGCGCAACGACCTGGGGCTGCTCGCCGAGGAGTGGGACCCCCGCCTCCAGCGGCAGGTCGGGAACTTCCCCCAGGCGTTCAGCCACGTGCCGCTGATCGACACGGCGCTGCGGCTGACCGCGAGCGGCGCGTACGGCGGCTGACCCGCCCGCGCGCGGGGCGGCGTCCCGTCCGCCCCGTCCGGGCGGCGCCGCCGTGCCGCCCCGGCCGGCCCTCGGGAGCGGTACCGGCCGTGCGCGGNGCNGACCGCGCGAGCGCCGCGTGCCGGGCCGGGTCGGCCCGCACGGGCCCGGCGCCGGGCCGGGCCGGGCCCGGCGCTAGGCGTCCGTCCTGGGCCGGGGGCCCGGTGCGCGGGGGCCCGGAGGTGCGCACAGCTCGTCGTAGACGCTCAGCACCTGGGCGAGGGTCTCCTCCTCCGTCGGCCACGTCCCGGCCTGCCGCGGCCCGGCCGCCGCGAGCGCCGCGTGCCGGACCGGGTCCGTCAGCAGGCGGGTCACGGCCGACGCGAGCCGTACGCAGTCCCCGTGCGGGACGAGCTCTGCGGCGTCACCGACCAGCCCCCGCGCCCCGTCCGCCGCCGTGGCGACCAGGGGGACGCCCAGCCGCAGCGCCTCCCGGGCGAGCGACGCCCGCGACTCCCAGCGGCCGGCCAGCACCGCCACGTCCGCCGCGGCCAGCAGCGCGGCCACGTCGTCACGCCGCCCGAGCAGCCGCACCGGCAGTCCCTCGGCGTCGACGCGCCGCTGGAGCGCGGCCCGCCGCGGGCCCTCACCGGCGACGGCGACCAGCGGCACCGGGTCGTGGCCGAGCCACCGCCGGGACGCGTCCAGCAGCGTGCCGTGCCCCCGGTGCGGCTCCAGGGGGCCGGCCGTCACCACCAGCGGCCTGCCGACCGCGCCGAGTTCGGCCCGCGCCTTCTCCCCGGGCAGGTCGGCGGGACGGTGCGGCGGCGGCGGGGCCACGGGGGCGAGACGGGCGTCGCGGGCGCCCCGCCGGCGCGCCCGGTCCACCAGCTCCGGCGACGTGGCGAGGACGACGGCGGCCGCGCGCACGGCCTTCCGCTCCACCAGCCGCAGCAACCGCCCGCCCACTCCCTCGGCGTGCGGCCCGAAGTGCCAGGTGACGACGAGCGGCGTCCGCTGCGCGGCGAGGGCCACCGCGGACCGGACCGCGGCGTTCAGCCCGTGCGCGTGGACGAGGTCGGCGCCCGAGCACACGGCCCGCAGCGCGCCCACGGTCAGCGGGTCGCCGCGGGTCGGCACGGGCACGAAGCACGCGCCGGCGCCCATGAAGTCGTGGGTGCGGTCCACCTCCGCGGGGGCGCACACGGTCACCCGTACGCCCCTCGCCACAAGCCCGGAGGCCAGCGACCTGACGTGGGCGCCGCTGCCCGCGCCACCGCCGCCCAGGACCTGGACCGTACGCAGCTGTTTCACGCGCCAAGGATGCCAGCCCGTACGGGCGTTCCGGCACTGCTCCCGGGCCGGGCCCGCCGCTTCCCGCCACTTTCCGGCGCACGACGGCGCGACACCGCCGCCGGGATCACTCACACGGGTGAGCGCGCGAGTCGGCTGACGCTCTCCCCGGCGACGGCGGCGGCGGTGAACGCGGCGGCGTGCAGGGCCAGCCCGAGCCGCCCGTTCCCGGCGGCGACGGCCACGCCGAGGGCCGCGCCCAGCGCGTGCGCCCCGGTGTCGCCGAGCATCGTGCGCTCCCGCAGGTCGTCGCCGAGGACCGCCGCGGCGGCCCCCGCGGGCGCGGCGGCGAGCGGCCCGCCCCGCACCACGCCGGGCACTCCGAGGACCAGGACGGCCGACGCGGCGCGTCCGGGCCGCACGTCGAGGAGGTTCACGAAGTGGGCGGCGCCCGCGACCACCACGCCCGTGAGCAGCCGGTCGAGTGGACGCTCCTTCAGCAGGACGCCCGCCGCCAGCCCGGCGGCGCCGATCCCGAACAGCTTGACGGCCCCGCTGGTGACCTCGCCGTGCCGCAGCGCCCCGAGGTGGGCGCGCAGGCCGCGCCGGTGGTCGCCGCGCAGGTCGTCGTAGGCCCCGCAGAGCGCCCCGGCCAGGACGGCCTGCACGGCGGCGGCCCGCTCCCGGGGCGGGACGGCACCGAGGGCGGCCAGGGCCGTCCCGGCGGCGACGGCGGGGCCCGCGTACAGGCCGACGGCGCGGCCCGCGTGGTTGACCCGCTCCCACCCGGGCCGGCGGCGGCGCCGCAGCCCCGCGTGCACGGCGCGGGTCACCGCGGCGGCCGTGCCGCAGACGGCGGCGGTCCTGACGGGGCGGTCGATCACGTCCGCCACCCTACTCGGGCCGCCCCCGCCGCGCGGCCGGGTTCAGAGGTCCGCGCGGGCGGTCGCCAGGAGTTCCTCCGCGTGGGCCCGGGCCGCCTGCGAGTCCTCCTGCCCGGCGAGCATCCGCGACAGCTCCCGCACCCGGTCCTCGCCCTCCAGGAGGGTCACGCCGGACCGGGTGACCGAGCCGTCGCTGGTCTTCTCCACCAGCAGCTGCCGGTCGGCGAACGCCGCGACCTGCGGCAGGTGCGTCACGACGACCACCTGCGCCGTCCTGGCCAGCCTCGCCAGGCGCCGGCCGATCTCGACGGCCGCCTTGCCGCCGACACCGGCGTCGACCTCGTCGAACAGGTAGGTCGGCACCGGGTCCGTACCGGCGAAGACGACCTCCACCGCGAGCATCACCCGGGACAGCTCGCCCCCGGACGCGCCCTTCGCGATGGGCCGCGGCGGGGCGCCCGGGTGCGGTGCCAGCAGCAGCTCCACCTCGTCGGCGCCGGACGGCCCGTAGGCGACGCGCCGCCCGCCGACCTCGACGCCGTCCGGGTCCTCGGTCTGCCGGATGTCGAACGACACGCGCGCGTGCGGCATCGCCAGCGACGCCAACTCGGCGGTGACCGCGTCGGCGAAGCGCGCGGCCGCCTCCGTCCGGGCGCCGGTGAGGGTCTGCGCCAGCCGCGACAGCTCGGCGCGCAGGGCGTCCCGTTCGGCCGTCAGCTCCGCGATCCGGTCGTCGTCGCCGTCGAGTTCGGTCAGCCGGGCGGCGCCCTCCTCCGCCCAGGCGAGGACGGCGGCGACGTCCTCGCCGTACTTGCGGGTCAGCCCGGCCAGCGCGGCGCGCCGCTCCTCGACGGCGGCCAGCCGCCGCGGGTCGGCGTCCAGGCCGTCGGCGTACCCGGCGAGTTCGCCCGCCACGTCGGTGAGGAGGATCGAGATCTCCCCGACCCGGTCGGCGAGCGAGGCCAGGGCCGGGTCGTGGGAGCGTACGGCCTCCAGGGCGCGCCCCGCGGCGCCGACCAGCGTCGTCGCGTCGACCGACTCCGGGTCCTCCGGGTCCCCGGCGAGCGCGCCGTGCGCGAGCGCGGCGGCGGAGGCGAGGGCCTCGGCGTGGCCGAGCCGTTCGGCCTCGGCGGCCAGTTCCGCGTCCTCGCCGGGGCGGGGCGCGACCGCCTCGATCTCCGCCAGCCCGAACCGCAGCAGGTCCGCCTCCTGCGCGCGTTCCCGCGCGCGCGTGGTCAGCTCGTCCAGCTCGGCGTCGAGCGCCCGCAGCCGCCGGTACGCCTCGCCGTACGCGGCGAGCGGCACGGCGACGGCGTCGCCCGCGTACCGGTCGAGCGCGGCGCGCTGCCTGGCGGGCTTGAGCAGGCCCTGCTGGTCGGTCTGGCCGTGGACGGCGACGAGGTCGTCGGCCAGCTCGGCGAGCAGCCCCACGGGGACGCTGCGCCCGCCGAGGTGCGCCCGCGAGCGGCCCTCGGCCGAGACGGTGCGGCTGATGAGCAGCGCGCCGTCGTCGAGCTGGGCACCGGCCTCCTCGGCGCGGCGGGCCGCCGCGGAGCCGGGTTCGACGCCGACGCGGCCCTCCACGACGGCGGACGCGGCCCCGATCCGCACCAGGGCCGGGTCGGCGCGCCCGCCGAGCAGCAGCCCCAGACTGGTCACGACCATGGTCTTGCCCGCGCCCGTCTCACCGGTCACCGCGGTGAACCCGGGCGACAGCTCGACCACCGCGTCGTCGATGACTCCGAGCGACCGTATCCGCATCTCCTCCAGCACGTGGAAGACCATACGAGGTCCGGCGGCCCCGATGCGACGACCCCCGCCCCGCGGCTAGTGCGGGGCGCCGCGCCAGCCCGACACGGGCAGCGCGAACTTGGCGACGAGCCGGTCCGAGAACGAGGCGTGGTGCAGCCGCGCCAACCGTACCGGCACCGATCCGCGCCGCACCTCCACCCGCGCGCCGGCGGGCAGGGTGACGGTGCGCCGCCCGTCGCACCACAGCACCCCGTCGGGGGTGTGCGGCTCGACCTCCACGGCCAGCACCGAGTCGGGCGTCGTCACCAGCGGCTTCGCGAACAGCGCGTGCGCGCCGATCGGCACCATCAGCAGCGCCTCCACCTCCGGCCAGATCACCGGCCCGCCCGCGGAGAAGGCGTACGCGGTGGACCCGGTGGGTGTCGCGCAGATCACGCCGTCGCAGCCGAAGCCGGTCACCGGGCGCCCGTCGATGGCGAGGACGACCTCCAGCATGCGCTCGGGCGCGACCTTCTGCACGGCGGCCTCGTTCAGCGCCCAGTTGGTGTGCAGGACGTCGCCGTTGTCGTAGACGACGACGTCGAGGGTCATGCGCTCCTCGACCTCGTAGGCGCGGGTGACGACCCGGTCGACGACCTTGTCGAGGTCGTCGCGTTCGGCCTCGGCGAGGAACCCGACCCGCCCCAGGTTGACGCCGAGCATCGGCACGCCGGACGCGCGGGCGAACTCGGCGCCGCGCAGCAGCGTCCCGTCGCCGCCGAGGACGATCAGCAGTTCGCAGCCGTCCAGGACGTCGGGCGTGGCCTCCGGGACGGTCTCCACGGACGGCGGCAGCGGCAGGTCGGCGGCCTCCGCGGCCAGCACCCGCACGCCGATGCCGCTGCGCAGCAGGCCCAGGACGACGAGTTCCGCGCTGCGCACCGCGGCGGGCCGCCCGGTGTGCGCGAGGAGGAAGACGGTCCGCGGCGCCGCGGTCGGCCGCGGGGTCAACGGGGTCCCTCCGCCACGGCGCGGTCGACGTCGGCCGGGTCCAGGGCGGGCGCCCCGGCCCGCAGCCACAGGAAGTACTCGACGTTGCCGGACGGGCCGGGCAGGGGGCTCGCGGTGACGCCCAGCACGCCCAGCCCGAGCGCGGCGGCCTGCCGCGCCACGTTCCGCACGGCCTCGGCGCGCAGTTCGGGGCTGCGGACCACACCGCCGCTGCCGAGCCGCTCCCTGCCCACCTCGAACTGCGGCTTGACCATCAGCACGAGGTCGGCGCCGGGCCCGGTCACACCGGCGAGCGCCGGCAGGACCAGGCCGAGCGGGATGAACGACAGGTCCCCGACGACCAGGTCCACGGGTTCGCCGCCGATCGCGTCGAGCGTCAACTCCCGTACGTTGGTGCGGTCCTTCACGGTGACCCGGTCGTCGCTCTGCAGCGACCAGGCGAGCTGCCCGTACCCGACGTCGACGGCGACGACGTGCGCGGCGCCGGAGCGCAGCAGGACGTCGGTGAAACCGCCCGTGGACGCCCCGGCGTCGAGGGCCCGCCGCCCCTCGACGGCCAGTCCCCGCGGGGTGAACGCGGCGAGCGCCCCGGCGAGCTTGTGGCCGCCGCGCGACACGTACTCGGGATCGGCGTCGTCCTGGGCGACGACGATGGCCGCGGCGGTCTCGACCTGGGTGGCGGGCTTGGCGGCGGTGGCGCCGCCGACGGTCACCCGCCCCGCCGCGATCAGCTGGCTCGCGTGTTCGCGCGAGCGGGCGAGCTTGCGGCGCACAAGCTCGGCGTCGAGACGGCGGCGTGCCACTCCTGCCACGTTCGGTTCAGCTCCTGTGGTCGTTCGGGGGTCCCGTCGGGGAGGGGGCGTCCAGCGCGGCCAGCACGTCGCGCAGCCCCCGGTGTACATCCTCGTACACCTCCAGGTGTGCGTCCGCCGCGAGCCGGCCGGTGTCGTCCAGCCGCTCCAGCAGGGCGTCCACGGGGGCGTGCCCGGTGGCAACCCGCCCGGCGCCGGGCGGGTCCGGCGCGCCGCCGTCCGCCCCGGCCGGGGGCGGCGGGGTGCGGGCGGTGTCCGGNGNNNGCGGGGGCTCTTCCGGGGGCGTGGCGTCCATGCCCCGACGCTACCGCGAAGCCCCCGCGCACCGCCGGTCCGCAGCGGCACCGCCCCGGCCGGGGGCGGCTACACCCGCGGCGCCCGCGCCCGCCGGGCCGCCGGGACGACCAGCGGCGTGCCCGTCTCGGGGTCGTCGATGACCTGGCAGCGCAGGCCGAAGACCCGCTCGACGAGTTCGGCGGTGACGACCTCGGACGGCGGGCCCTGGGCGACGATCTCCCCGCCGCGCACGGCGACGAGGTGCGTGGCGTACCGGGCGGCGTGGTTCAGGTCGTGCAGGACGGCGACGAGGGTGCGGCCCTGCGTCTCGTGGAGCTCGGCGCACAGGTCGAGGACGTCGATCTGGTGCTGGATGTCGAGGTACGTCGTCGGCTCGTCGAGCAGCAGCAGCGGCGTCTGCTGGGCGAGCGCCATCGCGATCCACACCCGCTGGCGCTGCCCGCCGGACAGCTCGTCGACGTACCGGTCGCCCAGCCCGCCGACGCCGGTGGCCTCCATCGACTCCCGCACGATCCGCTCGTCCTGCGCCGACCACTGCCGCAGCAGCCCCTGGTGCGGGTAGCGGCCCCGGGCGACGAGGTCGGCGACGGTGATGCCGTCCGGCGCGATCGACGACTGGGGCAGCAGCCCGAGCGTGCGCGCGACCTGCTTCGCGGGCATGGAGTGGATGGCCTGCCCGTCCAGCAGCACCCGGCCCCGCGTGGGCTTCAGCATCCGGGCGAGGGCGCGCAGCAGCGTGGACTTGCCGCAGGCGTTGGGCCCGACGATCACCGTGAAGGAGTTGTCGGGGATCTCCACGGACAGGTCCCGGACGACGGTCCGCTGGTCGTAGGCGAGGGTGACGGACTCCGCGGCGAGACGCTGCCGCGGGGGCTGGGACTGCATGGGCGTACTCCTGGCGCTCTGGTCGTTCACGGGGGTCATATCCGGCCTGCCCGGCGCTCGGTGACCAGGAGCCACAGCAGGTAGCAGCCGCCGACGACGCCGGTGACGACGCCGACGGGAAGCTGGCGCCCGCCGAAGGCGTGGGTGGCCGCCCAGTCGGCGACCAGCAGCATCACCGCGCCCACCAGGGCGGACGCGCCCAGGTTCGGCCCCGGCGACCGGGTCAGCCGGCGGGCCACCTGGGGGGCGCTGAGCGCGACGAACGTGATGGGGCCCGCCGCGGCGGTGGCGGAGGCGACGAGCAGCGTCGCGCACACCAGTTGCACCATCCGCACCCGCTCCACCCGCACGCCCAGCGCGTACGCCGCGTCGTCGCCCATCTCCAGCATCCGCAGCGGCCGCCCGTAGGCGAGGACCACCGGCAGCAGGACGGCGGTGGCGGCGAGCAGCGGCCGGAACTGGGTCCAGTCGCGGCCCTCCAGGGAACCCGTCATCCACACGACCGCGCGGGTCGCGTCGACCAGGTTCGCCTTGGTGATCAGGTAGTGGATCACCGCGGTCAGCATCGCGGCGAGCCCGATGCCGACGAGGACGATCCGGAAGCCGTGCACGCCCCGCTTCCACGCGAAGACGTACACGGCGACGCCGGTCAGCGTGCCGCCGGCGAGCCCGCCGGCCGCGACGGCGGTGGCGTCGCCGTGGAACAGCACGATCACCGTGAGGGCCCCGACGATCGCCCCCTGGTTGACGCCGAGCATGTCGGGGCTGCCGAGCGGGTTGCGGGTGACGGTCTGGAAGACCGCCCCGCCGACGGCCAGGCCCGCGCCGACCAGGACCGCGACGAGGACGCGCGGCAGCCGCAGGTCGAGGACGACGAACTCCTGCGCGGCGGTGCCCCCGCCGAGGAGGGTGGCGACGACGTCGCCGGGCGCGACGGGGAAGTCGCCGCTGCCGACGAGGACGACACCGACGACCAGGACCAGCGCGGACAGCAGCAGGCAGACGGCCACGGTGCGCGGCTCGACCCGGACGGACAGCCCGCCCCGCGTGCGGACGGCCCGGACGGTGCGGGTGCGGGCCGGCGGGGCCGGCGCGGCGGCGGGCGCGGGGGGCGCGGTCACAGCTGGACCATCCTCTTGCGGCGTACGAGGTGGAGGAAGACGGGCCCGCCGATCAGCGCCGTGACGATGCCGACCTGGAGCTCGGAGGGGCGGACGACGACGCGGCCGACGATGTCGGAGCCGATCAGCAGCACCGGCGAGAGGACCGCCGCGTAGGGCAGGATCCACCGCATGTCGGGCCCGGTGACCGCGCGGACCAGGTACGGCACCATCAGCCCCACGAAGACGATCGGCCCGCACGCGGCGGTCGCGCTGCCGCACAGCAGGGTCACGGCGAGCACGGCCCGCACCCGGGTGCCGGTGAGGCTCGCGCCGAGCGCGCGGGCGGTGTCGTCCCCCATCTCCATGGCGTTCAGGGGCCGGGCGACCGCCGCGGCCAGCGCGACACCGGCGGCGACGAACGGGCCGACCACCTCGACGATCTCCGCGTCGGCGCCGGCCAGCGACCCGACGGTCCAGAACCGCAGCCGGTCCAGGGCCGCCGAGTCGAGGAGCTGGACGGCGTTGACGTACCCGTACAGCGCGGCGGTCGCGGCGGTACCGGCCAGCGCGAGCCGCACCGGGGTGGCGCCGCGCCCGCCGCCGAGCACGTACACCAGCACCGAGGCGACCGCGGCACCGGCGAACGCGAACCACACGTACCCCAGGAAGGACGTCACGCCGAGGACGCCGGTCGCGGTGACCACGGCGGCCGCGGCGCCCGCGTTGACGCCCATCAGGCCCGGTTCGGCGAGCGGGTTGCGGGTGAGGGCCTGCATGACGGCGCCGGCCAGGCCGAGCGCGACGCCGGCGAGGAGGCCGAGCAGCGTGCGCGGGACGCGGACCTCGGCGATGAGGACGTCGTTGTCGGTCCCGGAGTACTGGAACAGGCCGTGCCAGACGTCGCCGAGCGGCACCGGCCTGGCGCCGACGGCGACGCTCGCGACGCACACGAGCGCCAGCACGCCCAGGGACAGCAGCAGCCCGGCGGCGCGCTTCGACCGGCGCCCACGGGGCGCGGCGGCCCCGGGTTTCGCGCTCTGCTCGGTGGAGCTCTCAACCAACACCCGGTTAGGTTAGCCTACCCTCCCCATGGTGATCACGGGGGTGTCACCACCCCAGTCCGGCCAGCGCCTCCCCCGCGTCCAGGGCGCACGACCCGTCCCCGGCGTGGCTCCAGGCGGCCGCGCACAGCGCCCGCAGCCCGTCGAGCGGCTCACCGTCCCCGCCGAGGGCGAGCGCGCCGCCGTCGGCCTTCGCGGTCCACCCCCCGCAGCGAAAACCGTCCGCCGCAGTGCCGGTCACCTCGGGCTGGCCGGTCAGCAGCCCCCGCAGATCGGCGTCGACGTACGTCGGCCGGTGCTCGGGCCGGGCCGCGAGCAGCACCGCCGGGGTGGTCACGCCGGTGAGCACGAGCAGCGAGTCGGCACCGCCGTTGTACGCGCCCTCGATGTCGGTGTCGAGCCGGTCCCCCACGACCAGGGGCCGCCGCGCCCCGGTCCGCAGGACCGTCTCGCGGTGCATGGGCGGCAGCGGCTTGCCCGCGACGTGCGGCTCGGCGCCCGTCGCGATGCGCACCACCTCCACGGCGGCGCCGTTGCCGGGCGAGATGCCGCGCGCCCCGGGGATGGTCAGGTCGGTGTTGGACGCGTACCACGGCACCCCCCGCGCGATCGCGTACGACGCCTCCGCGAACCGGCCCCACGGCAGGTCGGGCCCGCCGTACCCCTGGACGACGGCCGCCGGGTCGTCGTCCGCGGACTCCACGGGGACCAGCCCCCGCTCGCGCAGCGCCACCCGCAGCCCCTCGCCGCCGACCACCAGGACGCGCGACCCCCGCGGCAGCCGGTCGGCGACGAGCCGCGCCACGGCCTGCGCCGACGTGACCACGTCGGCCGGCTCGGCGGGCACGCCCAGCTCGGTGAGGTGCGCCGCGACGGCCTCGGGGGTGCGCAGCGCGTTGTTGGTGACGTACGCGAGGCGCATCCCGCCGGCCCGCGCCTCCCCCAGCGCCTCCACCGCGTGCAAAACGGCCTCGCCGCCCGCGTACACGACGCCGTCCAGGTCCAGCAGCGCCGTGTCGTAGGCCGCGCTCAACGCGGTCGAACTGCCACCCGGCGCGCTCCGTCCGTGCCGCCCCATCAACCTGGCTCCTCACTCGTCCGGCGGATCCCGTCCCCCGATCATCGCTCATCCGTACGCCACACCTACGATGCAGGGATGAACGAAAGAGGTACCGCGGCCGACGACGGCCTGCGTCTGAAGCCGTTCCGCGGACTGCGGTACGTCCCCGAACGGGTGCGCAGCCTCGCCGCGGTCACTTCTCCGCCGTACGACGTGGTCGTGCGGCCGGACGGGCTGGACCACCTGGAGTCGTCGGACCCCTACAACATCGTGCGGCTGATCCTGCCGCAGGCCCCGACGGCCGACGCCCGTCCGCGCCGGGCGGCGGACACCCTCGCGGACTGGCTGGAGGACGGCGTCCTCGCCCCCGACGCCGAACCCGCCCTGTACGTGTACGAGCAGCGCAAGGGCGACCTGCTGCAGCGCGGCCTGATCGGCGCGCTGGAGCTGTCGCCGCCGGCCGAGGGCGTGGTCCTGCCGCACGAGGACGTGATGCCACACGTGGTGGAGGAGCGCGCGGACCTGATGCGGACGACGGGCGCGCACCTGGAGCCGCTGCTGCTGACGTACCGGTGCGAGGACCGCGCCTCGGGCACGGCGGCCGTGATCGAACGGGCCACGGCGGGCACGCCGCTGCTCTCGACGACGACGGAGGACGGCTTCGACCACCGGCTGTGGGCGGTGACCGACCCGGCCGAACTGACGGCGGTCGCGGACGACCTGGCGGACCACCAGGCGCTGATCGCGGACGGCCACCACCGCTGGGCGACGTACCTGCGGCTCCGCGAGGAGCGGTCGGGTCCGGGCCCGTGGAACTACGGCCTGGTCCTCCTCGTCGACACCGGCCGCTACCCGCTGCGGGTGCGGGCGATCCACCGGCTGCTGCACCGCCTGCCGGTCGCCTCGGCACTGGCGGCCCTGGACGGGGGGTTCCGCGTGCGGACGCTGGACGGCGTACCGCTGGAGGCGGCCCTGGACGCCCTGGCGGAGGCGGCGGACCACGGCAACGCGTTCCTGCTGGCGGGCGACGGCCGCTTCCACCTGGTGGACCGCCCCGCCCCGGACCTGCTGGAGCGCACGGTGCGCCGGGACCGGCCGGAGGCGTGGCGGCGGCTGGACGCGACGGTGCTGCACGCGACGCTGCTGGAGCACGTGTGGCGGGTCCCCGACGCCCCGGAGCACATCGCCTACATCCACGACGCGCGGGCGGCGGTGACGCAGGCGGAGCGGAACGGGGCGACGGCGGTCCTGATGCACCCGGTGCGCGAGGAGGTCGTACGGGAGCTGGCGCGCCAGGGCGTGACGATGCCCCGGAAGTCGACGTCGTTCGGCCCGAAGCCGGCGACGGGCCTGGTCCTGCGCAGCCTGGCCCTGGACTGAGGACGCGGAAAGGGGCGGCACCCCGCGGGGTGCCGCCCCTTTCCGCGTCTCCGCGCGGTCAGTGCTCGTCGGTGCCGGCGTCCTCGTCGGCGTCGTCCCCGGCGGGCCGGTCCCGGTCCTCCGCGTCCTCGTCCTCCGCGTCCTCGAAGGCGTCGACGAACTCGACGCCGTCGAGCTCGGCAAGCCGGTCGGAGGCGTCGGTGGTGCCCTCCTTGTCGGACTCCAGCGCCTTGGCGAACCATTCGCGCGCCTCGTCCTCCCGGCCGGCGGCGAGGAGCGCGTCGGCGTACGCGTACCGCAGGCGCGCGGTCCACGGCTGGACGGAGTGGGACGCGAGTTCGGGCGACTGGAGGGTGACGATCGCGGCGTCGAGCTGGTCCATGTCGCGGCGGGCCCCGGCGGCGACGAGCCGCATCTCGACCTGCCCGGCCTTCTCCAGCTTCTGCACCTCCGGTTCACCGGCCATGGCGAGGGCCTTCTCGGGGCGGCCGAGACCGCGCTCGCAGTCAGCCATCACGGGCCACAGGTCGACGTTCCCGGTCATGCGCCGGGCGGCCCGGAACTCGGCGAGGGCCTCGGCGTACCTCTGCGTCGCGTACGCGGCGAAGCCGGCGGCCTCGCGGACGGCGGCGACACGGGAGGCCAGCCGGAGGGCGATCCGCGAATAGGCGTACGCCTGTTCGGGGTCCTCGTCGATGAGCCGGGCGACCATGACCAGGTTGCGGGCGACGTCCTCGGCAAGGGTCTTGGGCAGGCTCGTCAGCTCCTGCCGCACGTCCTGGTCGATCTCGTCACCGGTGACGTCGTCGGGGATGGGCAGTCGCTTGATGGGCTCACGGTCCCGGCGATCGTCGCGCCGGTCGTCGCGGCCGCCGCGGAATCCACCACGGTCCCGGTCGTCGCGCCGGAAGCCGCCACCGCCCCGCCGATCGTCGTCACGACGCGGCCCACGGTCCCGGTCCCGGTCGTCACGGCGGAACGGCGGACGGTCGTCCCCACGCCGGAACCCACCACGATCATCCCGCCGGTCGTCGCGGCGGTCATCACGGCGGTCATCACGGCGGTCGTCGCGCCTCGGAGCCCGATCATCACGCGGGAAGGACGGACGCTCCTCACGCCGGAAACCACCACCGCCACCACCCCGCCGATCGTCATCACGACGCGGCCCACGGTCCCGGTCCCGGTCGTCACGGCGGAACGGCGGACGGTCGTCCCCACGCCGGAACCCACCACGATCATCCCGCCGGTCGTCGCGCCTCGGAGCCCGATCATCACGCGGGAAGGACGGACGCTCCTCACGCCGGAAACCACCACCGCCACCACCCCGCCGATCGTCATCACGACGCGGCCCACGATCCCGATCCCGGTCGTCGCGGCCGCCGCGGAATCCACCGCGGTCCCGGTCGTCGCGCCGGAAGCCGCCACCGCCCCGCCGGTCGTCGTCACGACGCGGCCCGCGATCCCGATCCCGGTCGTCACGGCGGAACGACGGACGGTCATCCCCACGCCGGAACCCACCACGATCATCCCGACGCTCGTCCCTACGGTCATCCCGCCGGTCGTCGCGGCGGTCGTCGCGCCTCGGAGCACGGTCGTCACGTGGGAAGGACGGACGCTCCTCACGCCGGAAACCACCACCACCGCCCCGCCGGTCATCATCACGACGCGGCCCACGATCCCGGTCGTCGCGCGGGAAACCACCCCGGTCATCGCGGCGGTCGTCGGAGCGGTAGCCGCCACCGCGCCGATCGTCGCCCCGCCGGTCGTCGTCCCGCCGGTCGTCGTCCCGCCGGAAGCTTCCGCCCCGGTATCCACCGCGGTCCCGGTCGTCGCGCCGGAACGACGGACGATCGTCCCCGCGCCGGAAACCGCCACGATCGTCGCGGCGGTCGTCACGGCGGAAGCCGCCACCGCCCCGCCGATCGTCGTCGCGACGCGGGGCGCGATCGTCACGCGGGAATCCGCCCCGCTCGCCCCCACCGTCCCTACGACGAGGTTCGCGATCCGGACGGTCGTCGGAGGAGTTGGTGGACATGGGTGTGGCTCCTGTCTTCTGGTACTGCCGGCCATTCTCGCGCAGTGGGCGTTCCATCGCGCTTCGAACAAATCCGGTGACAACAAAAAGGACCTCCGATCCCAGCATGCACGCTGGGACCGAAGGTCCTGAAAAATTGTTCGGCGGTGTCCTACTCTCCCACAGGGTCCCCCCTGCAGTACCATCGGCGCTGAAAGGCTTAGCTTCCGGGTTCGGAATGTAACCGGGCGTTTCCCTAACGCTATGACCACCGAAACCCTATCGGGTTCGAGCGAACAAGCACACTATTCACTTGAATAGATGTTGTATGCCGGTGCGACTGTTCGCAACCCGGGAACAACACAGTGGACGCGAGCAACTGAGGACAAGCCCTCGGCCTATTAGTACCGGTCAACTCCACCCATCACTGGGCTTCCATATCCGGCCTATCAACCCAGTCGTCTACTGGGAGCCTTACCCTCTCCAAGGAGGTGGGAACACTCATCTCGAAGCAGGCTTCCCGCTTAGATGCTTTCAGCGGTTATCCCTCCCGAACGTAGCCAACCAGCCATGCCCTTGGCAGGACAACTGGCACACCAGAGGTTCGTCCGTCCCGGTCCTCTCGTACTAGGGACAGCCCTTCTCAATATTCCTACGCGCACAGCGGATAGGGACCGAACTGTCTCACGACGTTCTAAACCCAGCTCGCGTACCGCTTTAATGGGCGAACAGCCCAACCCTTGGGACCGACTCCAGCCCCAGGATGCGACGAGCCGACATCGAGGTGCCAAACCATCCCGTCGATATGGACTCTTGGGGAAGATCAGCCTGTTATCCCCGGGGTACCTTTTATCCGTTGAGCGACGGCGCTTCCACAAGCCACCGCCGGATCACTAGTCCCGACTTTCGTCCCTGCTCGACCCGTCGGTCTCACAGTCAAGCTCCCTTGTGCACTTACACTCAACACCTGATTGCCAACCAGGCTGAGNGGAACCTTTGGGCGCCTCCGTTACCCTTTAGGAGGCAACCGCCCCAGTTAAACTACCCATCAGACACTGTCCCTGATCCGGATCACGGACCCAGGTTAGACATCCAGCACGACCAGAGTGGTATTTCAACGGCGACTCCACCATGACTGGCGTCACGGCTTCACAGTCTCCCACCTATCCTACACAAGCCGAACCGAACACCAATATCAAACTGTAGTAAAGGTCCCGGGGTCTTTCCGTCCTGCTGCGCGAAACGAGCATCTTTACTCGTAGTGCAATTTCACCGGGCCTATGGTTGAGACAGTCGAGAAGTCGTTACGCCATTCGTGCAGGTCGGAACTTACCCGACAAGGAATTTCGCTACCTTAGGATGGTTATAGTTACCACCGCCGTTTACTGGCGCTTAAGTTCTCAGCTTCGCCCGGACGAATCCAGGCTAACCGGTCCCCTTAACGTTCCAGCACCGGGCAGGCGTCAGTCCGTATACCTCGCCTTACGGCTTCGCACGGACCTGTGTTTTTAGTAAACAGTCGCTTCTCGCTGGTCTCTGCGGCCACCCCCAGCTCGGAGTGCAAGACTCGTCACCAGACGTGGCCCCCCTTCTCCCGAAGTTACGGGGGCATTTTGCCGAGTTCCTTAACCATAGTTCACCCGAACGCCTCGGTATTCTCTACCTGACCACCTGAGTCGGTTTAGGGTACGGGCCGCCATGAAACTCGCTAGAGGCTTTTCTCGACAGCATAGGATCATCCACTTCGCCACAATCGGCTCGGCATCAGGTCTCAGCCTTCAATGTGTGACGGATTTGCCTACCACACGGCCTACACCCTTACCCCGGGACAACCACCGCCCGGGCTGGACTACCTTCCTGCGTCACCCCATCGCTCACCTACTACCAGTCTGGGCCACCGGCTCCACCACTCCGTGCTTGTCCGAAGACGCACACGACGGCTTCACGGGCTTAGCATCGCTGGGTTCAGCGCTGGCGCTTCAAAGCGGGTACCGGAATATCAACCGGTTGTCCATCGACTACGCCTGTCGGCCTCGCCTTAGGTCCCGACTTACCCTGGGCAGATCAGCTTGACCCAGGAACCCTTAGTCAATCGGCGCACACGTTTCCCACGTGTGTATCGCTACTCATGCCTGCATTCTCACTCGTGAACCGTCCACAACTCGCTTCCACGGCTGCTTCACCCGGCACACGACGCTCCCCTACCCATCACAGCGGGCGTTGGCCCTCATGCTGCAATGACACGACTTCGGCGGTACGCTTGAGCCCCGCTACATTGTCGGCGCGGAATCACTTGACCAGTGAGCTATTACGCACTCTTTCAAGGGTGGCTGCTTCTAAGCCAACCTCCTGGTTGTCTCTGCGACTCCACATCCTTTCCCACTTAGCGTACGCTTAGGGGCCTTAGTCGATGCTCTGGGCTGTTTCCCTCTCGACCATGGAGCTTATCCCCCACAGTCTCACTGCCGCGCTCTCACTTACCGGCATTCGGNNTTTGNCTAAGGTCAGTAACCCGGTAGGGCCCATCGCCTATCCAGTGCTCTACCTCCGGCAAGAAACACACGACGCTGCACCTAAA